>NZ_JBHSHJ010000002.1:0-414156 GCF_042652905.1 Giesbergeria sinuosa | reverse complement strand
TCAAGACGATGTTGGAATACAAGAGCCATCAGGCCGGTATCGTCTTTGAAGTAGTGAATGAAAGCTACACCACCCAGACTTGCTCGTGCTGTGGGGCCATTCCCACCAGCAGTCCGAAAGGTAGGGCGGGTTTGCGAATAAGGGAATGGACGTGCAGCGATTGCGGGGAGGCACATGACCGTGATGTGAATGCAGCACGCAACATTCTCGCGGCGGGGCATCGCCGTCTAGCAGTAGGAATCCCCGTCCTTTAGGGCGGGGAGGATGTCAACTCTGTCCGGATTTGGCCGGGTTGGCGGTATGCGGCCTGTGTTGCGTGGATGCGCACGCGCGGCGCATGATGGGTGGGCCGGTGAGCGCCCGCAGGCGGGCATACACTGATCAGTGGGCCGCAAGGCGGGGTTGATTTGGATTGATGAACCGCGGGATTGCTTGAAAGAGCAGGCCATTTGTGGCACTGAGCACCCTGGAATGGGTGCTCAGGTTCAAGCCAGCAGTCTCTGCGAAGTCTAGGGCAGCTCAAGGCTGGCAGAGGTGCTGGTGGGTATTTGCAATCAGAACGGCAGACCTACATAGTTCTCTGCCAGCGATGCCAGTGCGTGCTGCGAGGAGAAGAGATAGTCCAGTTCTGTCTGTTGCAGATGTTGGTCGTAAGGAATTTGGTCTGGGAAGGTGTGCAGGAGGTTGGTCATCCACCACGAGAAACGCTGCCCCTTCCACACCCGCGCCAACGCTTTATCAGAGTACGCATCCAATCCGCTGGAGTCGTTTTGTTGGTAGTACGCCAGCAAGGCGTGGTAGAGGTAATAGATATCCGATGCAGCACTGTTGAGGCCACGCGCACCCGTGGGGGGCACAATGTGTGCGGCATCGCCCGCCAAGAACATGCGCCCGTACCGCATGGGCTCTGCGACGAAAGAGCGCAGTGGTGCAATGCTCTTTTCAATCGATGGGCCCGTTTGCAGGGTGGCCGCAACATCCGAGGGCAGACGGTTGCTCAGCTCGCCCCAGAAGCGGTCATCAGACCAATCTTCTACCTTGTCCGTCAGTGGCACTTGCACATAGTAGCGGCTGAGGACTTGCGAGCGCAGCGAACACAGCGCAAAACCGCGCTCGTGGCGTGCATAAATCAGTTCGGGCGAAACGGGCTTGGTTTGCGAAAGCAGGCCCAACCAGCCAAATGGGTAGATGCGCTCATAGGTACGAATGCGGTCTGCAGGAATGCTGGCGCGGCTCACACCGTGGTAACCGTCACAACCAATGATGTAGTCGCAGTCAATGCGCTGTGACTCGCCATTTTTGCGGAAGGTGACGTAGGGCGCATCACTCTCCATGCCGTGGGGTTGCACATCTTCTGCTTCGTGGATCACGGCCCCGTTCATACGGGCACGACCATCGTACAAATCACGGGTAATTTCGGTTTGCCCATACACCACCACCGAGTTGCCGCCCGTGAGTGCGTGCAGGTCGATGCGCTTGCGCTCGCCTTGGGTGGCAATGTAGAAGCCCTCGTGAATTTCACCTTCACTGTCCATCCGCTCGCCCACGCCAGCTTCTCGCATCAGTGCCGCAAAACCGTGCTCCAGCACCCCAGCACGGATGCGCCCCAGCACATAGTCGCGGGTGTGCTTTTCCAGCACCACGTTGGTGATGCCTTTGCGGTCTAGCAGTTGTGAAAGTAGCAGGCCCGAAGGGCCGCCGCCGATGATAGCGACTTGGGTTTTCATAAGAGATGTCTCCTTGTAGTTGACTTAAAACAAGCCCCGAATTGTGAAAAAAAAGCCTCGCACACAGTCGGACGAAACACCTGTGCCACTGGTACTTTTGACGTATATTTGCTGACATGCCTGCACCTGTCATATCCCGCCGCCCGCTGCGCCGCCTACCCGTTTTTGCCCTGTACGGCGAAGGGCGTGCAGGCACGTTGCGGATGCTGCACATCGAATCCATCGATTCACGCAGCCGTCTGTACGATTGGGAAATCGATGCACATATCCACCACGGTTTGCACCAATTGCTGTGGCTTCGGCATGGCAGCGTGCATGCGCTGTTGGATGAAACACGGATTGCTGCCAGCGGCCCTGTAGCCTTGGTGATACCGCCTGGCGTGGCACATGCATTCCGTTTTGCCCGGCACACACAAGGTTATGTTTTCACCTTCGATGCAGCACTGCTGGCAGAACGTGATGACGAGGAGGCTGGCACCGCATTGCGCACCCTGTTTGCGACCCCCGCTGCCATCCCGCTCCCTGCAGAGGATGCCGCCATGTTGCGCTTGGATGTGCTGTGGCAGGCGTTGCATGCCGAAGCCCAAGCCCCCTCTGCCTTGGTGAGCGGCCCGGTTCCCTTGTGGCTGGGGCGTTGTGTGGTCTGGCAATTGGCGCAATGGCGTGCTCACTCCGATGAGCGCCCTCGCGTGCAGGGGCAACATGCGTTGTATACGCGATGGCTGGTGCTGGTAGAAAAACACTACACCAAGCACTGGCCTATCACCCATTACGCCAGTGAACTCGGCCTATCGACCGAGCGACTCAACCGCTTGGTTCGCGCCGAAACCGGCTTGTCGGCCCAACAAATTGTGCATGAACGTCTGGTGCGCGAAGCCTGCCGCTTGCTCATGTATGTGCAAGCTCCGGTATCGCAGCTGGCGTTTGATCTGGGTTTTCGAGACCCGGCCTATTTCAGCCGATTTTTCCGGCGCCACACCGGCTTTACGCCTGCGGCCTTCCGTCAGAAGGCATGAATGGTTCAGTCCAACCGTACACTGGGAAGATTGTCTCAGTAACATCCCAGATCGCTTTGCGCCTATGCCACGTATTCGCTCCCGAAAAACCAACCGCACCCAGACGACAGACGCCGATGCTGTGCAGCAGATTGATGCGTCTTTTCTGCGATCCCAAGCGGGTTACAACGCCCGCCGAGCTGCATTGCACATTGTGGGGCTGGTGGAGCAACGTATCGCGGCGTATGAGCTGAAGGTCGTGGAGCTGTCGGTGCTGTCCTTGCTGGCGCACAACACGGGATTGACGTCACGCCATGTCTGTGCGGCACTGAGCATCATGCCCCCCAATCTGGTGGGGCTGGTAGCCGCTTTAGAACGGCGCAAATTGATTGAGCGTCGTCCCCACCCTAGCGATGGACGCGCGATGGGCTTGTATTTGACGGCGGCCGGTCAGCAATTGACCGCCGAGGTCGAAAGCATCATTGAACAAGCGGAGATTGATGCCACAGCCCGCCTGACGGCGGCGGAGCGCACCACGTTGATCGCTTTGCTGCAAAAAGTCTATGACGGCAACTGAGCGCCCTTAGCCTTCGCTGGGGGAATGAGCGGGGCGTTATGGCCCGTTGATGTACGCAACCGACTCTGTGTGACAGATGGCCCTGAGGCCATGCGGTCATGGGGTGGTGCGTCCACAGTGCGCGAGGGGGGCTGCTTTAAGCCTTGTTTTCTGGTGTATCTCGGCAGATGGCGTGTCTGGCCTCTGCAGTCTCGGCGTTCGGAATGCGATGCTGTCCCCCTGGATTGGGCGCTGTGGGGTGGAGATCCATCGCCACCAGGTTTTCGTGATCCGTGGGTGTCTTTCGGGGCGGTGCCGAGGGTAATCCCCGATGAAAAAGGCGAGTCTTTGGCTTGAATTAGTTATGAATCATAATCAAAATTCAGGTTATCCCAGAACGCTAGACAACGTTCGATTTCACCAACAGCCGATAGGAGACAAGACCATGAATTTTTTGCGTTCCACGCTCGCTGCAGCACTTTCCTTGACCTTTCTCGGGGCGGCTCAAGCCGACATTACAGTAGGCGTGGTGCAGCCGCTGACGGGCCCGGCCTCGGGTTTGGGCATTCCAGTCAAGAATGCGATTGCCATCTGGCCCAAAACGCTGGGGGGAGAGAACCTGAAAGTCATCATCCTCGATGATGCAAGCGACCCGACTGCGGGGGTCAAGAGCGCCCAGCGCCTCGTGACTGAAGAAAAGGTGGACGTGATTGTGGGTTCGACGGCTACACCGGTGGCAATTCCTATTGCCGATGTGGCTGCAGCATCGGGCACGCCCCAACTGGCTACCTCGCCTGCGGCGCTGCCACAGGGGAAAGACAAATGGACTTTCCGCCTGACACAAAGTAACGCCGTGATGGCCCATGCGCTGGTGGCCCATATGAAGAAACAGGGCATCAAGACCGTGGGCTTTCTGGGCTACACCGATGCTTATGGCGAGCTGTGGCTCAAGGGGCTGAACGAGGAAGCGGCCAAGGTGGGCATTCAAGTGGTGGCAACGGAGCGTTTTGCACGCACTGACACCAGCGTGACGGCGCAGGCGCTCAAGCTCACGGCTGTCAAACCCGATGCGATTTTGATCGTTGCATCAGGCAGCGGTGCTGGTATGCCGCAAAAAGCCGTCAAAGAGCGGGGCTACCAAGGCAAGGTCTACCAGACACATGCCGCTGCCACGCGCGATCTGATGCGCACGGCAGGCAAGGATGCCGAAGGTGCCTTCGTGGTTTCTGGCCCTGGCCCGTTGGCAGAGCAACTGCCCGATACCCATCCCTCTAAACCCCTGTCGATGGCCTATGTGCAGTCTTACGAAAAGACCTATGGCCCGAACACCCGCACCCAATTTGCCGCCCACGGCATGGATGCCTACACCGTGCTGGAAAAGGCTGCGCCAGTGGCTTTGAAGAAAGCCAAGCCTGGCACGCCCGAGTTCCGTGCGGCGCTGCGCGATGCGCTGGAAAACATGGGGCGCACCGTGCTGTCGCAAGGTGTGCTTGCATGGACACCCAATGATCACTGGGGTTTCACCAACGAGACGGGCGTGATGCTCAAAGTCGTGGGTGGCGAGTTCAAGGTCGATCAGTAAGCCCTCTTCTTTCGCAGTAGCCAACGCACCAGCGGCTTTTGTCTCTGGTGCGCGTGGCTGCGCACTTTTGGATTTTTGCTATGGATTTCACCATCGCCAGCGTGTTGACGCTGGACGGCCTGACCAACGGTGCGGTGTACGCGCTGCTGGGGATGGGCATCGTCCTGGTGTTCTCGGTCACACGGGTCATTTTTATTCCTCAGGGCGAGTTTGTCGCCTACGGCGCACTCACGCTGGCCGTTTTTCAAACAGGCCAGGTGCCTGGCACGGTATGGCTGTTGTTCATCATCGCGGGCGTTGCGGCCATGATGGAACTGGTTTCTGTGTGGCGCCACCGTGGCAGTGCCTCCCCTGCCGTCAAAGCGGCACTGCGCACCGCAGTGCCGGCCTTGGCTGTGGGACTGGTGTCGTTGTGGGCAGCACCGCGCCAATTTCCGTTGGCCGTGCAAGCATTGCTGTCGCTGGCCCTGGTAACAGCGTATGGGCCGCTGGTGTACCGGGTGGCCTACCAGTCTTTGGCCGGTTCGAGTTCGCTGGTGTTGTTGATCGTCTCGGTGGGCGTGCATTTTGCGATGACGGGGTTGGGCCTGCTGTTCTTTGGGGCAGAGGGTTTTCGCAATCCCTCTTTCTGGGATAGCAACCTGTCGATCGGCCCGTTGACGCTGAGTGGCCAAGCACTCATCATCTTTTTGGCCTCAGCTGCGCTGATTGTGTTGCTACGGCTGTTTTTTGAGCGCAGCCTGTATGGCAAGGCGCTGCACGCTACAGCAGTGAACCGCTTGGGGGCACGGCTGATGGGGATTTCCACTGAAAGCGCGGGCCAACTCACCTTTGCCATGGCGGCGCTGATTGGCGCACTGTCGGGGCTGCTGATTGGCCCCACCACCACCATTTTTTATGACTCGGGCTTTCTGATTGGCCTCAAGGGCTTTGTGGCGGCCGTGATCGCGGGGCTGCACAGCTACCCCGGTGCCTTGCTGGGTGCCTTGAGCGTCGGTGCCATTGAGTCATTTGGCTCTTTCTGGGCCAGTGCCTTCAAAGAAGTCATCGTTTTCACCATCGTTTTGCCGGTGCTGTTGTGGCGTTCGCTGCGCTCGCCCCATGCCAACGAGGAGCATTGACCATGCACAGTCTTTCCACATACGCCACTCCTACAGACAACGACCGCAGTGCCAGTAACCTTCTGCGCAGTGGGGGGCTGTGGGCGCTGGCCGCCGCGCTGACTGCGTTGGCACTGCTGCCCCTGCCCGACTTCTGGATCATCCAGCTCAACTACATTGGCATTTACGTATTGCCGGTACTGGGCCTGGTATTGCTCACTGGGGTCTGCGGTCTGACCTCCTTCGGACAAGCGGCTTTCGTGGGCGTGGGTGCCTACACCAGCGCCTATCTGACCACGCAGTTGGGCCTGTCGCCTTGGTTCACGCTGTGGATGGGTTTGGGTCTGACCACCGCCAGCGCCACCCTCATCGGCGCCATCACCCTGCGCATGTCGGGCCACTATCTGCCACTGGCTACTATGGCATGGGCGCTGGCGCTGTATTACCTGCTGGGCAATCTGGATGCGCTGGGCAAGTACGATGGCATTTTGAGTGTGCCTGGCCTGAGCCTGTTTGGCTTGGATCTGGGTAAGCTGCGCTTGTTCTATGCGCTTGTGTGGGCTTTGGCGCTGTTGGCCTGCGTGGCCGTGGTGCGTTTGCTCAACTCTCGCACGGGCCGGGCCATCCGGGCATTGGCAGGCGGCACACAGATGGCAGAAGCCATGGGGGTGGATACCTTCCGCTACAAAGTTGGCGTGTTTGTGCTGGCGGCCATGTTGGCGTCTATTTCGGGCTGGTTGTTTGCACACTTCCAGCAGACGGTGAACCCATCGCCTTTCGGTTTGAAGATGGGTATTGAATACCTGTTTATGGCCGTGTTGGGGGGGGCTGCCCATGTTTGGGGCGCGGCTGCGGGGGCCGGTATCGTGAAGCTGCTGGAAGACCAATTGCAGGTTTTGCTGCCCAAATTGATTGGCACCAGTGGCAATTATGAGTTGATCGTTTTTGGCATCCTGATCGTGTTGGTACTCAAGTACCTCCCCAGTGGGTTGTGGGACGCTATTGACCGTCGCTTGCCACGTGCGCCACGCAAACAGGACTGGGCCCAAGCTCCAGCCTTGCCCATGCAGCCCAAACCTACAACAGGTGATGTGGTGCTGGATGTGCGTGCCATCCGCAAACAGTTTGGTGGGCTGGTCGCGGTCAACGACATCAGCTTCCAAATCCGTGCGGGCCAAATTACAGGGCTGATCGGGCCCAACGGTGCAGGCAAATCCACCACCTTTAACCTTGTGACGGGTGTGCTGGGCCTGACCAGCGGTGAAGTGCTGTTTCGTGGCGAGCGCATCAGTGGACTGCCCTCGCGCGCCATTGCGTGCCGTGGTATGTCGCGCACCTTTCAGCATGTGAAGATGGTGCCAGACATGACGGTGCTGGAAAACGTGGCCTTGGGTGCCCACCTGCGCAGTGGCAAAGGCGCTCTGTCTGCCATGCTGCATTGGGACCGTGCCGAGGAGCGCCAACTGTTTGCAGAGGCTGAACGCCAACTGCGCCGCGTTGGCATGGGGGCTTACCTGCACCACAAAGCGGGGGATTTGTCTATGGGCCCGCAGCGTCTGCTGGAGATTGCGCGGGCACTGTGTGCCGACCCCGCCCTGCTGCTGTTGGACGAACCGGCCGCCGGTTTACGCCACAAGGAAAAGCAAGAGCTGGCCGAGGTGCTGCGTACGTTGCGTGCTGAGGGCATGGCGATCTTGCTGGTGGAGCATGACATGGGATTGGTGATGGACATTTGCGACCACATCGTGGTGATGGAATTTGGCACCCACCTGATGGAAGGCACCCCCACCGAAGTGCAGCAAAGCGAGAAGGTGCGTGCTGCCTATTTGGGAACGGAACATTGATATGACGACGCCTCTTTTACAAATCACTGGCCTGCGCGCAGGCTATGGCCGCGCCGAGGTGCTGCACGGCATTGACCTGACCCTGAACAAGGGCAGCATTGTCACCGTGATTGGCCCCAATGGCGCTGGCAAAACCACGCTGCTCAATACGCTGATGGGCGTGCTGCCCAGCAAGGGCAGCATCCACTACAACGGCACCTGTATCCAAGAGCTCACGTTGGAAGAGCGCGTGATGCTGGGCATTGCCTTGGTGCCCGAGCGGCGTGAGCTGTTTTCCAGCATGTCGGTGGAAGATAACTTGGTGCTGGGGGGATTTCGCCAGATGCGCTTGGGCAACCGCCAATGGCGCGAGCACATCGACGATGTATACACCCTGTTTCCTCGCCTGAAGGACAGACGCACACAGACCTCTGGCACGCTCTCGGGCGGCGAGCGCCAAATGCTGGCCGTAGGCCGGGCGCTGATGTCGCGCCCGCAGTTGCTGATGCTGGACGAACCCAGCCTAGGCTTGGCCCCATTGATCGTGCAAGAGATCTTGCGCAATGTGCAGGCACTGCGTGAGACCGGCGTTTCTATCCTATTGGTGGAACAAAATGCCCGCGCCGCGCTGGAGGTGGCCGACCACGGCTATGTGCTTGAAATGGGTGAGGTCAGCTTGCAAGGCCCAGCCAGTGCGCTAGCTGACGATGCGCGCGTGATTGAAACTTACCTAGGGACAGGACACAACACTACAACCGCTTAACTTCAAAATAAAAAGCAATTCAGTCAGACAAAGGTGGCATACAAGCCTGCATGCTCAACTGGTGCAAAAGTGCCGCCGTACGGCGCACCAGTGGCGTTGCCTTTTTCTTGGCCGATTGCACCAAACACAGCGTGCTGGTGATTTGCGGTGCCGTAATAGGCACGGCTACCAA
This sequence comes from Giesbergeria sinuosa, assembly GCF_042652905.1. NCBI lineage: Bacteria > Pseudomonadati > Pseudomonadota > Betaproteobacteria > Burkholderiales > Comamonadaceae > Giesbergeria > Giesbergeria sinuosa. Next base: position 405,438 of record NZ_JBHSHJ010000002.1, on the reverse strand, counting down.
AGTTGATGGCAAACCTCCAGTGATGTAGCCACGCATAGCACTGTCGGTCAATGCCGCATAACCATAGCCACCTTGCACAAGATCCAAAATGGCAGGCACACTAGAGACTTCCCATGCAACATTCAGGCGCACCTGCGACAGTGCAGCCTGTGTTTCCATCAGTTTGCGAAAAATCTGACCACGTTGCGGCATGATGAGTGGAAACTCCGCCAACTGCGAAAACGGCACTTCCTGGCATGGAGCCAATCGGTCGGCAGCACCAACCAAGCACAGGTGCTCCTGTAGCACGGGGGTGATTTCGATCTGCGGATGGGGCTCGGGCGTGTACACCAACCCCAGATCCATGCGGCCCGATACCAACCACTCGGCAATGTGTACGGAAAAACCTTCCACCAACACCAACCGTGCCCGTGGCATATCGTTGCGAAAGCCATCAATCAGCGGCCGGGTCAGTTGCCGCGCCATGCTGGGTGGCAGACCCACCGTAATGCTGCCTACAGGTTCGTCACGCAAAGCCCCCAAGTCTTCCTTGGCCAATGCCACGCGCTGCATGATGGCGTGCCCATGCTCCAACAAACGCCGCCCAGCATCGGTAGGCACCACACCTCGGCCTGTGCGGATCAGCAACGTCTCGCGCAGCTCCGTTTCTAATGCGCGCACTTGGCGGCTCAAGGCTGGTTGGGCCGTGTCCAACAATACGGCGGCTTTGCTGAAACTGCCACTCTCAGCCACATGGACAAAGGTTTCTATTTGCTGAAGATTCATCGTACACCACACCTTAAAGCTATGCTATTTTGCTATAGCTAAAAGGTATGGGCTGATGGCAAATTGATGGGGTGGCGCGACACGCCGACCCCCTTGCCATGTTCAGCCTTTCTTTTCGAAGGCGTATTTCTCGGTATCGACTTCACCTTGCCCCTGCGGGGCATAGCGGTCGCCAGCAATAACCTCGGGTTTGAACAGCGCGTCCAATGCGGACAGCACGTTGGCATCCAACTGTAGCGCACCACCCAGCACATCTTCTTGCAAATGGTCGACACGGGTGGTGCCCGGCAAGGCAATGACATGGGAGCCTTGGTGCAGCACCCAAGCAATGGCCAGTTGCGCCAGCGTGCAACCCACCTGATCGGCCAACGTCTGCATGGGTGCCAACAGCCGCAGGTTGCGTGCATAGGCCTCCGGCGCGAAGCGTGGCATCGCGGTGCGAATATCCCCCTTGACCAAACTGCCCACCTCTTGCAGCTTGCCCGTGAGAAAGGCACGCCCCACAGGGCTGAAGGCTACATAGGCAATGCCCAGCTCTTGGCAAGCAGCCAATGTGCCCAACTCGGCATTGCGCGACCACAAGGAATATTCACTTTGCAGTGCAGCAATCGGATGTTCTGCATGGGCGCGGCGCAGGGTGTCGGCACTGACTTCCGACAAGCCCAAGGCGCGGATCTTGCCTTCTTGTTGCAGGCGTGCCATCTCGCCCACAGACTCTTCAATAGGCACGCGCTTGTCCCAGCGGTGCAGGTAATACAGATCAATCACCTCTGTGCCCAAACGGCGCAGGCTGTCTTCACAGTTTCGGCGCAGGGCTTGTGGACTGCCGTCGATAACACGACGCAGCACACCATCATCACCGGCAACCCCAGCCATACCACCTTTGCTGCACAGGGTGATGCGGTTGCGGTGCGGTGCCAGCACCGGGCCGATGCGTTCTTCATTGGCACCAAAGCCGTAGAGCGCCGCTGTGTCAAACAGCGTTACGCCTGCATCTAATGCGGCGTGCAGCACAGCCTGTGCCTGTGGTGCATCAGGGGGATGGCCGTAGGCATGGCTCAGGTTCATGCAGCCCAAGCCAATGCTGGAAACCGTGAAGGGGCCAAGAGAACGGGGAGACATAAAGATCTTTCAGTGATGGGAAAAATAGGAGCAGTTCTTACGCTGCCTAAACAAAACCAAGTGCCCTATGCAGCCGTCAGCTGAAACGAGGCCACTGCGGTTTCCAAACGCTGGGCCTGTTGGTGCAATGCCTGCGCAGCGGCAGCGGCCTGTTCGACCAAAGCAGCATTTTGTTGCGTGAGCGCATCCAGTTGCGCAACACAGGTATTCACATGCCCAATATCTGTGGCTTGCTCGGTGGTGGCAGCACGGATAACGGACATAAACTGGCTGACGCTTTGGATGGCAGTCACGGTGCTTTGCATCGCCACGCCTGCCGCTTGAACCTGTCCATTGCCTTCGCGCACTTTAGCAGTTGAGTCTGCAATCAACGCCTTGATCTCTTTGGCCGCTGTGGCGCTGCCTTTTGCAAGGTCGCGCACTTCCTGTGCCACCACGGCAAAGCCGCGCCCCTGTTCGCCAGCCCTGGCGGCTTCCACAGCCGCATTGAGGGCCAAAATGTTGGTCTGAAAGGCAATGGTGTCGATGACACCAACGATTTCTTCAATCTTCCGTGCGGCCTGGTCAATCGCATTCATGGTGTTGACCACCTGCGTCATCACCACGCCCCCCTGCGTTGCCACCTCGGTGGCCTGACGCACACAAGCATCGGCCTGCTGCGCAGTGGTGGCATTGTGGTGTACGGAGGAAGTCAATTGCAACATGGCAGCCGTTGTTTGTTGCAGGCTGGAGGCTTGCTGCTCTGTACGGTGGGACAGATCGTTGTTACCTTGTGCAATCTCATGGGCGGCCAGCGCAATCCCATCAGTGCCCAAACGCACCTCTCCCACAATGCGGGCCAAGCCCAGATTCATCGCGGCCATAGAGTGCATTAAAACTGCAAATTCATCGCGCCCAGTCACCATCACTGGATGCGAGAGATCCCCTTCTGCCACCCACTGGGCCGACTGGACGGCCCTGCGCAATGAACGCTGGATATGCCGCACCACATACCATGCAAACAGTGCAGTCATGAAGGCAAACAGCATTGCTGCCACAACGGCAAGACGCGCTTTGCGCTGCCCTGCGGCGACCACCTCTTGGAGCTTGCTTTCTAGGCGCTGGCGTTGAATGTCACCATAACGCTGCAACTCTTGGCTATAAATTTGCTGTGCGGGAAGAAATTCGGTGTCAAACAACGCGCTGGCTCCAGCGACGTCCCCCAGTTGTTTGTAATACTGGGTGTCTTCCGTTGCTTTGCGCAATGCACCACGCACCTTGGTAAAGTTGGCAAGCCAAGCCTTTTCCTCCTGCGTAGAGGCATCGGCAGCCACGGCAGCCGCCATTTCATCGGCCATTTTGGAGCGTGCTTGGGCCGTGGGCTCCAAAAGCTGCTGAAGGCTGGCATCGTTGGACTTGTGGATGACCATGTAGCGCAACGATGCGTCTTCCGACACCGCAATCCAACGATCCACCCGCCGGATGCGGTCTACCTCCACATCCCCAAATTCTTGGAGCGTGGCGTCCACCGCTTTTTGCTGCAACCATGCACCAGCGACGAACCCACACATCACTATCAGCGCAAAAGCAAACGCCAGCGCCAGCTGAAACCCTGTGCCAAATCGGCCCTTACGCAGGCCCGATATGCCAGGTGCTGCCGCTGCTGCTTCGTCCATGTCTTGCTCCTGTCAGGCGGGAGCCAGTGCCACCAACGGAAATTCCCCAAAAACCGTTGGCAGCACCAGTCCGGCCATCATCCATCAGAAGGAATGCGCTATACCTACCATCAAGCCGGTCTGGCTCTTACCCAAGCCTGGCGATGCGGCTGCAGCCGTGCCACCTGAGACGCTGTAACCCACAGCGGCACCGTTGTGCACATAGCCCATCAAACCATAGACCTTGGTACGTTTGCTGAAGTTGTAGCTGGCCCGTGCAGACAACAACTGTGCATTGGCGTTGTCGCGGTTGGACTTGAGATGGGTGTAGGTGGCATCAACCACCACTGTGGGGGTGATACGCTGGCTCACACCCACGTAGTATTGGTCGCTGCGGTAGTTGTCGTTTGCAGCGCGCAACTGGCGGTGGATGACACCCGCGCCCACACGGGTCTCACCCAGCATGGCATACCCAGTCAGGTAGGTGTGATCGTCGCGGCTGCCATCGGCAATGGTCAACCCACTGGGCTGACCAAAGAAGGCAGAGCCTGTAGCGCCTTTGAGCCGGTCATGCGCCAGCGTGACGCCCCAACGCTTGTTGTCGTACTTCACCATGGCCGAGTAGGCATCGCAGCTGCTGCTGCCGTCTTCGCCAGCGCAATTGGAGGGTGGACGGCCATCACGCCCAGTGGAGTAGACGGCCCCTACATCCAGATCGCCGAATTTGCCCCGGTATGCAATAGCGCTGTCCAAACGTTGGTTGGGAATGTACGCATTGAGAGAGCCTAGCCCAAACACGGCTGGCCCCATCAGGTCGGAGCCCATCAGCGCGTACAAGCCCATGGTGTATTGGCGTCCGAACGTCAGTGTGCCCCAATTGCCAGACAAGCCCAGGTAGGTTTGTCGGCCAAAGGCCCGGCCACTTTGTTGCAGACCGCCATCCTTGAGCGTCAAACCCATCTCCATCACGAACACGGCTTTGAGATCAGCGCCCAAGTCTTCGGTGCCACGAAAACCTATCCGCGAAGGCATGATGCCCGCTGTCACGGTGGGCATCCGTGTGACCGAGCCTTTATCGGCCACACGATTTAAATACTCCACACCCGTATCGACAAAGCCGTAGACCTGCACACTGCTCTGTGCGGATGCAGTACCCGCCGCTAGCAGCGGAATGGCCGCTGCGGCGCAACGAATCCATGTCTTTCTGTTCATATCGTTATCTCCTTGGTTGTAGTGAATGTCGTCCCGGTCAAATTGGGGCGACGGGGTGACGTGCCGCTTGCACACGATTTCGCCAGTGCTCGGCTTCCACCAGCACGTAATCAAAGAAGTAGCGGGCACTCTCGCGCTTGTGCGCAAAAGCATCCGTGGCTATGCGTGCCGCACGGCACCAAGCAAAGGCCAAAGCGACAAAGCCGACCAAGCGCAGATAGTCCTCAGCAGCGCGGGCAGGCAGTTCGGCATCACTGAGAGCGTCCTGTGCCAGTGCCTGCGTGGTGGTCTCCAGCACATCGCACCAGCCTTGCAGTGCTGCACTGTGGATGGAGGGCTGTGCAGCTTCAGCCCGCAACGCCTCCAGCAGCGGCGCCAGCCCCTCAGGAGCCGCGAGTACCTTGCGTTGCAGCAAATCCAGTGCCTGAATCTGGTTGGTGCCTTCATAGATCATGGCGATGCGGGCATCGCGCACGGTTTGCTCGATGCGGTATTCATGCACGTAGCCATAGCCGCCAAACACCTGTAGAGCCTCATTGGCTAGCAGAAAGCCGCGCTCGGTAAATAACGACTTGATGATGGGCGTGAGCAATGCCGCCAAGGCCTGAGCGCGCGCGCGCTCGGCAGCCTCTGGAGCCTGCGCCGCCAGATCCAGCACATGACCGCACCAATAGCCCAGCGCCCGCATACCCTCAGTCCACACGCGCAGATCCCATAAGATGCGGCGCACTGGTGGATGCAAGGCAATGGGGTCGGCGCTGCCGTTGCTACCCTCGGGGCGAACCACCGCGCGCATCTGTTGGCGCTCGCGCGCATAGGCCAGTGCCAACTGGTAGGCGGTTTCTGCATGCCCCAGCCCTTGCAGCCCCACGTTCAGACGTGCCGAGTTCATCATCACGAACATCGCGGCCAAGCCCCGGTGCGGCTGACCAATCAACCAGCCTTGGGCTTGCTCAAAGCGCATGGCACAGGTGGAGCTGCCCTTGATGCCCATCTTTTTCTCGATGCCATCGCAGTACACAGCGTTGTCAGCAAAGCCGCCCCCGGCCAACGGAATGCGCTTGGGCACGAGAAACAACGAAATCCCCTTGGTGCCCGGTGGTGCATCGGGCAGGCGTGCCAGCACCAAATGCACGATGTTGTCCGTCCAGTCTTGGTCGCCGCCAGAGATGAAAATTTTGTTGCCACTGATGCGGTAGCTGCCATCGGCATCGGGCCGCGCCTGCGTGCGCAGCAAGCCCAGATCGCTGCCAGCCTGAGGCTCTGTCAGGCACATGGTGGGCAGCCAGTCGCCCCGAACCAGGTGGGGCAGGTACTGTGCCTTGAGTTCCTCGCTGGCATGTGTATACAGGCAAGCGTAGGCGCCATGCAAAATCCCTAGGTACATAGTCCAGGCATGGTTGCTGCTGATGAGCATCTCGTTCAATGCTGCATCCAACAGGCCCGGCAGGCCTTGGCCGCCCACGCTGGCATCGCAGGCCAGTGCAGGCCAGCCTGCCTCTACATAGTCATGGTAGGCGGCGGCAAAGCCATCGGGCGTGCGTACGCGGCCATCTTGTAATGTGCAGCCTTGCATATCGCCACTGGAGTTGAGTGGTGCGAGCTGGCCGGCACAAAAGTCGCCTGCTGCTTCGCAAACCATCCGTGCCGTATCGGCATCCAGTGCAGCATGGGCTGGCATGCGTTGCCAATCGTCAGCGGCATTCAGCCACTGCTCCATGACAAAGGCCATATCGGTCAAAGGGGGGGTGTAATGGCTGGAATCGCTCATGCGGCCTCCAGTGCGGGCGCAGCAGACCCTGCGCCCGCGCCCTGATGGGCGTGGGATGCATTCATAGAGGTATCTCGGGTGAAAGAGGTGGGATTAGTCGATCAGCATCAGCGCATCCAGCGCCACCACGCCTTGTCCTTGCGGATAGACCACCACTGGATTCAGATCGATCTCACGGATGGCAGGCGTGCCACGCAGCACACGGCCCAAGTGCTCGATCAGTGCCGCCACGGCAGGCACGTCCAGCACGGGTGTGCCACGGAAACCGTGGAACAGCGCGGCGCTCTTGAGCTGGTTCAGTTCGGCCACGATTTCGGCTTGCGACAGATCGGCATCCATCAAGCGCACGTCGTGGATGACTTCTGCCGTCACACCGCCCAGACCCGCCAGAATCACCGGGCCCCACTGCGGATCGCACTTGGCACCAATGATCAGCTCCAGCCCACGCTGGCCCATGGCTTCGACCAATACACCATCCAAGGCAATGCTTGGGTCATAGGCTTTGACGCTGTCGAACATGCGCTCCCATGCGCGGCGCAAGTCGTGCTCATCCTCAATACCCAGTGCCACGCCACCAGCATCGCTCTTGTGCGAAAGCTGTTCGGACTGCGCCTTTAGCGCCACGGGCCAACCTAGTGCATCGGCAGCGGCCACAGCATCGTCCACATTGGCCGCAAATTGGCCCGGTGCAAAGGCAATGCCAGCCTGCGACAACAGCGCCTTAGATTCGTACTCTGGCACCACTTTGCGGTGTGCAGGCAAGGCCAATGCCACCGGCTCAGCCGCCGCTGCATCCAAGCCGCGTGAGGCAAAGGCCGTGAGGCGCTGTACTGCACGGAATGCGCGCTCGGAACTGGGGAAATAGGGCACGCCCAGCGAACGCAGTTCGGCAATGAACTTTGCTGGCACCTGTGCGCCTTCATCCAGACCCACAATGATCACCGGCTTGTGGGCACCACCTTCGCGCAGTGCCTGGATCAGCGGCGGCATTTTCACTTCGATGGCATCGCGTTGGATCACGCCAACGATAACCGCGTTAAAACGCTCATCACCCAACAGTGCAGCCAGCGTGCGACGGTACAGATCGGGATCGACCAAGCCCTGTGCTGTCAGATCGAGCGGGTTGCTCAGGGCCACAAAAGGTGGCAGCGCCTCGCGCAGTGCTGGCGAGTCTGCATCGTGCACCACGGGCAGATGCAGCCCCAGTTCTTCACACCAGTCCAGGCACAGCGCCTTGAACGCGCCGGATTCGCCAACCACGGCCAGGCTTTTTTTTGGCAGCTGCTGGCAACGCAGTGCGATTTCAGCAATGTCGCCCAATTCTTCTAGTGTTTCGGCAAACACCACCCCTGCACGCTCGACCTTCACGCGCATGACTTGGTAGTCGCCCGCCATGGCTCCCGTGTGGGTAGCGGCAGACTCACGCGCGGCACTGCTCTTGCCGGGGTGCAACAGCACCACCAGTTTGCCCAATGCGTGGGCACGGCGGGCAGCAGCCAGCAAACGGTGCGGTTGGCGGAACTGCTCGGCAAACAGCGCCAGAACATGGATGCTGGGCTCTTCCAGCGCATATTCCAAGTAGTCCTCGATGGTACTGGCGGCCTCGTTGCCGGTGGATACGGCAAACGACAATGGCAGCGCGCGGTCGGCCAGCGTGCGCGCAACCACTGCCATCATTGCGCCACTCTGCGACAAAAAGGCAATGTTGGGCTGGCTGCGGTTGAACGCTGCTTGTTCAGGGCTGATGTCGGTGTCAATGAAGGTCAGTGGCACACGGTCGAGGTAGTTGATGCAGCCGAGGCAGTTTGGCCCTTCAATGACCATCCCCGCCTCTTGCGCAATCTGTGCAATCTCCTGCTGCTGCGCCAGCCCTTCGGCGCCACCTTCGGCAAAGCCAGCCGAAAAAATCACCGCGGCACCCACCTTGCGGCGTGCCAGCGCACGCACGGTCTCGAGCACCGCCATCTGCGGAATCGCCAACACGGCCACATCCACGCCTTCGGGCAGGTCATCGACCGATGGCAGGCATGGGCGACCGTTGATCTCAGCGCGTTTGGGGTTGATCAGATGGATTGCACCGGCAAAACCGTTGTTCTCCAAATTGGCGAGCATTTTTGCGCCCAGAGCGCCTGGCGTGGGTGATGCACCGACGATGGCGACAGAGCGCGGGCGCAACATGCGCCCAATTGCCGAATGGGCCGCGCCCTGCACGGCCTGGGGGGAATTCGTCACAGGAGTCTCCTAAATAGCCTACAGGGCGCTTAGCATGGGTGGGGGATGGCGCCCCACGCCAGGCGCTAAACGCCCCGGCTTGAATGTCAACGTGGTCTCAGGCGCTCTTTTGCTTGCTCAGGTCGTAAGCACCCAGGCCCGGCTTGTAGGTCTTTTCGTCCAGGAACTGGCGCAGGCCTTCCTTGCGGCCTTCGTTGTCGTAGCTGTTGGCCGCTTCCTGCGCACGCACCAAGAAATCTTCGGCGTTATCGTAGGTCATCTCGCGGACACGGCGCACGGCGTCTTTGGTTGCTTTGAGTGCGACGGGGTTCTTTTTGAGCAGGCTTTCTGCCACAGCAGTCACGCGCTCTTTGAGTTGGGCCAACGGCAGCGACTCATTGATCAGACCCCATTCGGCAGCCGTCTTGCCATCGATGTTCTCACCCAGCATGGCGTGGTACATCGCGCGGCGGAAAGACAACAGCTCGGCGGCCACCTTGGAGGCACCACCACCGGGCAAGATACCCCAGTTGATTTCCGACAGGCCAAACTTGGCTTCGTCGGCAGCAAAGGCCAGATCGCAAGCGAACAACGGGCCGTAGCCGCCACCAAAGCACCAGCCATTGATCATGGCGATGGTGGGCTTTTGGTACCAACGCAGACGGCGCCACCAGCCATAGCTCTCGCGCTGGGCCTTGCGGGTGCCGCCCAAACCAGTGGCTTCGGTTTCGCGGAAGTATTCGTGCAAATCCATACCGGCCGTCCAAGACGTGCCCTCGCCTGTCAACACCAACACCCCCACATCGTCGCGGTGCTCGAGTTCATCAAGAACCACCATCATCTGGCGATTGAGGGCAGGGCTCATGGCGTTGCGTTTTTCGGGACGGTTGAAACGCACCCAAGCGATGCGGTTTTCAACGGTGAAGGCAACCGTTTGCTCTTCGGGACGAGGTGTGCTCATAGAAAAATTTCCTTGGTGAAAAAAAGTATGCGCAAGGCGCGCTAGGAGAAATCCCTAGGTCATTTAGTGCGCAATATGGTTATGATAAATAACTAATTTGCCACTCGGCAACATGGTGCTTACCCTAGGTTTGCATTTCACCCACCCCTCAGGAGACTTTTGATGAACACTATTTCCCTGCTAATCGGCGCAGAACGCCGCGCCGCTGGTAACGGCGCTACCTTTGTGCGCAACAACCCTTTGGATGGCACTGTGGCCACCACTGCCCCTGCTGCCACGGTGGCTGATGCAGTGGCCGCTGTAGAAGCTGCACAAGCCGCCTTTCCGGCTTGGTCGCGCCTAGGCCCCAACCAACGCCGCAGCTATCTGGTGAAAGCAGCCGATGCGTTGGATGCCCGCACGGCGGACTTCATCGCTGCGATGGCGGCAGAAACGGGTGCATCGGCGATGTGGGCTGGCTTCAATGTCCACTTGGCTGCCGACATGCTGCGTGAAGCGGCTGCACTGACCACGCAAATCAATGGCGAGGTCATTCCATCGGATGTGCCCGGTAGCTTGGCTATGGCTGTGCGCCAGCCTGCGGGCGTGGTGTTGGGCATGGCGCCGTGGAATGCTCCCGTCATCCTTGCCACCCGCGCCATTGCCGTGCCACTGGCCTGCGGCAACACCGTAGTGCTCAAGGGCTCGGAGTTGTGCCCGCAAACACATGGCCTGATCATTGACGCCCTGTTCGAGGCTGGATTGCCTGCTGGTGTGGTCAACTTTGTCACCAACGCCCCCGAGGATGCGGGCGCGGTGGTTGAAGCAATGGTGGCCCACCCGGCGGTGCGCCGCGTCAACTTCACTGGCTCCACGCGTGTGGGCAAGATCATTGCGGGGCTTTGCGCCAAATACATCAAACCCAGCGTGCTGGAGTTGGGTGGCAAGGCTCCCTTTGTGGTGCTGGACGATGCCGACTTGGATGCCGCCGTGAACGCCTGCGCTTTTGGCGCTTTTGCCAACTCGGGCCAGATTTGTATGTCCACTGAGCGCATCGTCGTAGATGCCAAGGTGGCAGATGCCTTCACGCAAAAGCTCGCTGTCAAGGCTGCTAGTTTGCCGCTGGCCGACCCACGCACCGGCCCGGCGGTGCTTGGGTCGGTGGTGGACATGGCTACAGTGCAGCGTTGCAACCACCTGATTGATGATGCCCTTGCCAAAGGGGCCAAGCTGCTGTGCGGCGGCAAGGCCGACTCCACACTGATGCCTGCAACGCTGCTGGATCATGTCACCGCCGAGATGTCGATCTACCACGAAGAATCCTTTGGCCCTGTCAAAGGCATTGTGCGTGTAGAGGGGGAAGAAGCGGCCATCACCTGTGCCAACGACAACCCTTACGGCCTGTCATCTGCGGTGTTCAGCCGCGATACCGCACGCGCCTGGAACGTGGCACAGCGCATTGAGTCGGGCATTTGCCATATCAACGGCCCCACAGTGCATGATGAAGCCCAAATGCCGTTTGGTGGTGTCAAGGAGTCGGGCTTTGGCCGCTTTGGCGGCCGTGCCGGTATTGAGTCCTTCACCGAGCTGCGCTGGATCACCATGCAAACCACACCACGCCAGTTGCCTTTCTGACGTGCTGCGGCCTGCGTTCAGGTTGCCAGTGCCATCACCGCTGTTGCGGTGTTGGAGATAGGAATGTGGTAGTTGCGGTGCACCTCGCGCACGCTCGGCCCCGCCGCCGTGAGGGCACCGCGCATTGCCAGCCACATCAGCAACTCCACCCCTTGTGTACCCACCAGTTCCACCAGTTCATGGTTGGTGTAGCTGGTGGCCCATTCGGGGTTGGAAACCATGCTGTCGAGGAACTGCAAGTCAAAACGCTTGTTGATATGGCCTGCACGTTGTCCCTCAAGCTGGTGCGACAGCCCGCCCGATCCGACAAACAGCACGCGCTTGTCGCTTTGCCACGCGGCCACGGCCTCGCCCACCGCCTTGCCCAGGGCGTATACGCGACTGGGCTTGGGTAAGGGAAACTGCACAGTGTTGATGCATACCGGCACAACTTGCACCGGCCACCCCCCTTGGCCATTGCCTTGGGGCCACAGCAGCTTGAGTGGTAGCGTACCTGCATGATCGAGCAGCATTTCTTGGCAGGTCACAACATCGAATTCACGCTCGGTCAACGCCTCAATCAAATGCCACGACAAATCTTGGCAGCCAGGCACCGGCGGTTGTGCCGGAATGCCCCACCCTTCATCGGCCGACAAATACTCTGGCGCGGCCCCCACGGCAAAGGTGGGCATTTTGTCGAGAAAGAAATTCAGTCCATGGTCGTTATAGAACACCACCACCACATCAGGTGGCTCCTGCCCCAACCATTGTTGCACCGGCGCAAAGCCGCCAAAGAAAGGCTGCCAATAGGGTTCGTTTTGCAAGCCTTTGTGAATGGCTCCGCCAATAGCGGGGATGTGCGAAGTGCCAACAGCACCAATGATTTTTGCCACAGTATGTCTCCTGAAAAATGTGATTTATTGGAAATTGGCGGCCACGAGCTTGGCCTGGAATTCGGCCTTGGTCATGCCGGTTTGTTGTGCCCCGATGTCTTGCATGTCCAGACCAAAAATGCCCGCAAACTTGGCGAGGTAGTAGGCATTGCCGCCCGCCTCTAGCATCGCCAGCACTTGGCCCGAGCGGATGGCATCGGCCTGTTGTGCAGTCAGACCGTATTGCTGCATATACGCCTCGGGGTCGGCGCGAAAGGCTTCACGGTTGGCCTCGTGGTTAAAAGAAAAACACATCTTGTTGAGCGCATAACCACGCCGCGCCATGGTGCTGTCAAACGGCGTAGTGCCTTCGATTTCGGGATGCATAAAAGAGCCTTGTGGGTGGATAGAAGCAGCTAGTATTTCGTGCACACAGAAAAAAATAAACCGATGAAAGCTCATCAAACCCATGCGTGATTTCGATTGGTTGGACATTGATGCCCGGCTTTTGCGCTTGTTGGTGACCGTGGTGGATGCAGGGGGCATCACCGGAGCGGCGCAAGCCTTGGGCGTGACCCAATCCTCCGTAAGCCATAGGCTCGACAAGCTGCGTGCCATTGCCCAAGATCCGCTGTTTGTGAAGAGCGGGCGCGGCGTCGTGCCCACAGCACGCGCCCAGGCATTGGCTGCACAGGCCCGCGAGTTGCTGCACCAATTGCAGGGCTTTGCACAAGCCCACACGTTCTCACCCGCACATTGGCGTGGTTGTATGACCATTGCAGCTGGCGACTTTCAACGTGAAGTGTTGCTGCCTGCGCTAGCGCGCACCTTGCGCACGCAGGCGCCCGGATTGGCGCTGCGCATCATTCCCTCAGACGTGCCCAGCCTAGAAATGCTGCGCGATGGTGCCTGTGACCTCACCATCAGCCCACGCCCGCCCGATGGCAGCGACATCATGCAAAAGCGCCTGTTCACTGACAGCTACAGTGTGTATTACGATGCTGCGGTGCGTGCGGCACCGGCCTCTTTAGAGGAATACTTGGCCGCAGACCATGCCACCGTGGTGTATGAGCCCCGCCGCCCACTCGCAATCGACCGCACCTTGGAAGTGCAAGGCCTGCACCGGCGCTTTGCCGTCATGGTGCCCGGCTTTGCGGCACTACCCGCCTTTGTGCGTGGCAGCACCCTGCTCACCACAGCCCCCACGCTGTTGCAACACAGCTTGCTGCACGCACTGGCGACCTGTGCCGTTCCGGCCCCCACTCCAGCAGTGCAGATGTACATGATCTGGCACCGTCGCCACCAAGATGCCCCGCACCACCGCTGGCTACGCCAGTGCTTAGAGATGCAAGCCCAGTGGCTTTAAGAGCAACAATGCCCGCACTTCCTGACAGAAGGTGCGGGCCGTCATGAGAAAAAGAATGAAAGGGACTTCCCCGTCCCCGGTGACCACACCCCTTGCGTTTTACGGCAAAAAAGCGCCACGATGGAGAGGTTCAACTGTTCATCAACTGACCTGAGAGGGGAAGTCATGGCTATCCTAACCATTGGGATTGACATTGCAAAAAATGTTTTTGCAGTGCATGGGGTCAATGAGGCAGGAAAGCCTGCACTGGTTAAACCTTCGGTTGCCCGCGCTAAGTTGCTTGAGTTGATAGCATCGTTGCCACCTTGCACCATTGGCATAGAAGCATGCTCTGGTGCCAACCACTGGGCACGTTTGTTCATGGCCCATGGTCATACGGTTCGCCTGATGGCTCCAAAGTTTGTGGCACCTTACCGGTTGTCGGGCAAGCAAGGTAAGAACGATGCAGCAAACGCAGCAGCCATCTATGAATAATCAAAAAATAGATGGTGTTTAATCTATTTCTTTTAGTTTTCATTCGCCTTTTACTGGTGGGTAATATGCAAATTTGACCTAATCTTTTACTATTCTTGAGTCAGGGCAAACATTTAACTACACAGTTCAATTAAAAACAAACTGAAATAAGAGAGACATGGGTAGGTTGATGTGGTCGAAATTAGATTTTCTGTGAGTTCTTCGCTCCCGCATAAAATTTGAGCACCTACCCATGCACGCCGGGAAATATCGGCATCATCGCTAACGCTCCAAGTTCAGCTACCAGTCTGTCTCTGTTTCACTGCTTGGCCAGCGCCACCCTCGAACAGGTGCGTACAGTTGGCCGGATTTGCTATCAAAAAACTAGCGTCTCTGGTACCAAAAAGTAGTGATATAGCCCTGAGATAATCAAGCTTATCTTAGGGCACTGTGCTGTGCTGTTCTGGTGCGCTCAGTCCCTACACCTACAGCGCCCCCTACAGGGGGAAAGAGCATTTTGGCGTTTAATCCTGCTCAGAGTCTTTTTTCTCTTTACTGGTTTTCCATTTGGAATAAAAGTATGCACCTCCAGAAATAACTCCCGTGACCGTGGATGCAGCACAAAGTACAGGTGCGGCGGTAATTATCAACGGTGCGGTGGTTATTCCAAGGGCAAGACCTATTGCACTCACCCCAGTTGGTGCAGCCAGTGCCGCTCCCGCAGCAGCAATGCCAGAAGTGATGCCCAAGCCCATAGAGACGGTTTCCACTTTGTCGGCAATTTCTTTGTGGTTGGCATCAGCCTCTTTAACTTTGTCTGCAACATGGGAAGCGAGTCTTTTTGCCTCAGTGCTTGCGGACACCGAAAACTCTTTCGCCTTGGCTACTGCCGCTTTCGTATCTTCGTGCTCAATGACTTTGCCGATGATTTGTTGCCCAGACTTCCCGGCAGCGAATGCAGCCGAGCTGGCCCTGTCAGCAACCTCTTTGGCTGATGACAAGCCGTGATTCGCTACAGACGCCACATCAGACGCCAAGTCTCTCAATTTCTCAATTTTCCCGGCAGCTAACGCAGCCGAGCTAGCCCTGCCAGCGACCTCTTTAGCTGATGACAAGCCGTGATTCGCTACAGATGCCGCATCAGACGCCAAGTCTCTCAATTTCTCAAGTTTGGCTTTCACCGTTTTTTCTCCTAATCTGAACAAGCATTTGAAACCGGGCACGCACACCGATAGGGGTAGCCCGTGGACTGTATCAAGCTGATTTTGATGGTTATCGCGAGCTATCCCAAAAAACAGGGCAAAAACACAGCCAATGGGGGTAGAGGCAGGTAGGCCAAAGACTGGGTACGATGCCCCATCAAAAGACATTCCCATGAAAAAACCAAGACCACAAACCCTGACCGCCGATACGTCGATGGGCCACGCAGCGCATCTTGGGTGCCGCCACAAAGGCAGGCTTCACCCAAGCGGATATTTTTGAAACGCTTTTGTCCCGGATGGAACTACCCATTCGTATCGGTATGCTGGCCGTTGAGGCCGTCAATGCTGCCGGGATGGACACCGTGGCCGCCATCTTGCAGGAAGAATGCGCTTTTCTTTTCCGGCCCAAAAAATCAACGTAGGTTGAGTTAGCGCCCTAGCGCCACATCAGGCGTGCAAGGCCTTGAGCGCCACCTCGGGCGCTGTGAGCACGATCTTGAGCAAGGCTGCCGCTGGGCCGCTAGGGTGACGCCGGTGCTGTTCCCAGTTTTGGAGCGTTTTCACGCTGACCCGCATCAGTCGGGCAAATTCGCTCTGAGACAAGCCAATTTGTTCTCGCACCACCTTCACATCGGGTTTCTCCACGATGAACCGGCGTGATGCCGGTGCCTTTCCGTGGGCAATGGCTTTGGCTTCTTTCAGGCTTTGTACCAAGTCATCAAACAAGGCTTGTTCCATCGTCATAGCTCCTTGACCAGTTCACGCAACACAGCCACTTCTTGGTCTGTCAGCGTTTCTTTCTTCGACTTGGGATAGATCAGCAGCATGTAAATCTGCCCATCGTCCCAAAGCCAGTAGTAAATGACCCGCACACCGCCACTTTTGCCGCGTCCGGGCAGCGCATGGCGCAGTTTACGGATACCACTACCTCCCCGGATGATGTCGCCCGCCGCTGGGTTCTCTGCCAAGAACCCCTGAAGACCTGCATATTCATCGTCGGTCAGCAGACCAGACAACAAGCGGGTAAACGTGGGGGTCTCGATAAATTCCAGACGGCTCATTTTATGCGCCATTGGCGTATAAAATACCGGCAGTACCTGCACTAACAGGGGTCATTTGATGGGGTCGCTGTAGAAAACGGAATTTAAAGTACTACAAGCCCTTGTAGTGTCGCTTAGGCGAGCTGCTGCTCCAGATCGTGCAGCACTTGGTAGCAAGGCAACACCTGGGCTACGCTGGCGTTGGGCTCACGGCCTTCACGGATGGCGGCAAAAAATTCGCGATCTTGCAATTCGATGCCGTTCATGGAGACATCCACTTGACTCACATCGATCTTTTCTTCCTTACCGTTGACCAGATCATCGTAACGGGCGATGTAGGTGCCCGTGTCGCCGATGTAGCGGAAGAAAGTGCCCAAGGGGCCATCGTTGTTGAACGACAGGCTTAGGGTGCAGATCGCGCCATTGGCGGCCTGGAGCTGGATGCTCATGTCCATAGCGATGCCCAGATCCTTATGGATCGGCCCCTGAATGGCATGGGCCTTCACGACAGGGCTGCCGCATTGGTAGGCAAACAGGTCTACGGTGTGGGCGGCGTGGTGCCACAGCAGGTGATCTGTCCAGCTGCGGGGCTGGCCCAGCGCGTTCATGTTGGTGCGGCGGAAGAAGTAGGTTTGCACATCCATCTGCTGGATGTTGAATTCACCAGCGGTGATCTTCTTATGCACCCATTGGTGGCTGGGGTTGAAGCGGCGGGTGTGGCCGCACATAGCCACCAAGCCCGTCTGCTTTTGTAGATCAACCACGGCCTGGCCTTCGCTCAGGATGTCGCACAGGGGGATTTCTACCTGCACATGTTTGCCTGCTTGCAAGCAAGCCATGGACTGGCTGGCATGCATTTGCGTGGGGGTACACAGGATGACAGCATCAACTTCTTTGATAGCCAAGGCATCGGCCAGCTCCGTGGTGACATGCTGGATGCCGTACTTGTCGGCCACTTCTTGGGTTTTAGCCAGGTCGCGGCTGATAAGAGAGACGACTTCAACGCCGTCGATGTTCTTGATGCCGTCCAGATGTTTGATGCCGAAGGCACCAGCCCCGGCGAGTGCAACTTTGATGGTCATGTGTAGTCCTTTATCAGTTTTCCAAAATCAGGTGCCCAACCGCTGTGTTGCTGGCGGGCACATGGTAGAAGCGGTGCGCCACCTTGGGCGCAGGGCCACCGGCCACATCGGCCATAGCGCCCCGAGCAATCAGCCACATCACCAGCTCAATGCCTTCGCTTCCGGCCTCGCGCACATAGTCGATGTGCGGCACTGCGGCGCAGGCGGCGGGGTCGTGGATGAGCTGGTCTAGCCAAGCGTTGTCCCACTCGCGGTTGATGAGGCCAGCGCGTGCCCCCTGCAGCTGGTGGCTCATGCCGCCGGTGCCCCAGATGTGTACGTTCAGGTCTTCATCAAAGCTCTCGACTGCACGGCGGATGGCTTGGCCCAACTGGAAGCAGCGGCGACCACTGGGCACGGGGTATTGCACCACGTTCACGGCAAACGGAATCACTGGACAAGGCCAGTTGCCCGTTTGTGGGCTCTGCTCGCCGCACATCAGCGATAGCGGCACCGTCAGGCCATGATCCACGTCCATTTTGTTGACGATGGTGAGGTCAAAGTCCTGCTGGATCACGCTTTGTGCAATGTGGCTGGCCAGCGCAGGGTGGCCTTGCACCACGGGCACAGGGCGTGGCCCCCAGCCCTCATCGGCTGGCTGAAACTGAGCGGCAGTACCGATGGCAAAGGTGGGGATCAGATCGAGGCTGAACGCGGTGGCATGGTCGTTATAGACTAGGAAGATGACATCGGGCTTGTTGTCTTTCATCCATTGCTTGGAGAAGTCGTAGCCTGCAAACACGGGCTTCCAGTAATCCTCCTGGGTTTTGCCCAAATCCAGGGCTGCGCCGATAGCGGGCACATGCGATGTGTAAACAGATGCGGTAATGCGTGCCATGTTCAATCCTTGTTCGCTTGGCCTTGCGGTTGGCGGTGTGCTTGGGCATCGCCGTCTTCGCCGATGTGGCGGTTGCCTTCTACACCGCGGCCCCCGGCCAACATCATGGTGCGGTACTCATCTTCGGTCATGCCGGTCATGGAGCCTGCCATCTGTTGGAAGCTCTTGCCATCGGTGGCGCCAATCTTGGCTAAGAAGTAGATGTTGCCGCCAGTGCGCATGCACCAGTTGAGGTCACGCGCCAGCACGGCCTGCTTCTGCTCTTCGGTCATGGCCCATTCGTCGAGGTAGGCACGCTCATCGGCTTTGAAGCGTGCGCGGTTCTCGGCCTTCATCAGGCTCATGCAAAACTGGTTGAGCCAGTAGCCTTTGCGGCTTTGATCGGCATCAAAAATAACGGTGCCGGGGATGTCGAGGTAGGGTTTTTCCAGTGCCATAGGAACTCCGCTTATGAGGCTTCTTCGGGCCAGTACAGGCGCATGGGGTTGTCCACCAGCAGCTTACGCTGCAACTCGGGTGTGGGTGCGATGTGGGGAATGAAATCCACCAGCAGGCCATCGTCGGGCATGTGGTCTTTGAGGTTGGGGTGCGGCCAGTCGGTGCCCCACAGCACACGGTCTGGAAATTCTTCTACCACGCGGCGTGCAAAGGGCACTACGTCGCGGTAGGCGGCTTGCTCGCCATCCAGCGCCTGGGGGCCGGTAGCGGACAGGCGCTCGGGGCAGCTCACTTTGCTCCACACGTTCGGGTGCTCACGCATGAACTTCAGGAACAGGGCGAACTCTTCGCTGTCCACACCCTTGGTCACATCGGGGCGGCCCATGTGATCCACCACCACCGTGGTGGGCAGGCTGGTGAAGAAGTCCCACAGTTGCGGCAAGTCCACGGCCTCGAAGTAGATCACCACATGCCAGCCCAGCTTGGCAATGCGCCCAGCAATCTCCATCAGCTCGTCTTTGGGCGTGAAGTCCACCAGACGCTTGACGAAGTTGAAGCGCACACCACGCACACCAGCGGCATGCAACTGTTGCAGTTCTTGGTCGGTGATGGTGCGGCGCACGGTCGCAACGCCGCGGGCCTTGCCACCGCTGGCCAAGCACGCATCCACCATAGCGCGGTTGTCAGCACCGTGGCAGGTAGCTTGTACGACTACGTTGCGCGCAAATCCTAGGTGGTCGCGCAGTGCAAACAACTGGGCCTTGCTGGCATCGCAGGGGGTGTATTTGCGCTCTGGGGCATACGGAAACTCTGCACCGGGCCCAAAGACATGGCAGTGCGCGTCCACAGCGCCTGCGGGTAACTGGAATTGGGGCTTGGCCGGGCCGGTGTACCAGTCAAGCCAACCGGTAGTTTTGGTGAAGTCACCAGAGGTGGTTTTGGACATAGGCAGTCTCGCAATCGGTCTGTGATGGCGGCAGGTCGTCAAGAACGTGCCGCATGGGTAATAGATCCATCAGGCTGGTTGGGGGTGCTGCCAGCACCACCCAACGGGAAAAAATGCAATGGAATCCGGGCTACTGGAGGCTCGAGACGCTCAGTCCAGCGACACGTTGGCCTTACGGATCACATCGCCAAAGCGTTGGCTCTCTTCCTTCACAAATTGCGCAAACTGAGGGCGCGTGGTGGGGAAGGGCTCATAGCCAAAGGTCTTGAACTTCTCGGCCACATCGGGGCCGGTGAGGGCTTGCTCGATGTCGCGCTTAATCTTGTCGGTCACAGCGGCTGGCAAGCCCGGTGGCACGGCGATGGCGTTCCAACCCGTCACAGCAAAGTCTTTGGGGCCACCAGATTCGGCCACCGTGGGCACATCTGGGAACTCGGCAGAACGTTTGGGGGCTGCCAAGGCCAGCAGACGCAGCTTGCCAGCGCGGTACAGCGGGCCTGCTGTGGCGGCACTGCCCAGCGCAAAGTCGATATCGCCCGTGGAGACGGCGGTATACAGTTGCGTGGTCTCCTTGAAGATCACGTGCTCCATCTGCGTGCCGGTCATGCTCTCCAACAATTCTGAGCCCAGGTGCACGGGGTTGCCCACCGACCAAGAGCCGTAGTTGAGCTTGCCCGGACGGGCCTTGGCATCGGCAATGACGTCGGCAACGCTCTTGTAGGGGCTGTTGGTGCCTACCGTGAAGAAGAAGAAGGTGCGAAACAGTGGCAGCAGGGTGTCAAAGTCTTTGGCAGAATCGTAGGGCAGCTTCTTAAACAGGCTGGGGTAGGCCGCCAGGTGTACGTTGTCGAGCACGATCAGGTCATGCCCATCCTTGGCACCACGCTTGAATGCATCGATCGCAATAAAGCCATTGCCGCCGGGACGGTTCTCCACCACCACAGATTGCCCCCAAGCCTTGGAGAGCTTGTCGGCCACCAAGCGGGCTACGCCGTCTGGGCCGCCCCCCACCGGGAACGGGGTGATGATGCGCACAGGCTTGGAGGGGAAGGCGACCGCCGTAGCCGGTTGCTGGGCGCTAGCGCCCAAAGTCACGCTCAGGCCTAGGCCCAATGCCAATGCGCGGCGGATACGGGAGGGGGTATTCAGTTGGTTCATGGAATTGTCTCGTCGTTCTAAATTGCTATTACTTCCATCGCTTCTAACGCAACACCATAGAGCGCCAGAATCCAGCTTCTGATCCGAAATCAGCGGATCAGTCGATGTACCGCAGGCCCGCTTCTTCGAGCGGCTCGCGCATCTTGTACATGTCCAAACCCAGCACACCACTGGCCAGTTTGGCGCGCTTTTCGCCCTCAAAGCTCTCGCGCTTTTGGGCAGCAGCCAGGGTTTGCACCGCACGCGCCGCAGGCACGCACACCACACCATCGTCGTCGGCCACGATCACGTCACCGGGGGTGACCAACATGCCAGCGCAGACGATAGGAATGTTGACCGAACCCAAAGTCGCCTTGATCGTGCCCTTGGAGGAAATCGTCTTGCTCCACACGGGGAAGTTCATTTCTTGCAGCGTCTTCACATCACGCACACCGGCGTCGATGATGAGCGCACGGGCGCCACGTGCCTGAAAACTGGTGGCCAGCAGATCGCCAAAGTAGCCATCGGTACACTCCGCAGTGACAGCGGCCACCACGATATCGCCGGGCTGAATCTGCTCGGCCACCACATGCATCATCCAGTTGTCACCGGGTTGCAGCAGCACAGTCACCGCCGTACCGGAGACCTGCTGACCAGCATAGATCGGGCGCATATAGGGCTTGAGCAAACCCACGCGGCCCATGGCCTCGTGTACGGTGGCTGAGCCCAGGGCTGCCAAGCCATCAGCAGCAGCACGGTCAGCCCGTTGGATGTTGCGGTAAACGACGCCAAGTTCGTACATAAAACGACCTCTGTTCTAAAAATAATGGCTACTAAAAAAGCAAACGCTTTACAAACCCTTGGCCTTCAAAGCCGTATCTAAACGGGTAAACACACGGCGTGCATTGCCTTCGTACACCATGTGTTTTTCTTCGGCTGTCAGGTTCTGTGTGGCCTCGATGTAGCGTTTGGTGTCGTCGTAGTAATGGCCGGTCTGAGGATCAATACCGCGTACAGCGCCAATCATTTCGCTGGCAAACAAGATGTTTTGGGTGGGGATCACCTCGGTCAGCAAGTTGATGCCCGGCTGGTGGTACACGCAGGTATCAAAGAAGATGTTGTTCAGCAGATGCTCTTCCAGCAAAGGCTTCTTCATCTCCTGCGCCAAACCACGGAAGCGCCCCCAGTGGTAAGGCACTGCACCGCCGCCGTGGGGAATCAGGAACTTCAGTGTCGGAAAATCCTTGAACAAATCAGACGTCAGGCACTGCATAAAGGCCGTGGTGTCAGCGTTCAGATAGTGGCTGCCAGTGGTGTGAAAACATGCATTGCAGCTGGTAGAGACGTGGATCATCGCGGGGATGTCGTACTCCACCATTTTTTCGTAGATGGGATACCAACTGCGATCCGACAGCGGGGGTGCCGTCCAATGGCCGCCCGAGGGATCGGGGTTCAGATTGATACCCACATTGCCGTACTGCTCTACGCATTTGACCAGCTCGGGAATGCAGGTAGCAGGGTCTACGCCCGGCGACTGCGGCAGCATGGCGGCAGGGATAAAGTGATCAGGAAACAGCTGTGATACCCGGTAGCACAGCTCGTTGCAGATTGCGGCCCAAGTGCTAGAGGTTTCAAAGTCGCCGATGTGGTGCGCCATGAACGAAGCGCGTGGGCTAAAGATGGTGAGATCCGAGCCGCGTTGCTTCATCAGCTTGAGCTGGTTGGTCTCGATAGTCTCGCGGATATCGTCGTCGCTGATGTGCAGATCGCTGGCCTTGGGGGCTTTGGATGGATCTTGCAAAGCTGCAATTTGCAGATCGCGCCAAGCGCCTAGCGCCGTTGGGGCCGTGGTGTAGTGGCCATGTACGTCGATGATCATGGTTTCAACCTTTCAGAAAACGATTCATTGCTCCGCCTTGGCGCTGGCGACTTGTTTGACAATCAACGCGGTCATGGCAATCAAGCCCGGCACCGCCAATGCGGTGAAAATCTGGCTAAAGCTCAACTGCAGCGCAGCCAATTGCGCCACCATGAACGAGCCTGCAATGCCACCAAAACGGCCAATAGCCATCATCCAAGCCACGCCCGTGGCACGCCCAGCCGTGGGGTAAAACGCTGCGGCCAAGGCAGGCAGCGACGATTGCGCCGTATTCATCAAAGTGCCAGCCACGAACACCGCCACCACCAGCCCGCCCAAGTTGCCTGCCGCTTGACCAATCCACCAGATTGACACCGCAGTCAACGCATAGCCCGCAGCAATCACACGGTTGGCTTCAAAGCGATCCATCAGCCAGCCAAAAGCCACGGCCCCCACCCCGCCCAGCGGAAAGAGCGCCGACACCAAAGTTGCAGTCTTGGGATCGAGCCCCGCGTCTTTAAAGAGCACTGGCATCCAGTTGATGAGTGCATAAAAGATCACCAAGCCCATGAAATAGGTCGTCCACAGCATCAGTGAGCCCAACCAATAGGGGCGCGACAGCACAATGGCAATGCCGCTCTTGCCTTGGGCTGCGGGCTTGTTTTCTGTCATCGTGAAAGCCTGCACACCATTGACCGCATCCCCCGCGATGCGCGACAGCACATTGCGGATGCGCTCAACCGAATAGCCGCGGGCCACCATGTAGCGCACCGACTCGGGCAACAGCAAAACCAGCAACACCACCAAGAGCAATGGCACCACGCCGCCCAGATACAACACACTACGCCAACCAAACTGGGGAATCATCCAAGCCGCTAGAAAGCCGCCCAACGAAGCACCCAGCGGAAAGCCGCAAAACATGGCGTTGGTGAGCATGGCACGCCGCGCGTCGGGGCAGTATTCGCTCATCAACGTGACAGCATTGGGCATGGCTGCGCCCAAACCCAGGCCAGTGATAAAGCGCAGCATGGTCAGAGAGTCAATGTCATGGGCATAGCCAGAGGCCAAACAGGCCACGGCAAAAACCAGCACCGAAGTAACCAGCACGGCCTTGCGGCCCCAACGGTCGGCCATCGGCCCGGCAAACACAGCCCCGCCTGCCAAGCCAAACAAGGCCGCACTCAGAACCGGGGCCAACTGGGGCTTGGCTACCCCCCATTCGGCCATCAACGAGGGCGCGATATAGCCAATGGCGGCGGTGTCAAAACCGTCGAGCAGCACGATGAAAAAGCACAAGCCGAAAATCAGCCACTGAAAGCCCGAAAACGGGTGCTCGTTGAGCACCGTTTGCACATTGGTTGGCGCATTGCTGCCGGCCATGGTTTGTCTCCTGAAGAATTCTTTTGAAAAGAAGTGCGCTGTGCCGTATCAGACCGGCGTCATGCCTTGGCGTTGCTTGGCTTGCGATGCCTCGGGCGATGCCATGAAGGCCAGCAAGCGCCGGGCCGCATCGGTGTGGGGCGTGCCTGCCACGATGCCGCCACTGAACACCGTGTCAATGGCAATGGATGGTGGCAGCAAGCCCACAATGGCAATTCCTGGCACATGGATGAGTTCGGCCAACTGCTGAAAGCCCAAAGCCACTTCACCCCGGGCAATGAGGGTGCCCACGGGCACACCGGGTGGTGCCTGCACCGTGCGTGTGCTGACCTGTGTAGCAATGCCCCAGCGATCCAACAGCGCCTGCAATGCCACCCCGCTGGGCCCGGTGGAGTAGCCGATGCTGGGGGCTGCCAGCACCGCTGCCCGCACCGCATCTTCTGAGGTGATGTCGGGTGGCTCAGCACCTGCGGGCACAGCCACCGCCGTGCCTGAACGCATCAATGGCAACACACTGCCTTCGACCACACGGCCTGCGGCCTGTAGTTTGGTCAGTGCCTCAGAGGCCAGAAACACCACATCCCAAGCCTCCTTACCCGCCTGCACGCGCCGTGCTGCATCCACCCCTCCCACCGACTCGATGGTGGTTGTCTCACCACCGCGGGCATGCCAATCCACCAGCAATTCACTGAAGGCCTGGCGTGTCGCCATGGAGGAAATGCCGTGGAGAATGGGTTGCATGGCTTGTCTCGTGCCGGTTAGAAGTGACGGCATTGTGACTACCCACTTTCCGTTGAGACAGTCGGGTAAAGCAGCTAGCAGCTATGCCAAACCAGCATAGGGGCAGCTCTGAGGGTGTAGACAAGAAGAGCCAAAGAAAATACGGCCAGCGGTACCGTTCAACCACCCTCGTGCGCATATTTTTTTATCAGGATCAAATCACTTATTGAATTCGCCTTGGCCTGGGCAAAAGTCGTTGTCCTCTAATTGGTGTGTCCTACTCCGAGACGGCTCTGGCTGGGTACGGGTGCAGCACTCAGACGGCAGACAAGTGCTGCCACCCTGGCCTGTATTCGATGGTTGGGATGAGGCACTTTCGGTGTAGGTAGGCGATCCAAGCGAAGAACTCGCAGGCTATGTGCTGAAGAAAGCTCCTGCGGCACAGGAGTATCTGTGGGGTAGGTACGCTTGGGAGCGTAAAGCGGATCACTAGCGGGATGTGCTGGCACAAATCTTACCCAGCAAGCGCAAAAGTGGCGGCTAGTTTTAGCCCCTGGTTGACACGGGCAGGGCAAAGACCTTGCAGCAGCTTTTTGGCCGGTCATTGGCTTTCGTGTAAATTGGTGGGTGGTGGTACGGCAGCCGTCTCTGTCCCTCTTCGCAATGAATCGAATTCCAGACCATAGGCTAAGCGCAAGCGCTGCTCGACCATGCTTAGCATCTGACGCAACAAAGAACGTGGAAAGTGCATATAGGTCGGGTGGTATTGCGCGTAGCGGTTTAGTGAATCGAACATTTCTCGAGCTTCGTGCACTTCCGTCTCGCTGAGCACAGTTACGGCCATGCCGCGCCGGTGCTTAGCCGTTAGGAGCCCTTCGTGGTGTAGTAACTTCAAAGCCTCGCGCACCGGGGTACGACTAACCCCATACTCCTTGAGTAAAGCTACTTCATCCATGTCTGTTCCAGGCATGAACTCATGTCGCAAGATACGCTCGCGTAATCGCTCGGCCAGCAACTCGCTCAAGGCTTGGGGTTGGAGAATGGTAGAAGCCGGCGCTGACAAGCCGGGCCAGATAAAGTTCACAGCGTTCATTGAGATCACCCCCAGTCCAGCTCTGCAATTCTGTGTTCAGGGCGCCAGTTACTGACCGAGAGTGGGCGGCCCCCATACACAAGGCTGCGCTAGTCCGTATTCAGGTGTATTGCTTCTCCAACGCATCCCAAGCATGCTTACCCACCAGGCGCTGACGTTCGGCAAACGGCGTGACCAAGCCGCTGAATTCCTGCACTTCCCTCTCGTCGCGCAATACGGTCAAGGCCTTCTGCATGCCCATCACTGCGCCCTGCAGCGCGGCGTTGGCGTACAACACGATGCCGAAGCCCAGTTCACCAAGTTGCTCAGCATTGAAGATAGGGGTACGCCCGCCGATCACCATGTTCATCAGCTGAGGCTTGTGCAACCGCTGCGGCAGTGCGCGCACTTCGTCAGCTTTAGTCACAGCCTCAACAAACAGGATGTCCGCGCCTGCCTCGGCGAATTTGTGCGCACGCTCCACGGCCGCTTCAAAGCCATGCGTAGCGGCAGCA
Source organism: Giesbergeria sinuosa (assembly GCF_042652905.1). Lineage (NCBI taxonomy): Bacteria > Pseudomonadati > Pseudomonadota > Betaproteobacteria > Burkholderiales > Comamonadaceae > Giesbergeria > Giesbergeria sinuosa. The sequence goes on along the minus strand of NZ_JBHSHJ010000002.1, from coordinate 379,211 downwards.
TCGGTGCGCGCCATGATGAGGAAATCTGGATCACGCCGCGCATCGACAGCCGCCTTGATTTTGCTGACAGCCTCTTCTGTGCTGATGACCTCCTTACCGCTAAAGTGCCCGCAACGTTTGGGCGCCACTTGATCTTCTAGCTGAATGCAGTCAGCCCCGGCACGCTCCAGCGTGCGCACGGTATGCACTACGTTGAGCGCACTGCCAAAGCCGGTATCGGCATCGACGATGAGCGGCACATCGACCGCATCGCGAATGCACGCCGTGTGCTCGGCAATCTCATGCAGCCCCATGAACCCCTGATCAGGCATACCAAACCACATATTGGTCACGCCTGCACCAGTGACGTAGATGGCCTGAAAGCCCAAATCTGCGATGACTCGGGCCGACAATGCGTTGAATGCGCCCGGAACGAGCAGGCCGTTGCGGGCCTCGACGAGATGCTTGAGTTGCTTGCGGGTGGACATCCATCCCCTCCAATACTTGAACCAAAGACCGCTGCTAGCGCCTGTCTGGCAAGCGTTAGCAGCAATGAAAACAGGAGTTTTTGCTATGCCTCCAAGGGAGAAAACTCCTGCAGAAGAAACACGGTCAACCGGGTATGTGTACCCAGCCTTCCATCAGAATGCGGGCGCTGCGACTCATTACCGCCTTGGTGACCGTCCACTGGCCGTTTTTCTGTTGCGCCTCTGCGCCCACGCGCAAGGTGCCCGAGGGGTGGCCAAAGCGCACGGCTTGGCGTTCACCACCACCAGCAGCCAGGTTCACCAGCGTGCCGGGAATAGCCGCCGCCGTACCAATAGCAACTGCGCAAGTGCCCATCATGGCGTGGTGCAGCTTGCCCATAGAGAGGGCGCGCACCAGCAGGTCGACATCCGCTGCCTCAATCACCTTGCCACTGGAGGCGGTGTAGTCCTTGGGCGGACTGGCGAAGGCAATTTTGGGCGTGTGCTGGCGCGTGGCCGCCTCCTCGGGCGTTTGAATCAGGCCCATGCGCAGCGCACCAGCGATACGAATCTGCTCAAAGCGTGCCAGTTGCGCTGGGTCGCCGTTGATGTCCTCGCGCAGCTCTGTGCCTTGGTAGCCGATGTCGGCAGCGTTGACGAACACGGTAGGAATACCCGCATTGATCATGGTGGCCTTGAAGGTGCCAATGCCGGGCACTTCCAGTGCATCCACCAGATTGCCGGTAGGGAACATCGCGCCGCCGTCTTCACCCTCGTCTGAGGGATCGATGAATTCCAGCACGATTTCGGCGGCCGGAAAGGTCACGCCGTCCAGCTCGAAGTCACCGGTTTCCTGCACCTGCCCGCCCGCGATGGGCACGTGGGCGATGATGGTTTTGCCGATGTTGGCCTGCCAGATGCGCACCACACACACGCCGTTCTCAGGGATGCGACTGGCATCTACCAAACCCGCATGGATAGCAAAAGCCCCGGCAGCGGTAGAGAGGTTACCGCAGTTGCCGCTCCAGTCCACAAAGTCCTTATCGATGGACACTTGGCCGTAGAGGTAATCCACATCGTGCCCAGGCCGCGTGCTCTTGGAGAGGATCACGCACTTGCTGGTGCTCGACGTTGCACCGCCCATGCCGTCGATTTGTGCGCCGTAGGGGTCGGGGCTGCCGATGACGCGCTGGAACAATTTTTCACGCGCCGGGCCGGGCTGCTGCGCGGCTTCGGGCAGGTCTTGCAGGCGGAAGAACACGCCTTTGCTGGTGCCACCCCTCATGTAAGTAGCGGGGATGCGGATTTGGGGAAGGTATTGGGTCATGGCTTCAAGCCCGATGGGATGCCAAAAAATCTTGCGCGAAACGCTGTAACACGCCGCCCGCTTCGTACACTGAAACTTCTTCGGCAGTGTCGAGGCGGCAGGTGGTGGTCACATGGTCGGTCTGTCCGTTTTGGCGGTGGATGAGCAGCGTCAGTTCGGCACGCGGCTCCAAATTGCCTTCTACATCGTAGGTTTCGGTGCCATTGAGCTGTAGCGTCAGACGGTTTACGCCCGGCTGAAACTCCAGCGGCAGCACGCCCATGCCGATCAGGTTGATGCGGTGGATGCGCTCGAAACCTTCGGCCACCACCGTTTCCACGCCCGCCAAGCGCACGCCCTTGGCGGCCCAGTCGCGGCTCGACCCTTGGCCATAGTCGGCTCCGGCGATAATGATGAGCGGCTGGCGGCGGTTCAGGTAGGTCTCGATGGCCTCCCACATGCGTACCACTTTTCCTTCAGGCTCAATGCGCGCCAGTGAGCCTTTCTTCACCTGTCCATAGACCACCGCCATCTCATTGACGAGCTGCGGGTTAGCAAAGGTAGCGCGCATAGCCGTCAGGTGGTCGCCCCGGTGCGTGGCGTAGGAGTTAAAGTCTTCCTCCGGCAGCCCCATCTTCGCCAGGTACTCGCCTGCCGCACTGTCGGCCAAAATGGCGTTGGAGGGGGAGAGGTGGTCGGTAGTGATGTTGTCACCCAAAAGGGCCAGCGGGCGCATGTTTTTCAGCGTGCGCGGGTAGGCTGCCAGTGCGCCCACACCTTCCGCATCCCAGTAAGGCGGGCGGCGGATGTAAGTGGACTGCGCTCTCCAGTCGTACTGCGGCGCAGCCTTTGGACCATCGTCCTGACGGATGGTAAACATCGGCTCGTATACGGCCCGGAACTGCTCGGGCTTGACAGCCTTTGCCACGATGGCATCGATCTCCTCGTCGCTAGGCCACAGGTCTTTCAGGCACACAGGCTGGCCATCCACCACGGCAAAGGCATCGTTTTCAATGTCGAAGCGCACCGTGCCCGCGATAGCGTAGGCCACCACCAGCGGCGGGCTGGCCAAAAAGGCTTGCTTGGCATAGGGGTGGATGCGCCCGTCGAAGTTGCGGTTGCCCGAGAGTACCGCCGTGGCGTACAGATCGCGGTCGATGATTTCTTGCTGAATTTTCGGGTCAAGCGCACCGCTCATGCCATTGCAAGTGGTGCAGGCAAAAGCGACGATGCCAAAGCCCAGTGCTTCTAGATCTTGTAGCAGCCCGGCCTCTTTCAGGTACAGCTCTACCGCCTTGGAGCCGGGGGCGAGCGAGGTCTTGACCCACGGTTTGCGCGCTAAGCCCAGACGGCGGGCGTTGCGCGCCAGCAGGCCTGCGGCGATGACATTGCGCGGGTTGCTGGTGTTAGTGCAGCTGGTGATGGCCGCAATAATGACAGCACCATCAGGCATCAACCCCTCGGCCTCTTCGGCGCGGGCCATCTCCAGCTTGATGGGGCCAGCAATACCGCGATCCACCAGTGCCGAGGTCGGCAAGCGGCGGTGCGGGTTGCTGGGGCCGGCCATGTTGCGCACCACACTGGAGAGATCGAACGAGAGCACACGCTCGTACTGCACCTCGCGCAGCGTGTCAGCCCACAGACCGGCAGTCTTGGCATAGGTTTCTACCAAGCGCACCTGCTCTGGGCTGCGGTCGGTCAGGCGCAGGTAGTCGGTGGTCTGCGGGTCGATATAAAACAGCGCCGCCGTAGCACCGTACTCGGGGCACATATTCGAGATGGTGGCACGGTCGCCAATCGAGAGGCTGTCTGCCCCCGCGCCGAAAAACTCCACATACGCGCCCACCACTTTTTCTTGGCGCAGAAACTCGGTCAGCGCCAGCGCAATGTCGGTGGCGGTGATGCCCGGCTGACGCTGGCCCGTGAGCTTCACACCCACGATATCCGGCAGGCGCATCCAGGAGGCGCGGCCCAGCATCACGTTCTCGGCTTCCAGCCCGCCCACGCCCACGGCAATCACGCCCAGCGCATCGACGTGGGGCGTATGGCTGTCAGTGCCCACGCAAGTGTCGGGGAAAGCTACGCCGTCCTGCACATACACGACGGGCGACATCTTTTCCAGATTGATCTGGTGCATGATGCCATTGCCTGCCGGAATCACGTCCACATTGGCGAACGCCTTCTTCGTCCACTCGATGAAGTGAAAACGGTCTTCGTTGCGGCGCTCTTCAATCGCCCGATTCTTGGCAAAGGCATCAGGGTCAAAGCCGCCACATTCCACGGCCAGCGAGTGATCAACGATAAGTTGTACTGGCACCACCGGATTGACCGCTGCCGGATCACCGCCCTCTTTGGCAATCGCATCGCGCAAACCAGCCAGATCCACCAAGGCTGTTTGGCCTAGGATATCGTGGCACACCACACGTACAGGGAACCAAGGGAAGTCGATGTCACGCTTACGCTCAATCAACTGGCGTAAAAAGGCGTTCAGCTGTTCCGGCGCAGCACGGCGCACCAAGTTTTCAGCGTGGACACGGGCGGTGTAGGGCAGGGTGGCCCAAGCGCCGGGCTGGAGTTGTTCGGCGGCTTCGCATGCGTCGAAATACTCCAAGGCCGTGCCAGGAAGGGGTTTGCGGTGGACAGTGTTCATCATAGGGGGCAGGTTCGCTTCTTTGTGGGCTACCAGCGCTTGCTCAGCGTTACTTTCAGTGCAGAAATAGGCAAAAAATCTGCTGAACAAGCGTTGGTCGCTATCTTTGGAGGTTCAACGGCGCTCTTCAATCGGCACAAACTTTTGGTCTTCCGGCCCGGTGTAGTTGGCACTGGGTCGGATGATCTTGCCGTCCACGCGCTGCTCAATCACATGCGCAGCCCAGCCGCTGGTGCGGGCAATGACGAACAGCGGCGTGAACATGGCGGTGGGCACCTGCATCATGTGGTAGCTCACGGCGCTGAACCAGTCCAGGTTCGGGAACATCTTCTTGACTTCCCACATCACGGATTCGAGTCGCTCGGCGATGTCGTACATCTTGGTTGATCCGGCCTCCTCCGACAGGCGCTTGGCCACACCCTTGATGATGACGTTGCGCGGGTCGCTCACGGTGTACACCGGATGACCAAAGCCAATCACCACCTCCTTGGCCTCCATGCGGCGACGGATGTCGGCCTCGGCCTGATCCGGGTTGTCATAGCGCTTCTGGATCTCAAACGCCACCTCGTTGGCACCGCCGTGCTTGGGGCCGCGCAACGCACCAATAGCCCCGGCAATACTCGAATATATGTCACTGCCGGTGCCAGCAATCACACGGGCCGTGAAGGTGCTGGCATTGAACTCGTGCTCGGCGTACAGGTTGAGCGAGGTGTGCATGGCGCGCACCCAACCCTCGGACGGCTTCTCACCGTGCAGCAGATGCAGGAAATGGCCGCCAATCGATTCGTCATCCGTCTCCACCTCGATGCGGCGGCCCGAGTTACTGAAGTGGTACCAGTACAGCAGCATGCTGCCCAAACTGGCCATCAGGCGGTCGGCAATATCACGTGCGCCGGGCAGGTTATGGTCGTCCTTTTCTGGCAATGCACAACCCAGAGCCGAGACACCGGTACGCATCACATCCATCGGATGGCTAGCGGCGGGCAGTTGCTCCAAGGCCGCCTTTACGCTGCCGGGCAAGCCACGCAATGCCTTGAGTTTGGCCTTGTAGGCCTTGAGCTCGGCTCGCGTGGGCAACTTGCCATGTACCAACAGGTAGGCGATCTCCTCAAACTCACAGACCTCAGCGATGTCGAGGATGTCGTAGCCTCGGTAGTGCAGGTCATTGCCGGTGCGGCCTACGGTACACAGGGCAGTGTTGCCAGCCGCCGTGCCCGACAGGGCAACGGATTTCTTGGGCTTCAAGGTCACTGGGGCTTGCAATGTCTCGGAACTCATGTTGGGGTCTCCTGTTGAATATAAGAACAATCCATCGTTGCAGGGCGGCCTAGCGCATCGACCGCCACCATTTCAAACACCCCCTTGAGCACCTGGTCTTGCGGCACGCCGGGCGTATCGGCCAAGGCAGTAACGCACACCGTCATCGAGCTACGGCCAACCCGGCTGACCCAGGCCCGCAGCAGTAGCTGGTGACCGACTGGCACGGGTTGCAGGAAGTCCACACCGCTCACACTAGCCATGACCACTTCACGCTGCGCCAAGCTGCGGGCAGCCAAGAAGGCCGCTTTGGCCAACAACTGCAGGCTCTGACCAGCAAAGAGGGTGCCGTGGTGGTTAGCCAAGGCAGGTAACACCAATTCGCGTAATTCAACGGTTCCAAGAGGGCTTGTCATGATTCGCAATTTACGCAAAATATGGCCCCTAGAAAACCACTGAATTGGCGAATTTTTGCGAAAGAAATTCGTAAATTTGCGAAATTTGCGAATTTCACAAACTCTTGAATGCACAGCAATGAAAAAAACTTTCATGGGCATCAAACTGCGCAAACTGCGTGCTGAACGCGGCATGTCACAGATTGCACTGGCCCAAGCGATGGGGATCTCACCCAGTTACTTGAACCAACTCGAACAGAATCAACGACCGTTCACGGTATCTGTGCTGCTCAAACTCAACCGTGCCATGGGCATTGACATCCAAGAGTTCTCAGAAGATGAGGAGGCGCGTCTATTGGCAGGATTGAAAGAGGCGCTGGCCGAGGCCGCACAACCGATATCGCTGCCGGAGTTTCAAGAGGTAGCCTCTCAGATGCCAGCCTTGGCGCAAGCTGTGATCGCTCTACATCGCCGCCAACATGAGCTGATTGGGCGATTGGAGTCCCTGTCGCTGCAGTTGGGCGATGGTCGCAATCATGATGAACCGATGATCAGCCAGCCCTTCGAGTTGGTACGTGATTTTTTCTTTTCGCACCAAAATTACTTCGATCCTTTGGATCGCGCAGCCGAAGGATTGGCCCAACAGGCACAAGCCAAAGCCCCCTCAATGAAACTAGATGCATGGCTAGAACAACGGCTAGAAACCCATGGGGTCAAAGTTCAGAGGGATCGGTCGGCACAGCGCAGCAAACGTCATTTTGATCCCGTCCAGTTCACTTTGACCCTATCCGCTCACCTCGAACCACCACAGCAATCATTTCAAATGGCGACACAGTTGGCCTTGATGGAGTTCTCATCGTTAATCGATGACTTGATCAAAGTCCCGCCTTTTACCAAGAACGAACCCGCTCGTAAGTTAGTGAGAGTGGGCCTCGCCAACTACTTTGCCGGGGCGTTGCTACTGCCCTACATGAATTTTTTGCAGGCGGCTGAGACACTGCGCTACGACATCGAACTGCTGGGACAACTGTTTGGTGTCGGGCTTGAAACCGTTTGTCATCGGCTTAGCACCTTGCAGCGGCTAGGTTCGCCGGGCGTACCCTTCTTTTTTGTGCGGGTGGATCGGGCCGGAAACATCTCCAAACGCCAGTCGGCCACCCACTTCCACTTCAGCCGCATCGGTGGTACCTGCCCGCTGTGGAACGTCTATGAGGCTTTCTCCAGGCCGGGCCAAATCTTGGCACAGTTGTCCAGCATGCCAGACGGCCGCCGCTACCTGTGGATTGCACACACCGTCACCCATGGTGAAGCGGGTTATGGCGCACCACGCAGAACGTTTTCTGTCGGATTGGGTTGCGATGTACGCCATGCACATCGGCTGGTTTATGCAAAAGGCTTGGACTTGCAGAGCCCGGAAGCAGCCACACCCATCGGTATGGGCTGCAAGGTGTGTGAACGGGAGGACTGCCCGCAGCGTGCTTTTCCATTTGTCGGCCGAGCTTTGGCCGTGGACGAGAACCAAAGCCAGTCTGCACCCTATGGATCACTCGTCGGGCAGCGTGCGGGTAGCCAAAAACTTCAGTGAGATTCCGATCTTGGGGCCATCCATTCCTGCATCAATAGCCGATGTCAAAGCCACTTTACTAGGCATCGTTCAGGTAAGACCATCCTTCGAGGTACGCGCCAGTACAACCAAGGCTTGTAAATAATCAATCTGCATATCAGCTTCTCTCGCACCCAAGTAGATTTGTTTGGCGATACCCTGCGGCCCCAACCTCACAGGCTTGATGGCTAACCGCACCGCATACTCCTCTACCAACCAGCGTGGCAGTGCAGTGACACCTCGGCCACTAGCGACCATCTGCAGCATGATGTCGGTGTTTTCGATCGGTTTGTGGCGGCGTGGTAACACCCCGGCGGGCAACAGAAACTGCTGGTAAATGTCCAGGCGCTCTGGGGGCACCGGATAACTGAGCAAGACCTCCGATGTCAACTGTGCCGGTTCCACAAAAACCTGATGCGCCAATCGGTGCTGATTGCTCACTACCAACACCTGCTCGTAATCGAACACTGGCTCAAAGTGCAGACCCGGCTTGAACACCGGATCCGGTGTCACCAGCAGATCAATCTCAAAGCCGAACAGTGCACCGATACCGCCGAATTGAAACTTCTGCTTCACGTCCACTTCAACATCAGGCCAAGCGGCCAAGTAGGGGGCCACGATCTTCAGCAGCCATTGGTAACAAGGGTGGCATTCCATGCCGATGCGCAACGTGCCCCGTTCGCCCTGAGCAAACTGTCGCATGCGCTCCTCGGCCAGCTCCAATTGTGGCAACACCCGATTAGCCATCGCCAACAGGTACTGGCCCGCTTGGGTCAAACGCAGACTGCGGCCTTCACGCAGCCAGATATCGGTGCCTATCAGCTGCTCCAATTTTTTCATGGCGTGGCTCAGTGCGGGCTGAGTGAGGCACAGGGTAGAGGCTGCCACCGTCATCGAGCCCTGCCGATCAACCTCCCGAATAATGGCCAAGTGACTACGTTCGATCATAGTTCTTCATGAATAAAATTTATCAATTCCTGAAAAAACATCATTTTACTTAATCCATACATGTCTTTAACCTCACGGCATCTCGAACTCAGATGACATTGAAGAAGACACATGGTCACAACACACAACCTCGGCTTTCCCCGCATTGGTGTCCAGCGCGAACTCAAGTTCGCGCTGGAGTCCTATTGGAAAGGCCAATCCGCGCTATCCGACTTGAAGACACTGGGCGCTGGCCTTCGGCAGCAACACTGGGCCGACCAAGCACCGCTAGACTGGGCTCCAGTGGGAGATTTCTCGTTCTACGACCAAGTGTTGGACATGAGTTTCACACTGGGCAACCTGCCTGAGCGGGTGCGTGACTTTCATGGCGACTCCTTAGACAATTACTTCCGCGTGGCGCGTGGCCGCTCAGCCCAAACGACCGAGAACCATGCGGGCTGCTGCGGTGGCGTGGCCGCAGGTGAGATGACCAAGTGGTTTGATACCAACTACCACTACATCGTGCCCGAGTTCACCACAACAACCGAATTCAAACTGGATGCCAGTCGCCTGTTGGAGCAACTAGCCGAGGCCCGTGCCCAAGGCGTAAAGGCCAAGCCAGTCATCATTGGCCCCGTAACCTACCTGGCCATCGGCAAAAGCAAGGACGGCTCCAATCGTCTGGCTTTGCTGGAGCGACTGCTGCCGGTATATGCCGAACTACTCGAAACCTTGGCCGGTGAAGGGGTGGAATGGGTGCAAATCGATGAGCCCATCCTAGTCACCGAGTTGGATGCCGATTGGCAACACGCTTTCAAGATTGCCTATCACCACCTCAAAGCTACCAAGCTCAAGCTATTGCTGGCAACCTACTTTGGCCAACTACAGGAAAATGCTTACTTGGCCGCCAACCTGCCTGTGGCCGGTCTGCATGTAGACGCGATCAACGACCGCGATGGTGTGCAGCTGCTCATCAACCTGCTATCCCCACACAAGGTGCTGTCGCTGGGCGTGATCAATGGCCGCAACATCTGGAAAACCGACCTCTATGCCACCTTGGATTGGCTGGAGCCGTTAGCGCAGCAGTTAGGCCAGCGCCTGTGGATTGCACCCTCATGCTCGCTGCTGCATGTGCCAGTAGACTTGGCCAGCGAGCAAAAGCTGGACGCGGAAATCCTGTCGTGGCTGGCCTTTGCCCGTCAGAAGTTGGTGGAGCTTCAAGTGTTAGCCCAGGCCCTGAATGCAGGTCGTGATGCAGTACGCGAAGCCTTGCTTGCCAACCAAGCAGCACTCTCGGCGCGCCGCGCTTCACCGCGCGTGAACAACCCAGCCGTCAAGCTGGCTGTATCCAAGATCACCAGTGATTTGGGCCGCCGCGAGAGCCCCTATAGCCAACGTGCACCCAAGCAGGCTGCACTGCTGCAACTGCCCCAGTTTCCGACCACCACCATTGGCTCGTTCCCGCAAACGCCTGAAATCCGCCATGCGCGCAGCGAATTCAAGGCGGGCCGACTGGATCTGGCAAGCTACCAAGCCGCCATGCGCCAAGAAATTGAACGCGCCGTACGCGAACAGGAAGCCTTGGGGCTGGATGTGCTGGTGCATGGTGAGGCCGAGCGCAACGATATGGTCGAGTATTTCGGCGAGCAGCTTGAGGGTTATGCTTTCAGCCAGTTTGGCTGGGTGCAGTCGTATGGCTCGCGCTGCGTGAAGCCACCGATTCTGTTCGGCGACATCAGCCGCCCGCGCGCCATGACGGTGGAGTGGATCACCTATGCCCAGTCCCTGACGAGCAAGCCTATGAAGGGTATGCTCACCGGCCCAGTTACCATCCTCAACTGGTCTTTTGTGCGCGATGACCAGCCGCGCTCAGAGTCGTGCCGCCAACTGGCACTGGCTATCCGCGAAGAAGTGCTGGATCTGGAACGGGCTGGTGTGCGGGTGATCCAAATTGACGAGGCCGCGCTGCGTGAGGGTCTGCCGCTGCGCCGTGCCCAATGGAAGAACTACCTTGACTGGGCAGTGGAAAGTTTCCGCATCACCGCCAACGGTGTGCGCGATGAAACGCAGATCCACACCCACATGTGCTATTCGGAATTCAACGACATCATCGCTTCCATTGCGGAGATGGATGCCGATGTCATCACTATTGAGACCTCACGCTCGGACATGGAGTTGCTCGATGCCTTCGACGACTTCAGCTACCCCAACGAGATCGGCCCCGGTGTTTATGACATCCACTCGCCCAACATCCCCAGCGAGCAGCACATGGTCGAGCTGATGAAGAAGGCTGCCGCGCGCGTTCCCGCCGAACGCCTGTGGGTCAATCCTGATTGCGGTCTCAAGACCCGCCAGTGGCCTGAAGTCATTCCAGCCCTCACGCACATGGTTGCTGCCGCCAAGACCCTGCGGGCTGAGCTGGCCTAACATCAGTCTTCAAGGTTCAGTGGGCGGAGCGAACCGCGATCGGTCAACCTCTTTTGCCAGACCAATCCAGTGCTGGAGCACGGTTGCTTCTGCCTTTGGCTCTGTCTGAGCAGTGCTTGGATGCCATCCCGGCAGTGCGATGTTTGAAGGGTCGAACACGCCGAAGGCCTGGGAATTTGCATGCCGACAAAGGGTATGACGCGTGCCGTTGTCGCGATTACTTGACGGTGCGGGGCATTATCAGCCGTATAGCGCGCAAACGAGTATAGAGCAGCGAGCGACTGGGTAATCATTGTTGGGTGGTCGAGCATACGCATGCATGGTTTGCGGGCTTTGGCAAGTTACGTATCAGATTCGAGCAGCGGCTTGATATTCACCAAGCACTGCTGAACTTGGCCGCTGCCATCATCTGTTCTCGGTTCGTGGAGAAGTTATGTTAGCGGCTCTGAGGCACCCGACAACGGTGCCGGTGCCTGCCATAGCCTAGCTGCGTCTGGGATTGGGATTGGGATTGGGATTGGGGTTCTCTTGGCACGATTGCACCTTGTGCAACAAAACCCCTGCCCATCTTCAAACCTTCAGAAGTCGGGCCGCGTTGTCATAGAGCAATTGGCTGACCACGTCTTCCCGAAAACCCAGCGCCAAAAAATCTTCAATCGACTGCCGGATCGGTCGAAATGGATAAGAGGAGCCAAAAAGGAGTTGTTCTCTCAAAAAGCTATTGGCCGCTTCTACATAAAACTGTGTTCCCGGTTGAAACAAATACATATCCGGTACCAGAAAAACATTCTCGTAACGGAACGCCACGCCAATAGCTTGTTGAACGTGGGGCCAATAACCGTGGTAAACCACCAAAGGCAAACGCGGAAACGCCTGTGCCACTCGTGCCAGCGGTGCGGGATCGTTGTAACGCAGATCGGGCGTGGTCGGGCCGCTCATCAAAAAGACCGGCACCCCCAAATCCTGGGCCAAGTCGTACACCGGGAAATAAATGGGATCGTCGGGATGGCGGGCGGGCTCACCAAAGCCAGGCTCCAAATCGATCCCTGCCAGTCCCAACGTGCGAACCGCCCGATCTGCTTCGGCCAAGGCCGCCTCAATGCCCTGCAAAGCAGGATCAACCGAGCCAATACCAATCAACTCCCCATGCCCTTGCACTATCTGATGGATGGTGTCATTGGGCAAATGCTGGCTGGGGGTGTGGCGTCCTACCACTACGGCATGGGTCAGCCCGGCATCGTGCACTTCAGCCAAAAACCCCTCGGGCGTTCGCGAACGGGCAAAATGCAGATCATCACCCCGCGTGCCCACACGCCGGTTGAGCCAGCGGGCCACGGTCTCGCCCGGTGAACTGGGCGTGGCACCAAAGAAATCATGCAAATAGGCAGGCCGACAGCGCATGTCAATCACACGCTGCCCTGTAGCAGCCCCGGCAGATGGCAAAAAAGCATTGGTCATGCTGCCTCCACTTGATGTGACTTTGTTGGAACAGTGGCCCGGGCATCGAAGGCACCACCTGTGAGAGTTTGGTCACGCAAAGTTACTGCTTGTTTGCCGGGCAACAGTGGAAACACCAGTTCTGCAAACCGGATAGCTTCTTCTAGATGGGGATAGCCGGACAACACAAAGCTGTCCACCCCCAAATCCACGTACTCTTGCAAACGAGCCGCCACTTCTTCAGGATTGCCCACCAATGAGGTGCCTGCACCACCCCGCACCAGCCCCACACCAGCCCACAAATTAGGGCCAACCACCAATTTGTCTCGCCGTCCGCCGTGCAATGCAGCCATGCGGCGCTGGCCTTCGGAATCCATGCGGGCATAGTTTTGCTGGGCACGTTGGATGTCTTCATCCGTCAGGTGGCTGATCAGGCGATCGGCAGCAGCCCATGCCTCGGCACTGGTTTCCCGCACAATCACATGGATACGCACGCCAAAACGCACAGTGCGCCCATATTGGGCAGCCCGAGCACGAACATCGGCTATTTTTTGGGCCACCGCCTCGGGTGGCTCCCCCCAAGACAGATAAGCATCCACATGTTTGGCAGCCAATTCATGGGCTGCCGCAGAAGAGCCACCAAAATACAACGGCGGATAAGGCTGGCTGACAGGAGGGAAGAAATTCTTGGCTCCTTGCACACGCAGGTGTTGGCCCTCAAAATCTACAGTGTCACCTTGCAAGAGCTTGCGCCAGATGGTCAAAAACTCATCGCTCACGGCATAACGGGCATCGTGATCATAAAAAATGCCATCGGCAGCCAGCTCTACGGCATCACCGCCGGGCACTACATTCAACAACAAACGGCCATTGAGGGCTTGGTCTAGTGATGCTGCTTGGCGTGCTGTGGCTGTGGGGTTGCCCAACGATGTGCGTAAAGCCACCAATAGTTTGATACGCTGGGTCACGGGCACCAAACTGGCCGCAGTGACCCACGGATCTAAGCACGAACTACCCGTGGGAATTAACAAGCCGTCGTAGCCCAAATGCTCGGCAGTAACGGCAATTTGACGCAAATAGGCATTGCTGGGCGCGCGACCAAAATCGGACTTACCCAAGTAGCGGGTATCACCAGAGGTAGGAAGAAACCAGAAAATATCGAGGCTCATGGAATATCCTTGTTGCTGAAAAAAGGGGAAGAGGTAAATTCTGAAAAGACAGAGGTTTTGCGTGATGTGTTAATGGCCCCCAGCCGAATCAGGCGGGCACGCACTATGTTGCGACTCAGCCCTAATAGGCGGGCGGTTTCGCTTTGGCTGTAATGGCAGTAATGAAAGACCTCGCGCAGGAGGGTGTCCTCCACGGTTTGGTGCAAATCACCCCCTTGGGCCTGACACAATTGCCGAATAGCCTGTTGCAACGCCGTCGTTGCCGCGCTGTGGGCCGGGGCCAACATGGGTGCAGGTGCTGCCGGCACATGTTTGTGAGGCGCTGATACCGCAGAATGCGATTTCGCAGGAGGTGGCAACAAACGCAGATCTGCCGCATCAATCACCTCGCCATCGCACAGCAGCAAGGTGCGATGGATCGTGTTTTCTAGCTCCCGCACATTGCCCGGCCAAGGCGCTTGCATCAGCAGGCGTTCAGCTTGTGGCGTCAAGCGCAGCCGGGGGTAACCCAGCTTGCGGCTGTACACCTCCATGAAATACCGGGCCAAAGGCACAATATCACCGGGGCGTTCACGCAAGGTCAGCACATGCAAACTGACCACATTGAGCCGGTAATAAAGGTCTTTGCGAAAACACTTGCGCTGCACCATCTCTTCCAGATCGCCTGTGGCCGCAGCCACAATGCGCACATCAATCGGGATGGGTTTGCGCCCGCCTAGGCGCACAATCTCGTGCTCTTGCAGTACGCGCAAGAGCTTGTTTTGCACCATGAGCGGCAAGTCATTGATTTCATCCAGAAAAATCGTCCCGCCATGTGCCGCCTCAAACCAGCCAATTTGGGTGCCAAAGGCTCCTGCAAATGCGCCGCTCTCATAGCCAAACAGTTCGGCATCGACCAACGTTTCTGAAAATGCCCCGCAACTGACCACCACAAATGGCCCGTTGCAACGGGCACTACGGTAGTGCAGATGGCGGGCAATCAGCTCCTTGCCCGTCCCCGTCTCGCCCGTGATGAGTACGTTGGCTTTGCTATGTGCCACCTGTTCCACCTCGGCTAACAAGGTTTTGGAACGCGGGTCTTCAAAAATCCAATCGAACGCAGGGCTTTCAGAATTGGACGGCGGTGGCGGCCAGATCGGAAGGGTGGCCATAGGCGTGCCGTTCAGGAATAAAACGAGGGCGCAGGCACCTCGCCATGCAAGGCCCAGCCGCCCAACTCTTTGAGCTTGTAATCGACCGGATCATGCAAAGATTGGGTTCGCAGATTGCGCCAAAATCTGTCCAAGCGCAATGCACCGTGGGTGGCGCGCGCCCCCGTGGTCTCGAAAAATCGGCTTGAGACTTCCAAACCCACTCTGGACGATGCCACCTTGGCTGCGGCAATGGCTACCGCCACTTGTCCGCGCTGCTGTGCATCGAGGGCTGCACCACGGCTCCAGGCCTCATCAAACCGTTGGGCCGCATGGCTTGCCAACAAGCGCACGCTTTCCAAGCCCACAAAAAATTCTCCGTAATGCAGCAGCGTATATGGGTCTTGACCCGCCTGCTCGACCCCAGAACGGAACCAAGGCCGTGACTCGTTCAAGGTGTAATGACGGGCCTGCTCAAACGCGCCTTCGGCCAAGCCCAAGAACAAATGCACAAAAATCAACTGTGCCAGCAAAGGCCGCAACGATGAAAACGGGGTAGACAACGGGCCAGGGTCTAACAGCAGCTCATGGGCTTCCACCCGAACTTTTTCAAACAAGGCGCTGCCACTGTCCGTTTGGCGCTGCCCGATGCTGTTCCAGTCTTCATTGAGGGTGATACCTGCCCGCGATGTAGGAATAGCCGCAATCAGGAGTTTTTGGCTGTGTTCGTCAAGGCCTGAAGCCACCAACATTTCAGAGTCCGTGGCTCCTGAACAGAAACTCTTTTTTCCGGAGAACTCATACCAGCCTTCCCTATGGCGCACCACGGTACGGGTGTCTAAAGGATTCAGCGCATTGCCCCAAAACCAATGTTTGTGTGCCGTTTGCTCCAGCCAAGGCTCCCATTGGTCTGGGCGAGAAAACAAGCGTACTGTGGCTAACAACAGATGGTGAAAACCATAGACATGGGCAATAGAGCTGTCCACCTGCGCAAAACGCCGCACAGTCTCCAGCACTTGCGCCCAGTTCAGCCCCTGACCACCGTATGCGGTAGGGATAGATAACGACAGCAATCCACTGCGCCGCAGTGCGTCGCGCTCGGCTTTGGGTGTACCGCCACGGATATCACGCTCCACGGCAGTGGCGGCAAACTCGCGCGCCAGGGTTTCAGTGATCTGTGAATAAGGCAGAGAAGGGGTGTCCGGCATAGTGCTAGAGGCATTGGGTTGAGAAGAGGGCTGTGGTGGGTTGAACAACCCCAGCTCAGGTGTACCAAGTGGGTTCAGGGATTTCACCCAGCAGGGCATAAGCGCCCACCTCGCGGCGCTTATAGGCAATCGGGTCGTGCAACGAGTGGGTACGCAGGTTGCGCCAATAAATATCCAAGCCCACCTCATTGGAGGTGGCGCGCGCACCCGTCACTTCAAACACGCGCGTGCCAATGTCCAGCCCCACATCAATAGCAACTTGCTTGGCGGCAGCGATACGCACTGCCACTTCGCCCCGCTCTTGGGGGGTGACGCTGTCGCGGTCTGCGTGGAGCAGTTGGGCAATTTCTGCACCCGTGGCATCGGCCAAGGCTTGCGCGGCCCACAGGCGCGATTGCAGCGTGCCATAGGTTTCTAGGATGTACCATTCTTCGGTGGCGCTTTGCTTGTTGTCGCCGCCATAGGGCCACGCACGGGTTTTGCTCTTGGTGTAGTTGGCTGCTGTTTCCAACGCGCCTTGGGCCGTACCGAGGTAGATTTCGGTAAAAATCTGCTGAATGGCCGGTAAGTTGAGGGTAGCGTAGGGGCGGCTTTGGTACACCTTGTCCACATAGCCTGCTGCGCTGCTCCAATCAATCACCACGTCTTGAATGGTTACGCTGCCCGACTCGCTCAGGCGGTGGCCCAAGTGGTTCCAGTCATCGTGGTAGATGATGCCCGGCTGCTTGGAGGGCACGATGGCAAAAATATGCTTATCTGTGCCCGCCAAAATGCCTTCCAGCACTGTGAGGTCAGAAATCTTGGAGCCGGTGCAAAAGCTCTTGCGCCCGTTGTAGTGCAGTTGTCCATCCACTTCGGTGATAACGACATCACCATCACGCGGGTTCACTGCCCCGCCAAAGAACAGATTTTGCGAGGTGTACAGTGCCTCCACGGCCTCAATCTGCGCTGGTGTGCCCACCAGCCGCACCGCCCAAGCCCATAGGTAGTGGTAAGCCAGCAACTGGCCGATAGAGCCATCACCACTCGATACCTTGCGAATCACTTGGTAGGCGGTTTCCCAGCGTTGGCCACCACCGCCATGTTGCACTGGGCCGAGCAACTTGGTCAGACCCGAGTCCTTCAGCAATTGCACCTCGGCATAGGGCACAGCTTGGGCGCGGTCGCGGGCCACCTGGTCTTGGGCCAAGAGGGCGGCCACTTCGGCGGCACGGGCCAGCCACTCCGGGGCCGTGGTCGGGGTGGCTTGTTCGGCCCAGCGAGAAGTCGGTGTTGCAGTGGTTGTCATGGTGAAATCTTTCGTAAATGGGGTGATAGGGGTCAAAAGGGGCGTGGTGCGGTTGCTTAGGCGGCCACCAGTGCAGGCGCGTCTTGGGCCAGCCCTTGGCCGAAGTAAAAGTGTTGGATGTCTTCGCGCTGGCGCAGCTCTTGTGCTGTGCCTGACAGCACCGTGACTCCGGCTTCCAACACCGTGGCGGTGTCGGCGTATTGCAGGGCCACGGTAGAGTTTTGCTCTGCCACCAAAATGGACAGCCCTTCCTCTCGGTTCAGGCGTTGCAGCTGGCTAAAAATGTCTTGCACCACCAACGGGGCCAGCCCCATCGACGGCTCATCCAGCACCAGCAAGCGCGGGCGCGACATCAAAGCCCGGCCAATCGCGGCCATTTGCTGCTCGCCGCCCGAGGTCAAACCAGCACGGCTGTGGCGGCGGGCTTGCAAGCGCGGAAAGATGGCATAGACCTTTTCGAGGTCGGTGGCTATCTCGGCGCGGGTGGCATCACGCCCCAAAGCCCCAGTAATCAGGTTTTCTTCTACGGTCAGGTGAGGAAAGCAATGCCGCCCCTCCAGCACCTGCACCAGCCCGTGGCGCACCAAGGTGGCCGGGTTGGTGCGAGTGACATCGTGGCCTGCAAAGGTGATATGCCCGCCAGTGACTTGCCCTCGCTCGGCAGGCAACAGGTTGGATACCGCCTTGAGCGTGGTGGACTTGCCCGCGCCATTGGCCCCGAGGACGGCATGGATTTCTCCGGGCCGCACCGTCAGGTGGACATCGTGCAGCGCCACCACGGCGTTTTGGTAGCAAACCTCAATGCCTTGGAGGTGTAGCAGGGCGTTGGCAGCGTCCATCATGCGCTCCTTCAGGCAGGCTGCCCAGCATCCGCAGTAGCGGTTTGCCCCGAACCAGCCCCAATTTGCCACACATAGGGCGGCTCGGTGCCGTTGATGTGCCAATCGCCAATGATGCGGGCCTTATAGACCAGTGGGTTGTGCGAGGCCACTGTGCGTGCGTTGCGCCAGTGGCGGTCTAGCGCCTTGCTAGAGCTGGCTGACGAAGCCCCGAGCGCATTGAACAATTGTGTGCTGGCCCGCAGCACCAGCTCAGACACCACCACTTGGCCTTGGGCAGATTCCAGCTCCGCCTCGATGTTGGCCTGCTTTTCGCGGGCCGCATCGCCACTCCAATGGGCATCGTAGGCCCGCTGGGCGGCAAAAGTAGCACGGATGGCGATGGCTTCGGCGGCGTAGGCGAGGGCTGAAATCTCGCCCACTATCTGCTGAATCTGCACATCTTGCGCCACGGCTGGGGCATTGCCAGTGCTAAAAATGCGTTTGCGCTCGCGTACTTGCTGTGCCGCATCGCGGGTGACGGCGCGGGCAATACCGGCCAGCGTGACCAAATGGAACAGTTGATAAAACGCGGTTTGGTACTTAAACCGGCCCGCAAACGGGAAGATATTCACCTCCTCGACCACGGCATCTTGGTAGGTGGACGTGCCACTGCCGGTGGTGCGTTGACCAAAGCCATCCCAGTCGTCTTGGTGGGTCACACCCGGCTGGTGGGTGCTGACGGCGGCAATCACGTCCACGCCATCGCTGTCACGGCGGGCAAACAGGTCAATCCAATCGGCAAAAATGCTGCCGGTGCTGTAGAACTTCTGCCCATTGACCACCCAGCCGCCATCTTTTTGCGAGACCCGGGTAATCACGTCACCAATCGCTACATTCACTTCTGTCCAAGCATTGCCCACCAAATCACCCGCCACAAAGCGGCGCAGCCAAACAATGGTTTGCTCATCGCGTGGGGCGTTGAGCCGGTCTTCGACAAAAGCAAAATGCCCGCGCACGGCTTGTGCGATGTTGGAATCGGCTTCAGCCAGCTCTATCAACAGTTGGAATAATTGGGGCAGGGTAGCCCCATCGCCGCCATACTCCACCGGCACACGCACCGCACCAAAGCGGGCTTCTTTGAGCCACTGAATAGCATCGCGGCCCAATTTGCGCTCGCGTTCACGCTCTAGTGCTGTATCGGCAATGCGTTGGAAGATGGGGCGGTATTTGGCGGCAATGGCTTCGTATTGCGGGCCAAGAATCGAAATGTCTGAGGTAGCTACGCTGCTCATGGTGTGTCCTGTCCGTGTCTAATCAGTCGTTGATGCTGGTGCGTACCTTCACGCCTTTTTCTTTGGCGTAGGCTTGGGAAGACTTCTCGATGATGGGACGCAGCAGCTTCCAATCGGGTGCAATCCAGTCCGAGACCACGTTCCACTTCTTGCCATCCCATTGCTGGAAGGCCACACGGCCATCGCCTTCGTGGTTGTCCCAAGTCACGTTGATGGAGTGGAACAAGCCCTTGGCCCCCAGTGCGGCGGCACGGGCTTCGTCAATCTTCAGGTTTTCTAAGCCCCAGCGGATTTCATCGCCTGTCAGGGTGCGCTTGCCAAACTTGGCTTGGGCGATACGGATAGCCTCTACATTCAAGATGCCGTTGAGTACCCCAAGGTTGTGATAGACGCTGCCAATGCGCTTTTTGTCCTGCAAGTTGCCTTTGTTGGCGTCGTACAGGGTTTTGGTGATGTCTTGCAACACTGGGAACTGGTTACCGGGAGCCACCGAGGTGATGGCGACATAGCCTTTGGCGGCATCACCCGCTGGAATCACATCTTCTTCAGAGTTTGACCAGATGTTGCCAATGATGCGGTCGGCGGGAAAGCCGGTTTTTTGCGCGGTTTTCAGCGCCACCGGGTTCATCACGCCCCAACCACGCAACACCACAAAATCGGGCTTGGCGCGGCGAATGGTCAGCCATTGCGATTGCTGTTCGTTGCCGGGGTGGGGCACTTCAATTTGTTGCACCGTAAAGCCATATTGCTTGGCTAACAGTTCATAAATCGGAATGGTTTCCTTGCCGTAGGGCGAGCCGTGGTACAGCACCACAATCTTTTTCCCCTTGAGCTTGTCATTACCCCCGGCTTTTGTGCCGATGTAATTGACGATGCCCGAAGTCTCGCTGTACGGATTCACCAACAGTGGGAAGATGTATTTGAAGACCCGGCCATCGGTGGTGTCGGTGCGGCCGTGGTTGATAGTGAGCAAGGGCACTTTGTCAGCCGTTACGCGGTCGAGCAGCGCATAAGCAATGCCTACCGAGAGCGGGTTCCAAGTGGCAATGCCGGGTTTGTTCTTCAGGCGTTCATACACCTCGACGCCGCGCTCCACTTCATACTGGGTCTCGCCCTCTTCCCATGTCAGCTTGACACCATTGATGCCACCATCACGGGTATTGACCAAGTTCAGGTAGTCGATAAAACCACCAAAAAATCCCGTGCCACCGGCGGCATAGGGGCCAACGCGGTAGCTTTGCAGCGGAAAGAACTGTTCCTGCTGCTGTTGGGCATAGGCACTGCCTTGTATGCCGGTCAGGGCCATAGCCCCGGCCAGCAGCAGCGTTTTGAATGGGCGCGACAAAGACATCATGAAAAACTCCTCTAAAGATGTAGCTAAGTGGTGAATCAACAGGGGTTAGAAAAGAAACTCAGGCCGCAGAAGCAGACGCGACCGTGGCAACAGCAGGCCGAGGCCGGAAGAAAGAGCGCAGGCGTTGCCACAGGCGCGGCCACAGAGCCGCTAGCCCTTGCGGCTCCACAATCAAAAAGGCCACAATCAGCACGCCCAGCACAATGCGCTGGCTCAAGTCCAGCACGCCCGAGTCAAACCAATCGCCCAAGAAAAACGTGCCCAAGCGCGATAGCAGCAGTGG
Source organism: Giesbergeria sinuosa (assembly GCF_042652905.1). Taxonomy (NCBI): domain Bacteria; kingdom Pseudomonadati; phylum Pseudomonadota; class Betaproteobacteria; order Burkholderiales; family Comamonadaceae; genus Giesbergeria; species Giesbergeria sinuosa. The sequence continues at coordinate 358,218 of NZ_JBHSHJ010000002.1, read as the reverse complement.
AAACACCACAATCAGTGCCGCGCCCAAGAAAGCCCCACGAATGGTGGCAAGACCGCCAATAATGATGATGAACAGAATCTGGAATGAGCGGTCTAAGTTGAAGCCCGCAGGCTCGACTGTGCGCAGATAGACAAAGCCCCACAGCACCCCGGCCACGCCAATCACAAAGGACGAAATGGCAAAGGCCAGCAACTTGGTACGCAACACTGGCACGCCAGTGACGCGGGCAGCCAGTTCGTTATCGCGGATGGCAATAAAGTGGTGGCCGGTGGGCGTATGCACCAAGCGCCAAATCAGCAGCGTCAGCACCGTGACCACCGTCAAAGCAAACAGGTAGCGCCCGGTGGGGGTGTCAAAGGTGTAGCCTGCCACGCGGATGGCTGGGGCATCAATCACGCCCGATGGGTTGTGGTTGCTAAACCAACCAAACTTGGTCAATGCCCATTGCACAAAAAACTGCGCTGCCAACGTGGACACGGCCAAATAAAAGCCCCGTAGCCGCAAACTGGGCAAACCAAACACCACGCCAATGGTGGTAGCTGCCAACCCAGCCAGCACCATGCTGCCCAGCAGCGGTAGCCCCTCCACACGCAGATAGAAGTTGTAGGCAGCAAAAGCCCCCACCGCCATAAACGCCGCCGAGCCCAGCGAGAGCTGGCCCGCATAGCCCGTGAGCAAATTCAAACCCACTGCAGCCAGCGACAGCGCCAGAAAAGGCAACAAGATGGCATCGAGCCAGTAATCGGTGGCTACCCACGGCACTAAGCCATACGCCAGCAATAAAGTGATGGCAGGCGTCGCCCACAGCGGCCAGCGGCGCAGGGTCTTCACCACCGTAGCCAAAGAAAATGTAGAAGAGGAAGACATGGCTCAAGCCCTTTCCACCAGACGTTGCCCAAACAAGCCACCGGGCTTGACCAGCAAGAAGCCCAGCGCCGCCACATAGGCCACCCAGCTCTCAATGCCCCCCCCGACCAGCTCGCCTAGATAGACCTCGGCCAGTTTTTCCAGCGCGCCAATAATGAGACCGCCCACAATCGCGCCCAAAATGGAATCAAAGCCGCCCAAGACCAGCACCGGCAAGGCTTTCAGCACCACCATCGACAGCGAAAACTGCACTCCCAAGCGTGCGCCCCAGAGCAAGCCCGCCACCAAGGCGATGATTCCGGCGGTGGCCCAGACCGTGGCCCAAATGCGCGGCAAGCGCAGCCCCACCGACAGGGCAGCAAAGGTATCGTCGGCAGCCGCCCGAAAGCTCAAGCCAATGTGGGTGTAACGAAAGAAGGCCGACAGCAGCGCCACCATCACGGCAGCAATGCCTGCCGCAAACAAATCAAAACTAGAAATCAAGACACCGCCCAACTCCAGTGGCTCATCAGAGATACCCAAATCCAGCTCATGCACCTGCGTGCCCCACACCAGTTGGGCTACCCCCTCAATCACATACGACAGCCCCAGCGTCGCCATAAACAAGGTGATAGGTGGCTGGTTGACCAGCGGGCGCAACACCACCCGTTCAATCAGCAGGCCCAATAGCACCATCAGGGCAAAAGTCAGGGCCAGCGCCAGCGCAAAAGGCACGCCACGCTCCACCAAGCTGACAAAGCTCAAGGCGGCAAACAACAGTTGTGCCCCTTGGGCAAAATTCAGCACTCCAGAGGTTTTGTAAATCAGCACAAAGCCAATCGCCACCAACGAATACATCACACCCGAGAGCAGCCCGCCCACCAGCACCTCGGCAAAAAAGGCAATATCAAAACCACCCATCACGCGGCCTCCTCGTGGGCCACGCCCAAATAGGCATCAATCACCACCGGGTCGTCGCGCACCTCTGCCGGCGTGCCATCGGCAATCTTGCGGCCATAGTCCAGCACCGCTACCCTGTCAGACAGGCCCAACACAATGCCAATGTCGTGCTCAATCAGCACAATGGTGGCTCCCCATTGGTCACGAGCGGCACGCACCAATTGCACCATCTGGGCTTTTTCTGTCATGGTCATGCCAGCCAACGGCTCATCCAGCAGCAACAGACGGGGGCGGGCAATCAAGGCCCGACCCAACTCCACCCGCTTTTGCAGGCCATAGGGCAACGTACCGGCCAAGCGGTCTTGCACCTCACCCAGCCCCAAAAACTGAATCACTTCAGCCGCCCGGGCACGGGCATCCAACAACTCGCGCCGCGCCCGCCCCCGGCCCCAAAGTTGCTCGATAAAGGTGGAGCGGGTGTGTTCGACCCGCCCCAACGCAATGTTGTCACGCACGGTCAAGCCCCGAAACAGCGCCAAATTTTGGAAGGTACGCGCCACGCCCAAGCGGGCCAATTGGGCGGTAGGCACTTGGGAAAAGGCTTGCCCATTCAGCCAGACCGTGCCCCTATCCGGCTGGTACAACCCGCTCATCACATTGACCAGCGAGCTTTTGCCAGCACCGTTGGGGCCGATGATGGCGCGAATCTCGCCCGCTGCCACGCTCAGGTCAATGCCATGCAGGGCATGGATGCCGCCAAAGGACAAATCGATGCCTTGCAATTCAAGCACCGGGCTGGCGGCGTGGAGTGGCTGCTCAGGGGGCAGGGGGACGCGGGACATGGTGTGCCTCTTCTATTCAGCCAATCAAGCCCAAGACGCTGCTGGCCCGCTGGCATCGGCCACACTCTCTTTGCCAATGTAGTGCTTGCGCCAGTGCGTGGCTGGGTGGGAGTCGCGTGTTTTGCCGTCTTTATCGCCCAACAGCTTCTCGCGCAGCGTGCCCGGTGCATAGCCCGTCTGTGCGCGTCCGCGCTTACGCAATTCTGGAACCACGAAATCAATAAAGTCGGTGGTGGATGCAGGGGTGATGGCGTAGGCCAAGTTAAAGCCATCCACACCGCCTTCATCCACCCAGCGTTCCAGTTCGTCCGCTACCTTCTGCGGCCCACCCACCACCACTGGGCCTAGGCCACCAATAGAGCGTTGGCGGATGACCTCGCGCACCGTCCACTCCTTGCCGTCGGCAGCCAAGGATTCGAGGGTGGTGCGCAGGCTATCGTTCTCCACCGCCTTCAGGGGCGTATCGGGGTCGAGGGAAGCGAAGTCCAGCCCCGTCCAGCCACCATAGAGTGCCATCATCCCGGTGGGGCTGGCATAAGACAGGTATTCCTCATGCTTGCGCTGCGCCGCCTCGTCAGTCGGCCCGGTAATCACCGTGAGCAGCGTGAAAATCTTCAGGGCATCCGGCTCGCGCCCCGCAGCCGCCACCTCGGCACGGATTTTGTCGGTCAGCACCCGGGCCGACTCGGGGCTGGTAGCCAAGATAAACATGGCCTCGGCATGGCGAGCAGCAAATTTTTGACCCGCCGTAGAAGCCCCAGCCTGAAAAATCACGGGCGTGCGCTGGGGTGATGGCTCGGTCAGATGAAAGCCCGGAACCTTAAAGTACTTGCCTTCATGTTGAATCGGGTGGACTTTGGTCGGGTCAGTGAAGATACCGCGCTCCTTGTCGCGCAACACCGAACCTTCTTCCCAACTGCCTTCCCAGAGCTTGTAGATGACCTCCATGTACTCTTCAGCCAAGTCATAACGCTCATCGTGGGGAATCTGCTTGTCCAAGCCGATATTGCGCGCTGCTGAGTCCAAATAAGACGACACCACATTCCAAGCTACCCGGCCTTTGGTCAGATGGTCTAAGGTGGACAGTCGGCGGGCCAGCAAATACGGATGCTCAAACGTCACCGCAGCCGTGACGCCAAAACCAACATTGCTAGTCACCGCAGCCATAGCGGAGATGGCACCAAACGGATCGTTCACCGGCACCTGTGCAGCATCTTGCAAAGCGCCCTCAGCCGAGCCTCGGTACACGTCATAAACCCCCACCACGTCGGCGATGAACAGCGCATCAAATGCACCACGCTCCAACTCAATGGCTAGATTTGTCCAATACTCCAAATCGTTGTAGCGCGAGGCTTGGCTGGCCGGATGCCGCCAGGTACCGGCTGCCTGATGGCCGACGCAAGTCATGTCAAAAGCGTTCAGGATGATGCGTTTTTTCGAAGTGGTCATGGGAAAAGCCTGTAGAGAAAGTGAGAAGTGAAGAACGTGATTACCCGTGCGATGGCCCAATGCGGCTCAAGCGGCCACAGGACTTGAGGCGGCTTGGGCTTGCAATGCCGGAGCGCGATCCAGCAAGGGCACGGCACGCTCAACTGCTAAACGGATGCGCGCTAACAGCGCCGGATTGGTGACTTCGTAGTGCTCAAAGTCGCGCTCGGTGGCATAGATGCCAATTGGCAACGTGCGGGCTTGAAAAAAGCTGAACAGTGGGCGCAACTGGTGGTCAATCACCAGCGAGTGGCGCTCGCTGCCGCCGGTGGCCGCCAGCAGCACCGGCACATCCACCAGCGCCTCGTGGTGGACAAAATCAAACAGGTGCTTGAACAGGCCGGTATAAGAGCCGCGATAGACTGGACTGGCTACGATCAGCACATCGGCAGATTCAATCGCCTGAACGCTGGCTTGTGCAACCGGGGGCAACTGTGCGCGGGATACAGCACCCCCGATCAGTGGTGCCAAAGAACCCAGTTCAATCTGTTGCACCTCAATGGGCACAGCATCGCCCAAGGTGTTGACCAATTGCTCTATTAACGCCAGGGTGCGTGAAGGGCTTTGCACACTGCCCGACACTGCCACCACCTTATAAGTTCGACCCATTTCAACAATCTCCAAAAGCCTGAACAAAACCCAACAGACATATTCCTGTTGTGATAAATCACAGATTGCTCTGCGCTACAAGCCACATTCTGGAGAGGAAAAAACTTCTGACTTACTAGAAAAACAGAGATGCTTATGCAAATCATGAAATCAATGCAAGTCTTTGTTTTTATTGAGAGTAATCCAATTGGTTTTGGCCTTTATAAGCAATCCATATTTGCTTATCTTTAAACCTAAGCCTTTAACGCCAAAAAACCCTATTTTTCAACAACCCCGTGGGAGTCGCAGCGATAAAAAATCAGGCACCCTTAAATAATGATTTCTTATATAGAAATAAACAAGCACCGCCCCCGATGTGGCGATGCCACAGCCGCCATTGAAGGGGCGTTCAGTTTTGTGAGCCGATGGGAGAATGACCGATGTACGGCCCGTTGAGCTGCCATGCAAACGGGCGCGAAGGTGCTGTCCATCTGAGCTACGCTGCCTTCGAGGCAGCATGCTGCGTTTTGACCTCTGGGACAGCGACGGTTTGGCCGATGGAGCCATGTGGCGGCCAGTAGCAACTCCAGGTAGAGGCTAGCCGCCTATGAGATTGGCGCTATATCTTCACCACTTCATTTCGCCCGTGTGAACCTTGGCACCAATGTCCAAGGATATTGCACCCTCCGTCAATTGGGGATAGGACTGCTTCATGGCACCGATCAGGGCAGAACTGGTGGTGTTGGCGGCCAGGTTCTTCTCGAAAGTTTGCAGATAGTCCTTGGTGAAACCAATAGCACTGGCATCGAGTGCGGTGCCCGCTTTCATGTGACCAGGAATCACCAACTCTGGCTGGAGTGCAGCCATCTCGTCCAACTGTGCCACCCACGCGGCACGCAAGGCCGGTGTTTGGGTGTCAGCCGTCCACACATGCATGTTGCCAAACACGCCGATATTGCCAACAACAGCCTTGATGGACGGAATCCAGACGTAGGGGCGGTGCGCCAGCACGCCTTGCGTGCCACGAATCTCTATCGTTTGCCCCTCCAATGTCAAGGCGTTGCCGTTGAGTGCCTGTGGTATGACGGGCTTTCGGGGTGCGTTGACACCCATCTTGGGGCCCCAAAACGCGACCTTGCCCGTCAGCTTGGCGCTCAATTTCTCTAATACGGCGGGGGTGGTAACCACATTCGCCTGAGGGAATACTTCTTTCAGGGTCTCGACGCCGAAGTAATAGTCTGGGTCGGCTTGGCTCACATAGATGGTGGTGAGCTGCTTGCCACTGTCGAGCACATTGGCAGCAATGCGCAATGCGTCGGCGCGGGTGAATCCAGCATCAATCACCATAGCGTCTTTTTCGCCATAGACCAGTGTGGAGTTGACGTTGAAGCTGCCAGTACCCGCGTTGTAGACTTTGACAGCCAGTGGCTGGGCGGCTTGTGCGGAGAAACCTATAGCCAAAGTGGCGGCGATGACGGTAGTACGGATCATAAAAATACTCCTGTTCGTGGTTTGCAAAGATGCTCTCAAGCACTGAAGCGAACTTTAGTTTCAGTATCCGCACAGATAAACCGCATAATTCGGCCATTACTGTTTCATATTCCGAGCAAATTGTGGACAGACTGACCGCCATGCAGGTGTTTGTAGAGGTGGCCGCCAGCGGCAGCTTCAGTGCCACGGCTGACAAGCTGGAAATGTCCCGCGCTATGGTGACGCGCTACGTTGGTGAGCTGGAGCAATGGCTGGGTGCGCGCCTGTTGCAACGCACCACACGCAGCGTGACGCTGACGGATGCGGGTGAGGCTTGCCTGCACCGCTGCCAGCAGATGCTGGTGCTGATGGACCATGTGGAAGAAGAGACCAGCTACCACAGAGAGGTGTTGCGTGGTCAGCTGCGCATCACCTGTAGCATGTCACTGGCCTATGCCCAGATGGCGGCAGCGGTGGTGGACTTTCTGCAACAACATCCGCAGCTCAAGATTGACCTCAACGCCAGTGAAGGCACACTCAACTTGGTGGAGGCACGTATCGACTTGGCGATTCGCATCAGCGCCGAGCCAGATCCTATGCTGATTGGCAGGGTACTTGCGCCTTGCGCATCGGTGCTGGTGGCCTCACCCGCCTACTTGGCCGAGCGGGGCCAACCACAGGCACCTTCCGAACTCAGCACACACCGCTGTTTGAGCTATGCCCACTTTGGCAAAACTGTGTGGCGCTTGAGCAAGGGCGAGGAGCAAACCCATGTCAGTGTGACCAGCCATTTCAGCGCCAACGAGGCCACGGCCCTGTTACGCGCCGCCTTGGCGGGCGGAGGCATCGCACTACAACCCACTTACCTTGCTAATCCGCATTTACGCGATGGCAGCTTACAGGTGGTGCTGCCTGATTGGAAGGTGCCAGACATGTCGATTTACGCGCTGTACCCCTCACGCAAGCATTTGTCGCCCGCAGTGCGGGCTCTGGTGGACTTTCTGGTGCAGCGTTTCGTCAAACAACCTTGGTAGTCTATTTTTCGTCTCTGTTCAAACTGGGGGCTGTGCAGTGACGAGATACAGCATCATTTGGCATCGCGCACCAGGCGCACAAAATTGGCAATACGAACCACATCACCCTGTGGGCCAAGGCCGTAAACCGACTGACCATGGGCGTCTTTGCCTAGTAGGTAATTGCCCACATTGCCACTTTTGGGATCGCTACGCTGGGCACCAGCGCCATGCACATCCCACAGGCTGTAACTGCTGCTGCCCGGTGGTTTCATCCAACCCAGTGCCCTACCAAAAGCCACATAGACAGCGCCATTGCTATCGAGGTGGGTGGTGCTTGCCCAATACCAAGGGTAGTCCGTGGCACCGCCTTCGTTGCGGATGGCAGTCACCATTAAATCTGGGCTGATGGCAGCCGATTGGGTGGTCTCTGGCGAGCGGCTGTAGTCAACAATGCTCTGCAATTCTTTAGCGTTGGGCATGCGCCAGTCGTTGTAGCCCAAGGCGTTGGCATGGTTTTGCGTCTGCACCCAAGCCAATGCATCTTGCCAATTCTTGGCAACACCGCTATCGGCTTGTGCCCACATCAATCCGGTAGCCACATCGGTCACAGTGCCATCACCATTGTTCTGGAATTGATTAACACCGTAACTGCTGTTGCCACGAACATAGCGGACATACAGGGTATTGCCAGTGTTGCTGCCTGGTGGCGAGTATTGAGGATAGCCTTTGATACGACCATCGATAAAATTGACGCCAAACACTGTGGCATCGCCATTCATGGTGGTGCTGACGTATTTGGTGGCAGACCAGTCTTGCCCATCGATCACCCGACCACCCGTGGCGTTACCAAAGACGATCTCAAAATAACGGGTATTGATGTAGGGCACCGAATCTGTATCCGTGGCAGCCGACTTGCCATTGAAGTCGATCAGTGAATACAGCTCTTTGATGGTTGGCATGCGCCAATCGCTGTAGCCGCCCACTCGGCTGTGGCTGGCACCCGCCACAGCGGCCTCCCAAGTGACTTTGCTGCCCCGTGCCGCCACCCACATCAGGCCCGTTTGAAGATCGCTAACGGTGCCATCCCCGTTGTCCCGGTAAGAGGGCTGTCGGCCAGCAAACTGGGCATCTTCGCCATAGAAAGCCGTGGTGGCGCTGGCTGGCGCACTGCCAAGCTCGGCTTGGTTACCGTAGAACTTGTATTGGCCGGTATCTACCACCGGATAGGTTGTGCTGGCTGTGCAATCGGCTTTATCAGCCCACAGTGCCAAGGCACCAAGGTCGTACAGAGCGCCATTCGAGACAGGGCCAAGATAGTAGACGTGGTTGTCGGCAGAGGAGACAGCCAAATAGGCATTCTGACCAGCGTAGTAGCGGTAGTTATAGCTGTCTTTCTGACCACTCACAGCGCCCATGGACGGAAACCATGCGGGCGCGCTGCTTTCGGCCCAAGCAAACAGGCAATCAACCTGGGTGTTGGCCGTAGCAGCGTTGCTTGGGGCAGCCAAAGCCAGCCACAACGCAGCTGTGGCACAAAGGCATTGAGGCAATCTCATGGGAGCGTCTTTCCATGCGGTGGATTACGCCCCCAGCATATACCAAGAAGGCGCTGAATATAGCCTTCAGAATCGGTAGGTAGACGTCAAGGTATAAGTGCGCGCCTGTCCATAAAAGCAGTCTCCCCGCGCCAGGCACTGCGTAATCTGCACTTTATCGGCCAAGTTAACTACATTGAATGCCACACGCCAATCGCCCGCATCGTAGGCCACCATCGCATCGGCCACAGTGGTGGCGGGTGTGCTGATGGCAGAAGTGCCGCTCCATTGTGAGCCTGTATAGCGTACCCCAGCACCTGCGACCCAACCGCCACGGCCTTGGCTGGCAAAACGGTGGGAAACCCAAGCCGATGCTGTGTGTTTGGGCACGCTAGCCACAGGCAACCCTTGGTCACCTGCATTGCTGCGGCTGATCTTGGCATCGGTCAGGGCATAAGCCAGGGTCATGTCCCAACGGCGGGCCAAGCTGGCTTGTACCTCGGCCTCCAAACCGTTCACCTTGACTTCACCCAATTGCAGGCTGTTGAGTGGGTTGTTGGGGTCTGTGGTTTTGCGGTTTTTTTCTCGCAATTGGTACATGGCTGCATAGGCGCTGATGCCTTGACCGGGGGGTTGCCATTTGACACCCGCCTCCCACTGCTGACCGCGCTGGGGTTTGTAGGGCGCGCCATACGCATCTACGCCACCCAAGGGTTGGAACGATTCAGAATAGCCAGCATAAGGTGCCCAGCCATTGTCCATCTGGTAGGTAACGCCTGCGCGTTTGCTCCATGCCTTGTCATCAATCGCCGCAGCGGGTCGGCCTTCGGTATCGGTTTGGGCACTGTCATGGCGCAGGCCCAAAGTGGCTGTCCAGCGCCCCCATTGGATTTGGTCTTGGGCATAAAGCCCCCATTGGCGCTGCTCGACATTGGGCTGACGCACCAATTGCGATGCCACGGGTGGCCTGAAGTTGCCGTACACCGGGTTGTACACATCAAAAGCAGCAGTGACGCTGCGCCAACTGGATTGGCTGGTATGGTTGCGTTGTATGTCTAGCCCGGCCAGCACTGTGTGTGCAGTGCCGCCGGTATGGAGCTTGCCCTCTAGCTGAGTATCCACCAGCAGCATCCGGCCCCCATTCATTTGCCAGACGGCATCACGGTAAACCGTGCGGTTATCGCTGTTAAACACGGGGCGAGCCGGACGGCCCGTAGCGGCGTTGGCCGTAAAACTGGTGTAAATGGTGCGATAGTCCACCTCACTCACCGTGCGGCGCAGGTTTTGGCGCACCGTCCAGTCGCTGTTCAAGCGGTGGCTCAACAGGTAGCCCCACGAGTGGTTGGTGGTGTCATACGCATCCCAGCCTGGCTCACTGATAAAGGTGGAGCGGGGAATTTGCCCATAGGGGCTGGCTAATTGCGTGCCTTGCCACGGGAAAAAGCCAATCAGTGAACCGCTCTTGTCTTTTTGGTGCAATGCTTGCAGTGTCAGAGAGGTGTCGGCATTGGGTTTCCAAGTGAGCGATGGCATCAGCACCAAGCGGTCATCGTCCACATGGTGCACCTGTGTGCCACTATCACGGCCTACAGCCACCAAGCGGTAGAGCCATTGGCCCTCTTGGTCTAGCGCCCCGGTCAGGTCTGCGGCGATCTGTTTGCGATGGTTGTTGCCCAATTGAATTTGCACTTCACGCAGGGTTTCTGCTTGTGGGCGTTTGCTGGTCAGGTTGAGCACTCCCCCCACACTGCCCTGACCATACAGCACCGAGGTAGGGCCACGCAGCAACTCCACGCGCTCGAGCGTATAGGGATCGGGGCGGCTGGTGTTGTAAGTACCGTAAATACGCAACAACCCGTCTTGGTATTGCGTGACGCTGGCACCGCGTGCATTAAAGCTGTCAACCCGGCTATCAAAATAGTTAGATACTGCACCAGCGGTGTAAGCGGTGGTTTGGCGCAGCGTTTGCACGCCCTGGGCTTCCATTTGGTCGCGCGTGACGACACTGATGGCCTGTGGTGTTTCAAGAAGCGGGGTGTCGGTCTTGGTGGCACTGAGTGCGCGTTTGGCCACAAAGCCCGTCACCGGGGTGGTAGGGGTTTCTGCTTCAGCACCTGAAGTGACCGTCACGGGGGCCAATGTGGGCTCGGCGGTAGAGGGCGTAGAGGTTTGCGCATAGGCCGATCCGCCACACAGTAAGAGCAAAGCAGCCTGGGCCAAGGCGGTGCGCGGGAGACGTCCCGGTTGTGCCGGAGGAAGAGAGACAGAAAATGGCATGGTGTTGTTGTCGATAGATCAAAACGGCGCCACTACTCAATGGGCAGCAGGTGCGGATGGCAGCGGTGGCGATGCCAAGCCATCAGCTTGCACAAAGCTGAGCGTTGTCACATAGCTGGCTTCGCTGTATTTCTCGCCTTGGACTTCACCGGGGGTCTTGTCACTGTGCTTAACCTCAGCCACATACTGGCCTTTCCACGGGGTGAGAAAGGTCACAGTGCCGTCCTCCCCAGATTCCGCCTCGCGTGTCCAGCCCGAGGGGGCAGCCAGTTGCACATTGGCCTTAGCCAAGGGAGCACCTTGGAAAAAAACTTTCAACTGCCCCGGTTTGCCTGTGGGCACGATATCCAAGGGTGCTGTGGGCGCTACAGGCTGTGCCAAACTGGCTACCCAGCGGGCCGAAGGCTGCCAGTACATGGCAGGCAACTGGCGTTTGCTGCGGTCAATCAGTGGATAAGAGGGTGCCGCCAACAAGGAGTCTGCGGCCACCGTCAAGGTGTAATGAAACGACTCTTTGTCCAACTTGCCCCCCAATCGCTGAGGGGCAGCGCCAGCACGCTGCTGCTCCAGTGCAGGCACACCCTTGAATTTGTCCAGCCCTCCGGGGGAGGCTTCACGCAAGTTGTCGTTGAACTCCCCAAAGTACAGGCGCACTTGGCCTGCAGTGTTCTCTAGCCAGACTTGATGGGCTTGGGTGCTCATGGCCGCACTGGTCAGCAAGACGGCCAGCAAGGAGGTTTTCAGGTATTTGGGTGATGGCATAGCCGTTTTCCTTTCAGTGGTTTCAACAAGAATCAAAAGCGCACGCAATCCCACACCCCTGGCTATGCCGGGGGGCAAACTCTTTTTTTGATAGCTGCCTAGGTTCTAGAGGACGGGGCTGGTGGAGCCATACGGGCCGCGCCATTGCGGACACATCGCACAGGGGCACCCAGGCCATCGATGCAAAGGCACCACATCGGTAGAAACCAATTCTATATTACAAATAACAATAGTTATCATTTGTATTTTTATTTGTATATGATAAAACCGCACCTTACCGTCGGTTTCAGTCACTGATGGCCCGTATCCATAGGCCCATCAGCCATGCTGCCCCTGCCATAGTGGGGATGTACTTTGGCAGCCATGTGGTGGTGGCCGTGACGGCTACAGCCGCCACAGACAATGCCACCATCCAAGTGGTCAGGCCCAGTGCGGCAGATACGCCTCCCACGGGGTATGCTGTGCCCAGCCACAACGACCACAGCAGCAACAGCCCCCCCAACTGGCGTAACTGCATCAGGCTACGGGCAGTCCCTTCCTGCCCGAGGGCATCCTCATGGTGGCGCTCCATGCCCAATGCCACAACAGACCAGGCCGCAAAGCAAAGAAAAAAATCAGCCATTTTTCAGGCTTTCCACATGGATGCTCGTGCCCAGAGTGGCACCACGGTTGCCCGTATGGGCCCGTTTGTTCTGGCCTTGGCGGGTAGGGCTACACCGTCCGGGTCGCAAACGCCAAGATAGCCAGCCCCACGCCATACCAGCAGCCAAAAACGACAAATCCATGCCAGCCCACATCCATTCCTGGGCAGGCAAAGTCACACCCAAATGGGTGTGGGTGGTCAGGGCATTGAGCAAAGGCAACATGGCCCATACCAAGCCCGCCACACCCAATGGCGCAGACCAGCCCATACGGCTTGGACGCCACACGGTGCAAGCCAGCCCCCACAGCAACACCAAACCCCAAGCCCCAAAGAACCAAGCCAACTCCACATCTGCACGGCCCTTGATATCTACGGGCAACAAACGGTTGGCGGCCAAATAAACGCCACAGGCCAGCGGCAGCCCTGCCAAAGTGGCAATATTCAGGCCCATCACCAGACGCTGCCCAAACGGGACTTGAGAAGGCTGAACCTTGGCGCTACGCTTGACAGACCACAACACCAAACCTGTGGCGATCATCAAACAGCCCAACACACCAAAACCAAACAGTGCCCAACGCATGCCAATATCTGCAAAACGGGCCAAGTGCAGGCCATACAGCACGCCATAAGTTTTTGCGGCTGGGCTACTAGGGTCTGCATGCTCTAGCCTCTGGCCCGTGGTGGCGTTGAACACCAAACGCGGCGGACGGTATTGCAGACGATCTCCTTCATGGCGTGTCACCTCTACCACGGCATGACCCTGTGCGTCACGACGGGCCTGCAAACTGCCAATACGCCCTCCCTGCCAGTAGGCAGTGGCCGCATTGATAATGGGTTTTAGTGCAATGGCAGGCAGCGGCTCTAGCGGGCCATGACCCCCACGGGGGGGACGGTTGGCAGGGTTCTCGCCTTGCAACTGGGCCAAGTAGGTATTGGCGTCTACCCCACTCTGGGTCTGGTACACCGTGGCTATGCCCGCTGGCATATACATGGTGTGGAAGATCATCAGCCCACTGAACGTAATCATCAGATAGAAGGGCAACACCAACACGCCGCTGACATTGTGTGCATCCAACCACGCCCGTTGCCCGCCTTTGGCCGGACGGAAAGTAAAGAAATCCTTGAAAATTCGCCGGTGTGTGATGACGCCTGTGATCAATGCCACCAACATCAGCATGGTGGCTACACCAACCAACCAACGGCCCTCTAGAGTCCAACGCCCCTTCTGTGCTGTGCGCAGTTCAAAGTGGAAACGGTAGAAGAAATCACCACCCATAGTTGGCCGTGTTGCGATGGCCTCACCTGTTTGCGGATTCATGTGCAGGGTTTCAAACCGCCCATTGCCTGTGTCACGCCACAAAATACCCACGGCGGGGTTGCGCTCATCGGGCAGGTGCATGATCCACTGCGTCAGTGCAGGAAACTGGCGTGTCAGGGCATCCAGCGACTTCTGTGCTACCTCCGCGTCAGCGGCAGGCAAGCCATACATCTCTGGACGCATCCATAGATTGAACTCGTTCTTGAAGAACGACAGCGTGCCAGCAAAAAAGATAGCAAACAGCAACCAGCCCAACAACAAGCCTGCCCAAGTGTGCAACCACGACATAGCTTGGCGCACACCCTCTCGGTCGTTGGGCATTTTGGAAGAAATTGCCTGGCGGGCTGGCGCAGGCATGTCGGTGTCAGGCCGGGTTGGTCTGTGCGATGATGTAGCGGTCATGGTGCCGCCTGTATCCATCGTGGCATCATGGCACATGCGCCCAACACCAAAGCGGGCAACAGCGTTCCACCCCAAGCACCCCAGGCCGTGCGCGCATAAAACGCCCAGCCAATGGCTATGGCATAGACCCACCACGCCAGCATGGTAGCGGTCAGCACCGCCTCAACGCGCGGCATCCACTGCACCAATCCCAGCGATACGGCGGCAGAAAACCCAGCCGCTAGCGCATAACCCCCAGCCATAGCAGCCAGAGTACGGGATGCAACACCCAAACGATAACGCCCTATAGGACGAGTCACCTTCATAGCGAGCCACCCACCAGCATCACCAAGTGCTGTGCAACGCACCAAAGCCCAAATGCTGTGCGCCACCGTGTGGCAGCAATGCAGCAACAGATACCGTACCGTATCGATAGCAGTGCATATCATTCACTCCCCAGCCCTCCAATGCCACGCCTCAACGTGACGCCAGGTGCCATACAGCACCTTGGTTTAAACGTTAGCTGGCTGGCAGAAAAGGAGCGTGTGGGCAATCAGGCCAAATGGCCTGATGCTCAGTCTCAGTGGGCTGCGCTACTGGCTGAAGAAGGGACATCTTCCCTCGCCACGAATGGCGGAGATTTCCTCTATAGGACGGCCATGCCCGACCGCATCAGCTGGCGCTGACTTATGCAGCAAAACGCCTACCTCTCGGACTTCTACAAGGCGGCGAATTACTGGAAATTTTCGTGCTGGATTCCGACGGCTTCATGGCAAAGCATTCGGAATCGTCGTTGCACTGAGAAAAATTCTAACATCGGGAGCCTCGTTACCGCTCCAATAAATAGAATTAATTCTTATTTACCAACTTACCCCAGATCGGCTCCCACCCACTCGTGCAGAGCAGCGCGCTGGCCCTCATCGAGCCAAAACTCCTCACGAGCGCAGAGCTTTTCCAAGTTATTCGCCATCTGCCATGCCAGTTGTTGTGGCGTGTCTTGGCCTTGGCCGAATTGGTGCCCGCCCATCAACAAGCCGCGCAGCACCCAGTTCACATCTTCGCGGCTGATATCGCACTGGGCCAAACGGCACAGATCTCGGACACGTTTTCCGGTGTCGCGCAGATGGAAAGGCTGTTCGGCCAAATCGGTGGCAATGGCCTGCCAAAGCCGCCGAAACTCCATCCGTCCTAGGCGTGGTGCATCTGTAGCATCGCAAATCTGACGCAACAATTGGGGATCGGCACTGTCGAGTGTGCCGTCGCGGCCAGCGGGCGACATAGGGCGTGCATGGCGCTGGGGATCGTACAAATAACCGCCCGAATGCGACCAATCCAACAACAACGGAGACAACACCAAGGTTTCTACAAAACGGCGAAAACTGCCCAAACCTGCCCAACTGCTGCTGTCCAACCCCGGCACCTGTGCTGGCAGGCGGCTGGCCATACGGGCCAACGGCACGGCCAAATCCGAGGCGGCTACCTCGTGGCGGATGATTTGTGTCGCCAAGGCCCGAATGTCTTCCCACTCCATCGATTCCGAGGTATGGACAGGTGCGTGCATTTCTGCCGGATAACCGTGGCGCATGGGTGTTGGGTGGTTGCCCTCACAGTGCTCCTCAGCCTCGCCCAACGCATCACGGACAAAAATATCGGTATCGATCAGCAAGTCGGCCGAGGCTTGGTAAGCCGCAGAGGGAAAACCTACTGCCAGTACCGTTGTGCGCCGATCACTGCGGCGCAACTTGCGCAGTACTGGAGTGAAGTCGGCATCAGCAGAAAAAACGATGAACTCATCAAACCGAGTTTCATGCTGTAGCAAGTCCACCATGTCCAGCACCATGTGAATGTCTGTGCTGGTTTTGCCCTCGGTCGTCATGGGTGGGCAGTCAATCGTTTCAAAACCAGCCCGGTTAAAGTGGGGCCGAAAACGCTGATAGACGTGCGGGTTGAAATAGCAGCGCCGCACCAGCAGGCGTCGGCTCTTGACACCCGCAGGAGCATGGGCGGGCAAGGGCAGACTGTCCGTCAGCCAATGCAACCAGTCTAAGGGCTGGCGGGCAAAACGTTCAGCGTAGTGGATATCCAGACGGCGCAAGGCGCTGTAGACATTATCAAAATCAATAAAAAGAGCGCTTTTCATAGGCAGAGAACAGTGGGGGAGCCAATTGTGCCCGTGCAGAGGCATCATGGGGCTGACATCGTGTGTGGCTGCATCCATTGATGGCGTAAATGGTCTAAAGCCCGCACGCCATCTACGCCAATACGGCGTGCTACTTCGGCCTCTGCCACACCTGTGCGTAGCCAACTCACCACAGCCGTGTTGCGCATCACCTGTGGCCCCACCCTTTGCAAAGGGTAGGTTTGCTGTGCTACCGACTGAGCAGCATGGGCCTCATGAATCACTTTAGATGCCACATGGAACAGAGCCCGAATAGACAGCGGACGCCCACCCTTACGGGAGTGGAAAATCAATCCGGCCAGTTCGGGATCGTGGGCATGGCGATAACGCAACCAGTCGGCCAACGCCGTGCCCAAATGGGGTGTCAACGCCAAGATACGCTGTTGCGCCTTGCGAGCGCCATCAATGCGTAAAGCTGCGGGCGGAGACTCTGACATCAAGTGCCATGGCACCCGGTTTGCATCCAGCAGGCTGTCATCGGTCAGGGTACGCACTTCTTCTGGAGCCAGTGCCAGCTCGTAAAGCAGCAGCAAAATAGCCCGGTCTCTGGCACCTTGCAAACCATGGCTGGCAGGAAAATGCTGTGGCAATTGCGCCCACAGCACAGGGGGCAGACAATGGCCCAACTGATCTACCGCTTTAGGACGATCGGCCCTGGGCAATTGCGTCACAGGACTGGTGTCCAACCAGCCTTGTTGAACGGCATAAGCATACACCCGATCCAAGACCCGCCAATAACGTCGGCGAGTCACTTCGCTCAGTTGCCGATCTGGCTGGTGGTGCGCCCGTTGGCCTGCCCGGATACGCAAAAAACGAGCGACATCCTCGCTCTGTGCCTGGTGCCATTCAACCGCAGGCAGCAAAGACGGGGAAGGTGAAGAAGTCCAATCATCCGGGGTTGGGGATTGCAGACTTTCCAACCAAGCATTCCAAATATCTTGATACACCCCCAAAGGATTGGAGCCTAGGCGGCGCGAAGGCTTGCTGCTTTCTGCCTGTAACCATTGCAAAAATACCGCAGAACCCGTAGGAAAATGGTGGTGCGTACTGCTCATGGGCAGGGGTGCCTCTCAGGCCCTAGATGCTGTGGATGAAACACGTTTGCGGTAAACCGAATAACCATGAGATTCTAGTGCCGGGTGGACGCCATTGAGACTTTCGGAATGACCCACAAAAAACCAGCCGCCAGGCCGGAGTTTTTTTTGTAGGCGGTCGATCACGCCACGTTTGGTGTCTTCATTGAAGTAAATCAACACATTGCGTAAGAAGATGACATCAAAATCCCCTACATTGGGCAATTCTTGGTTCAGATTGACTTGGGCAAATCGCACCCGCGCCGTTACTTCGGGAGAAATCAAGAAACGACCAGCTTGTGAACCAACCCCTTTGAGGCAAAAATTGCGCAAAAAAACATCGGGTATCTCACGGGCCATCGACATATCATATAAAGCAGAGCAGGCTTGGTCTAGCACTCTGGTAGATAAATCAGAACCCAGCACTTCCCAAGCCTCTTGCCCCAGCACATGGGACAGCAACATGGCAATACTGTAGGCCTCTTGCCCAGTAGAGGATGCTGCACTCCAAATGCGCAATGGATGGGGGCCAGTATGGGCAGGCAACACCACATCACGCAGCAACTCAAAATGCCGTGGCTCCCGAAAAAAATGGGTCTCGTTGGTGGTCAATAAATCAATAGCGATCTGGTGTTCGGCAGCATCACGGTGCAAGTGCTCAAAATAAGCATGAAAGCTGCGCAAACCGTGGTGCTGCACCCGGCGTGCCAACCTTCCTGCCACCAGTGCCTTTTTGCTCGGCCCCATCGAAATACCAGAAATATCAAAAATCCAGTGCCTAAATTGGTTGAAATCGTGGTCTGACAGCATCAAGCCCGCAGGTGCATTGACCCCATCCCATTTCGTGTATTTTATCGACATGCCACGATGGCCCCAAAATTAAACATCTTTTCTGGCAAGGGAGCGCAGGGCATTCAATTCTTCCAACATAATAACGCGCTGGATATTTAACAGCAGAACAAATTTATCCTTGATTTTTGCCATTCCATGCAAAAAATCAGGTCGTATATTGATTCCAAAACTAGGGGCAGGCTCAATAACGGCGGGAGAAATATCTAATACCGCATTGACCATATCCACTACCAATCCCATGGTATGGCGCTGCTCTGGCATTTCTGGATAAAGAGGAATCTCTAAAATCACAATGCAGCTGCGTTTACCTACCGGGGTAGGATCCTGACCAAAGCGCCGCGCCAAATCAATCACGGGCACCACCATGCCACGTAAATTGATAATGCCGCGCAAATAAGCAGGCATCATAGGTACCGTGGTCATAGGGCGAAAACCAATGATTTCCTTGATTTGTTCAATGGCAATGGCATAGATTTCGCCATTGAGCGTAAAGCCCAGGTGTTTTTTAGGAGGAGGGGCACCATGCCCCAGTGCCAAGGCTGCGTTGCGGCTCGGCACTGCCGGTGTGGTGCCTGCGACCAATGCCAAGGGGTCAGAAGCGGACAAAATCAGCCCCTGGCGCGCCCTTGGCGGCAGTATTGCGGCGTGCGGACATGGTTTGCATGGGTTTGTTAGCGCCAAATTTGACTGGCGGTTTTGTCGGAGGATAGTCTGCTGGGGGCTTGGTGGCCATGCCAACCTCATGAGCGTGGAGTTTGAAAAAAGCCATCAACTGTTGCAATTGCTCTGCCTGAGAGCTCATTTCTTCAGAGGTGGCAGCCAACTCCTCGCTGGCAGAAGCACTCTGCTGGGTTGTTTGGTTCAGCTGCCCCACCGCCGCATTGATTTGTCCCACGCCACTGCTTTGCTCTTCACTGGCGGCGGCGATTTCTTTGACCAGATCCGAAGTTTTGCGAATGGCAGGCACCATTTCTTCCAACAACTTGCCCGCCCGCTCTGCCTGATCGACCGAACTGCTAGCGAGTTCGCCAATCTCTTGGGCGGCTTCTTGGCTACGTTCGGCCAGTTTACGCACTTCATCGGCCACCACAGCAAACCCCTTGCCATGCTCGCCAGCCCGTGCGGCCTCAATAGCTGCATTCAGGGCCAACAAATTGGTTTGGTAGGCAATATCATCAATAATGCCAATTTTGCTGGCAATACTTTTCATGGCTTGCACCGTGAGCTTCACAGCATCCCCACCTTGGCCCGCATCTTGGGCTGCTTGGGTAGCCATATCATCTGTCACACGGGCATTTTCGGAGTTTTGTTGTACCGAGGCACTGGCCTCATCCAACGTAGAAGAAATTTCTTCTACACTAGCTGCCTGCTCTGTAGCACCTTGCGACAGCGATTGGGCTGTTGCAGAGATTTCTTCTGAAGCACTGGACAGATTGTCAGAGGCGGCACGCACATCGGTAATGATTTGCGACAGCTTATCAGCCATGTTGCGCATAGCCTCCAGCAGTTGAGCGACTTCATCACGGCCCTGCACTTCAATTTTGACCCTCAAGTCTCCTTCAGCCAGCAAACCAGCCACTTGGGTAGCTTGGGCGATGGGCTTGGTCACACTGCGTGTGACCAAGAATGCGGCCAGCAGCGCCAGCAAAACCGTGCCACAGGCCAACCCAATCATCAATTTTTCTGTGGCATGGAATTGGTTATTGGCCTCATCTCCTGCCTTTTCTACCAACTTGCTCTGAAAAACAATCATTTCCTCCACTGAGGCTTGATAGGGTGTCAGGGCTGCATCCAGTTCACCCAGTAAAAGTGCCCTGGCAGCCTCCTTCTCGTTGCTTGCAACCAGCTTTAAGAATTTTTCCAGATTGGCACCGTATTGAACTCTATTTTCCTTGATACGCGCCAACAATCGCTTGCCTTCTTCAGATTGAATGCTCTTATCTAAATATGCAACGGTTTCTGTAAACTTCTGCCGAATGCCTGCAATACGCTCCAGTTCTTTTTTTGTGGTGTTATCATCCTGCGATAAAAGCATATTGCGCATCGATATGTTTGCGCCATTGAGGCCATCGATCAACATGTTGGAATAGACCACGTTAGGAAAACGGCGGTCAGACAGCGTCTGCATACTGCTGTTAAAGTTAGAGAGCTCTATCAGCAATAGCACTACCATAGACATGGTAGCAATAATGACCGACAAAAATCCCAAGCCCATGCGCAGGCCAATACGTAGATTATTCAACATGAAAACCCCTCTCTTAATGCATTGTAATTGCTATTTTGGCATGATCAATAGCCGTATAAGAGGCCTGATTGATCAGCTCCTGTATATCCAGCATCAGCGCCACTTCGCCCGTACCAAGCACAGCCGACCCAGAAATGCCGGGCAGACCATCAATCAGCGGCCCCAGTGGCTTGATAACCGCCTGCAACTCTCCCTTGAGCTGATCCACGACCAGCCCCATTTTTCGTCCACCCACTTGCACCACAATCACATTCTCACGGCGCAAATCACGTTTTTCCAGGTTAAAGTGCTGTCGTAAACGCAGCAGGGGCAGCACTTCCCCCCGCAAACTGACATAATTTTTGGCATCTGGTGTGAGTTGAATACACTCAATCACGGCATCGAGTGGCACCACATAATGTGAATCACTGACCGACATCAAAAACCCGTCAATAATAGCTAACGTCAATGGCAGTCGGATACGAAAGCTGGCACCATGCCCAGTCCGGTTTTCTATGTCGATGCTACCGCGCAAGGCTTCGATGTTGCGTTTCACTACATCCATACCCACACCGCGCCCAGACAGGTTACTGACCTGTTCTGCCGTAGAGAACCCCGGCTCAAAAATCATTTCCCACACTTGGGCATCAGTCAGTTCTACATCGGCGGCAACCAAGCCTTTTTGTATGGCTTTGGCCACAATGCGTTCACGGTTAAGACCTGCACCGTCATCACAGACCTCAATCACAATCATCCCGGCCTCGTGGTAGGCCCGCAACTCTAGCCGACCCGCAGCAGGTTTGCCGCGTTGCAAACGCAAGGCCGGAGGCTCAATGCCATGATCAATCGCATTGCGCACCAGATGCGTCAATGGATCGGCAATTTTATCGACCAGGATTTTGTCTAACTCGGTGTCGGCACCACCAATGTGCAGCTCAATCTCTTTGCCCGTTTCTTTCGACACATCGCGTACCAAGCGTTTGAACCGATTAAAGGTCTCGCCTATTTCCACCATGCGCAGCATCATGGCACCATCGCGCACTTGCTCTGTCAAGCGTGAGACCATAGAGGCGGCCTCGCGCATGGCCCGGTCTTTGTTGTGCCGGGCTAGCACCCCTACTGCCGAGCTGGCAATGATCAGTTCAGCCACCCGGTTAATCAGGGCATCGAGTTTGTCTGAATGCACACGAATCAGCTTAGCTTCTTGTGCTTGGCGCTGGCGCAACTCGGTTTGCCGTCCAATGGCCCCTTGCACCAATTCAGGCTGTACCGCTTGTTCCTCAATCAGAATTTCGCCCAGTGGGTGCCGCTCCTCCCCAGGCTCTTGGGCTTGTTCGTGCAAGGCGCGTTGCAACTCATGCTCGGTCACAGCGCCACAAGCCAGCAAAATCTCGCCCAACCGCATCCGGTCGGCTGGCAACTCGTCAATCAGGCGTAAATAATCTTCTAATCGACTGTCAGGGGGCAGAATGCGCAGTTCGCAGTCTTGGCTCACAAACTCGAAAATTCCCTCAATCTCGCTTTTGCTGGCATGGCTGGCAAAACGAATTTCAAAGCCCAAGTAGCAGTTTTCTGGTTCGATTTCGCTCAGCGCGGGCAGCGCGTGGGTCAAGGTGCTGATCTGTACGATGCGCCCCAACGTGCGCAGGTGGTAGATAAAAGACGCTGGCTCAAAGCCCTCTTGCATCACACCAGCAGAAAACCGCAAAGACAGATGCCATAACTCATCGCTATTCAGGCTTTCAGGGTTGCTGAAATCCACTTTGGGTAAAGAGGCTACCTGCACCGCTCCGCCCACGCTGCCAGAGGCCTGTTGCAACTGTGCCAACAACTGCTGCTCTTTATGAATCAAGGAGTCGTTGCGTAAACCGCCCGCTTCCATCGCATCGAGCAAATGCCCTACATGGTCACCACTTTGCAACAACAGGCCGATCAGGTCGCTGTTCAAATCCAGCGACCCTTCGCGCACCAGCACCAACAAAGTTTCTAGATGGTGTGTGAAGAGCACGATGTCATCAAGGCCAAACAGGCCTGCCGCCCCTTTGATGGTATGGGCAGCACGAAAAACCGCATTGATCGCTTCTGGATCATTGGGGGTTTGCTCCAGATAAATCAATGCCGCTTCCATATCGGTCAGCAGGCCACGGCTCTCATCAAAAAAGGTTTGCAGTGCGTCGTTCAAATCCATGACTTGCCTTTATGCCGGGTGGTTAGGCGCTGCCGCAACGATCAAGGGATCACCCAGCCAAGCGGCCAGATCGTAGATTTCGATCAACTCCAGCACGGGCGGGCTGTGGCCCAGTAAGCGCAATTCCACCCCATGCGCACGCGCATGGTTTTTGGCGGCCATCAATACCTGTATGCCAGCAGTATCTATTTCGGTCACACCCGATAGATCGACATCGAATGAGACCGGGGTGCGTAAGGCTTCCATCAACACGGTTCGCAACTCGGCTGCGTGGTAGATATTGCAGTCACCACGCAGATGCAGACAGCATTTGTCTCCCGATTGTTCCTGAATGACTTCCATACGACATCCCTTGAGGAAAAGTAAGTTTTAAGGGGCCAAACGCTCACGCAACCACATGCCCTGATCTTGGCGGTAGCGCAGACGATCGTGCAACCGGCTCTTACGGCCTTGCCAAAATTCCCATTGCTCAGGCCGAAGCCGGTAGCCACCCCAGTGGGGAGGGCGGGGCGGCTGCAATAGAAATTGAGCGGCGTGCTTGGCAGCATTGGCCACCAATACACTGCGCCCGGCAATAACCTGGCTTTGTGGGCTGGCCCAGGCACCAATGCGTGAATCCAACGGGCGACTGTGAAAATACTCGTCGCTCTCAGCCGGACTGACTTTTTCCATCACCCCTTCAATACGCACTACACGCTCCAGTTCCACCCAATGGAATTGCAGTGCCGCATAGGGGTTGCCCGCCAGCTCTCGGCCTTTGCGGCTGTCATAGTTGGTGTACCAGACGATACCGCGCTCGTCGTAGCCCTTGATCAACACCACCCTGGTGCTAGGGCGCAAATCACTACCCACTGTGGCCACCGTCATGGCATTGGGTTCGGGCAGTTCTCCTTGGATGGCCTCTTGCAACCAATGGGCAAACTGGTCGAGCGGATTGGCATGGGAGGCCTCTTCGTTGAGTTCGGCACGTTCGTAGCTTTTGCGCAAGCTGGCAATCGCTGAGGAAGGGCTGGTCATGGCAATATCCCCAAGCAATAATCAACGCAAACCCACACCAGCGGCCACATCTGCCCGTTGGATCAATTCAATCTTATAGCCATCAGGGTCGGTAACGAAGGCGATCACCGTACTGCCTCCCTTCACGGGGCCAGCTTCACGGGTGACATTGCCACCGGCAGCCCGGATTTTTTCGCAAGCGGCATAGGCGTCAGACACACCGATGGCTATATGACCATAGGCATTGCCGTGGTCGTAATGGTCGGTGCCCCAGTTATAGGTCAGTTCAATCTCGGCTTGCGCAGGGTTGCCGCCTTCAAAGCCCAGAAAAGCCAGTGAATACTGGTATTCGGGGTTCTCGGAGGTACGCAACAATTGCATGCCCAATACTTGGGTGTAGAAGTCGATGGAGCGTTGAAGATCACCAACGCGCAGCATGGTATGTAGAACTCGCATAGTTAGCAATTGTGCCCCCATCTCAGGAGCGAAACGATGGCAAGCTCAGGCGAACGCAGTTGCGTCCTTTGGCTTTTGCCCGATACATGGCATGGTCTGCACGTTGCAGCACATCATCGATGCTGGTTTCTCCAGGGCCAAACACCGTCACGCCCACGCTACAACTGCAATGGTGTTCTACCACCCGCCCCGGCTGCAATTCGATGGAGTAGGGATATTGCAATTCATGGCGCAGTTTCTCAGCCACCTTGAGTGCATGCAGTTCTGCTCGCAACCGTGATTCATCCAAATCTACCAGCAGCACAATGAATTCGTCTCCCCCTTGACGGGCCACCGTGTCTTCAGCACGCAAATGGCGCTTGAGCCGACTGCCCACCTCCCGCAGCAACAGATCACCCGCTTGATGCCCATAACGGTCGTTCAGTGGTTTGAAATTGTCTAAATCCAGAAACATCAAGGCAGCATGGCGGTGCTGACGTTGCAAGGCAGCAATGGCTACCTGCATTCGGTCTTTTAACAGTTTGCGGTTGGGTAAATCGGTCAGCGGGTCGTATAGCGCCATGCGTTCTATTAGTGCGATCTGCTTGCGGTGTTCAGAAAAATCCCGCAATGTCACCATCAACAGCAGTTCATGGTCAATGTCCAAAGCAGTCGCCACAATCTCTACCGGAATCTGTTCCGCCGTATCCCAACGTTGAATGATGATTTCCGTGCGATAGCTGCGCTGCGCAACGGTTTCGGCAATGATTTGCATGGCCCGCTCTTGTGAAGGGGTGCCACAGGCCTGCTTCTCTGGGGCCAAATCGGCTGGTGTAAAACCCAAAAACTCTTCTTTGCCGGGCAGCCCAAAGAGACGCAAAGCCGCAGGATTGCAATCGATGAAGCGTTCGGGCGTCATCAAAATAACGGCTTCACTGCTGGCTTCAAACAAAGCCCTGAATCTGGCCTCAGATTGCGCCAATGCTTCTTGGGTGCGCTTGATGTTGGTGATTTCTGTCGAAAATCCCAACAACAAAGGTTTCTTTTCATCCAACTCTAAGGGCAACTTGAACGACAGGTAATGCTTGTGCAAGCCATTGTTGGTGCGCAAGGTCTCTTCGCGCTCTAGGCTCTGGCGGCTCGTGAGCACTTCCTCATCCATAGCCCTAAACCTTTGGGCACTGGCCACATCCACCAGATCAAAATCGGTTTTGCCAATGACTTCACCCAGCGAATGCCCCAAGTCTTGGAGTGTCATTTGGTTGGCATAGAGATAAGCCCCATGCCAGTCTTTAATATAGATCAGGGCCGGTAGGTGGTTCAGGATGTTGTCGAGCAAACTTTTACTGTCCAACAAGCTGGCCGCATCGGCCAGGTGACCAGTGATCTCTTGCGAATAACCACACAACCCCACCACTCTTTGCGCATGCTGTATGGGAATACGCACCGTACGAAAACTGCGCCGCTCATCGGATGCCCGCAGCACCATGTGCTCCACCCGCTGATCGGGTTTTCCTAAACGCAACACCTGTTGTTCAGCCACCGTCATGGCTTCTGCTTGTGCGGTGCCAATAAAGTCCGACAGTGAACGCCCTACCAACGCGTCAAGGCTGGTTTCAAACAACCGCAAACCATAAGGGTTCATCCAGACATAGCGGCCGTGGCTGTCTTTGATAAACGCTGCCATCTCGATGCGGTCGGTCAAAATGGCCAACCCCAAGCGACGCAATTCAGCAGCAGAAAGGGGTGTCTCCAAAGTCATGTACTGGCTCCTCAACAGGGTGCTTGTAGAGGATGGTACATATATTTACACATCACGGGGAAGCGAAATACGCTCCCCCGCACACCACAGACCTCAATGGGAGGAATGGGCATCCTTTTTCAGTGACAGTACCACCGATGTACCGATGATGGCTGCCACCACGCCCAGCGACACACCGACTGGAATCTTGTACAGATCCATCAGCATCATCTTCACACCAATGAACATCAGCACCATGGCCAACCCGTACTTGAGCAACGAGAAGCGATCTGCCATGTCAGCCAGCAAGAAATACATGGCGCGCAAACCCAAGATGGCAAACACATTGGAGGTCAACACGATAAACGGGTCGGTCGTGATGGCGAAAATGGCGGGAATGGAGTCCACCGCAAAGATGATGTCACTGATCTCCACCAGCACCAGCACCAAAAACAACGGCGTGACATAACGTACCCAGCGCACATCACCATGCGGGCCACAGACTTGCTTCTGAACAAAGAATCGCTCGCCGTGCAGCTCGTCCGTCACCTTCATGTGCCGACGAATCCAGCGGATGACGGGGTTGCTAGCCAAGTCGGGCTCCTTGTCCGCAAACCACCACATCTTGATGCCTGTGACCAGCAGAAAAGCGCCAAACACATAGAGCAACCAATGGAATTGCGTGATCAGCCAAACACCGGCAAAGATCATGATCGTGCGCAAGACGATGGCCCCGAGTACACCCAAGACCAGCACCCGCTTTTGCAATTCCAGCGGGATAGCAAAGAAGCTAAACAGCATCAGCCAGACAAAGACGTTATCGACTGCCAGTGATTTTTCTATCAGGTAGCCGGTCACAAACGCCAGTGCCTTCTCGTTGGCAATCTCGCGCCCTGCGGTGCTGTCAAGGTACCACCACAAAAGTGCGGCAAAGAGCATGGAGACGCTCACCCAGATGCCAGACCAAGTTGCCGCCTCTTTAAAAGAGACGCGGTGCTGTTTGCCACCACCGACCACAAACAGGTCGATGGCCAGCATCACAAGGACGATGGTGAAGAACCCCGCCCACATCCACCAAGTACCGATGGTTTCCATTGTGTTGTTCCTTGTTGAACTTTTGGGTTGAAGAGAGAAAAAACCTAACGCTGGCGGATTATTCAGGTGTTCTTATTTCTAATAAATCAGATATAAGTTTATTTTTAGTTCGTAAAAAACGAAGTGTCTTATGCTCAACTATCGCCATCTGCATTACTTCTGGATCGTTGCCAAGGAAGGGGGATTTGCCCGTGCTGCCGAACGGCTGGATATGGCTATCCAAACCATCAGCGTGCAAGTGCGTGAATTGGAAAAATCGCTGGGGCAGCAACTGTTAAAACCTGCGGGTCGTGGCGTGGCCTTGACAGAGGCGGGCAAGGCCGTCTTTGCTCGGGCAGAAGAAATTTTTCAGATTGGTCAGCGGCTAGAAGACGAGGTGCGCCAAACCAGCTCCGGC
Source organism: Giesbergeria sinuosa (assembly GCF_042652905.1). Taxonomy (NCBI): domain Bacteria; kingdom Pseudomonadati; phylum Pseudomonadota; class Betaproteobacteria; order Burkholderiales; family Comamonadaceae; genus Giesbergeria; species Giesbergeria sinuosa. The sequence continues at coordinate 330,972 of NZ_JBHSHJ010000002.1, read as the reverse complement.
TCCACGATTAGGCTGGCTGTGGGGCTGTCCGATGGGATTTCTAAACTGGCAGCCCATGCCCTGCTATGGCCCGTGCTGCGCACAGGTGCGTTGCGGCTGTTGTGCCATGAGGGCGAGTTTGAACAGTTGCAAAGTGAATTGGCCCAGCACCACCTTGATGTGGTATTGGCCGGACAGGCAGCCCCCCCCAACCCCAACCTGCGCTTGAGCAGTGAGCGCCTGGTGTCATCCCCCGTGGATTGGTATGGCCCTGCCAGCTTGGTGCAAACCTGCGACACCACCCAATTTCCGGCCCTGTTGGAGCAGGTGCCGGTGCTCTTGCCCACTGCCCATTCGGTGCTACGCAGCAGCTTGGATCGCTGGTTTGAGGAGCAAGGCCTGCGGCCCCAGGTGGTTGGGGAATTTGAAGACAGCGCCCTCATGACAGTATTTGCAGCACGCGGCTTGGGTGTTTTTCCTGTCAGCCGTTTTGGTGCTGATGATGTTGGCCTGATGCCCGGTTTGCTGCTATTGGGCCGTTGTGAAGACATCCATGAAGAAATCCACGCCATTTATGGCCGCCGGGGGCGGCAACACCCCTTGGTGCAGCAACTGCTGGCCCATACCAGAGGGTAAATGCGCCTATCTTCTGGCTTCTCACAGCACAAGATTGGGAGATAAGGGTGATTTAGCGACAAATGGCGGCATGTTCGTTGCAACCCTTTTGGAGTGTTGCTTACCCACATGCAATCCAGCATAAAAACAGCCATCTCCTGTTATTTTTTGCCGAATTTGCACTCATTTGTAGCCATCTCTTTTTATCTGTTTATTTTGCGCTTTGGCCTTTTCATATCTGAAAAATGCTGCATAGAATCGCGCCCCACGGCAGATGTGACTGCCGGTTTCAAGGTGAATTTCCATGACGCAGCAGGTACCAGCGCCACAGGTATGCCCAGTGCATATCCATCGCCCTAGCGATCCGACAGTAGGAGGCAAACACGAAATGGCATGGACACTGGAGCAAATCCAAGCCCTGCTAGAGCTGCCATTTCATGCATTGCTGTGGCAAGCGCAGCAGGTACACCATGCCCATTGGCCGGCGGGGGAAGTGGAGCTGGCCACCTTGTTATCTGTGAAGACTGGGGGCTGCCCAGAAAACTGCGGTTATTGCCCGCAGTCTGCTGCATTCGATACCGAGGTGCAGGCTGACAAACTCATGGCCCCAGAAGAAGTGCATCAGGCGGCACTGGCCGCACGGGAGGCAGGGGCAACACGCTTTTGCATGGGTGCCGCTTGGCGTGCGCCCAAAGACCGAGACATTGAGAAAATGGCAGTGCTCATCCGCACCGTCAAGAGCCTCGGTATGCAAGCCTGTGCTACCTTGGGCATGCTGGAGGCACACCAAGCACAAGCCTTGAAAGCAGCGGGCTTGGACTACTACAACCACAATCTGGATACTGCCCCCGAGTATTACCAAGAGGTGGTCTCCACCCGTGCGTACCAAGACCGGCTGAACACTTTGTCTGCGGTGCGCGAAGCAGGCATCCGTGTCTGTTGTGGTGGTATTGTGGGCATGGGAGAGATGCCCGTGCATCGGGCGGGGCTGATTGCACAACTGGCTAACCTACGACCATACCCCGAATCCGTGCCAATCAACAGTCTGGTGCGGGTGCCAGGCACCCCTCTCGCAGAGAGTGATCCTATAGACCCTTTCGATTTTGTGCGTGTGGTGGCGGTCTGTCGCATCACGATGCCCCAAGCCCGCATACGTCTGTCGGCTGGCAGAAAACAACTGGGAGACGCAGTGCAAGCCCTGTGTTTTTTGGCTGGTGCCAACTCTATTTTTTATGGCGACAAATTGCTGGTGACGGGCAACCCAGATGTGGAGGCCGATGCCGCCCTGTTGTCCAAACTCGGGCTGGTGCCCTGCAAAACCACGGTACAGGCCTGAGTGCAGCATGCTAGTCACAGACGATTGCATGGGCTGTGCCATCAAGGCTGTCAGCCTGACCCGTGGTGGCCGCACGGTGTTTCAAGGTTTGGATGTCAACCTGCAGGAGCATCGGATTGGCCTGATTGGGCACAACGGTGCTGGCAAAACCAGTCTGTTGCGGCTGCTGTGTGGGCTAGAAACGCCACATGCAGGGCAGGTGCTGGTGCAAGGGCAAGACATTTACGCCCACAAGCCCACGATGCCTCGCGCCCGGTTGATAGGCATGATGTTCCAGAACCCTGAAGATCAAATTATTTTCCCAACGGTAGAAGAAGAGCTGGCGCTGAGCTTGCAAACTTTGTCGGGTCTGGGTCGTAAGGCTGCACGTCAAAGTAGCCATGCTTTTCTGGAAACCTATGGGTTGCAGCACTGGGCTTCGCGCTCCATTGGCAGTTTGAGCCAAGGCCAACGGCAATGGGTGTGCTGGCTCGCCATGTTGCTGGCCCAACCACAGGTTTTGTTACTGGACGAGCCTTTTGCCAGCCTGGACTTGCCGGGCCAAATCGCGTTGGCCCACGCCATCGACACCTGTGCGCAGCAAGTGATTGTGTCCACCCATGCGTTAGACCATGTGCGTGGTTTTGAGCGGGTGATTTGGTTGGACGCTGGACGTATCTGCGCGGATGGGCCGGGAGACGAGGTATGCCGTGCATACGAGTCTGCCGTGCAGGCACAAGCGCCTGCATGGGGCGTGAGCAGCCCAAGGAGCACTTGATATGGGCAGCTTATACAGCCAGCACATCACTTGGCTGCACCACTGGTCGGCAGGTATCAAACTCTGGTGCATCGCCTGCATAGGCTCTGGGATCTTTTGGGTAGATGGACTCGGGCCGCTGGTTATTACGGCTTTGTTCTGCATGGGATTGCTGTGCAGCCTCGGGCAGGCCATGCGTGCCATGCGGGGTTTGTTGACATCGTTGGGGCTGGCTGCACTGCTGATTGCAGGGTTCCACGCTCTCTGGGGCCAATGGGAAGTTGGGGTGACCAGTGCGTTGCGCTTGGCTTGCGCCGCTTGTCTTGGCATGGCCCTGACCGTGACCACCCGCAGCAGTGATTTGATCGATGTTCTGGAACAGGTGCTACGCCCTGCCCAATGGCTGGGGCTGCACCCAGAACGGATTTCTTTGCAACTGGCGCTGATGCTTCGTTTTGCCGAGCACTTTTTTGTTCAATGGCACAAGCTTGATCAAACCTACCGCTTGCGCACAGGCCAATCTGGCGGACGGCACCTGCTGGCGCCGTTGATTGTGCAACTGCTCCAGACTTCTCGGCGTGTGGCCGACGCGCTTTTTCTCCGTCTCGGCCCCTAAATTGTGTGATCTGAACTTGGAAAAACAATATGAACTACACCTTTGATCGAAATGAGTCTTATTCTTTTACTCTAATTGCTTTGTTTGCTGCCTTGATGGCCGTGATGGGCTTGATCCCCAAAATCGATCTGCCCTTTGGCGTACCCATTACCCTGCAATCTTTAGCCACCATGCTGGCGGGCTGTTTACTGGGTGCCCGCCGGGGCTTTCAGTCTGTGGCACTGTTTCTGTTGGCTGTGGCGGTGGGGCTGCCCCTGCTGGCAGGGGGGCGGGGGGGGATTGGTGTGTTCATGGCACCATCTGCCGGTTATTTGCTGGGTTACCCTGTGGCCGCATTGGTCACGGGGTTGGTCATGCGGTGGTTGCCATGCGTCACCCCCCGGCAAGCGGGCGTCAGTGCTTTTGTCGCTGCTGCGGTAGGTGGAGTTTTTGTCCTGCATCTCATGGGAATTGCGGGCTTGGTGCTCGTCGCCCAGATGGATGTCATGAAAGCCATGTGGGTAGATTTGGCATTTGTCCCCGGTGACTTGGTCAAATGCGTGCTGTGTGGCCTGATTGTGCACACCGTGTCCAAAGCCATGCCCGACTGGCGCTTGGGGGGCCAACCTTGAGAGCCATGTCTGGGCACCCACACGAATCCTTCTCTACATTGCATGGCCCCCTGGATTGGTGGGCGCGCCAACGCCCAGAAGTGGTGGCGTTGCGCAATGAACACACGGCGCTGAGTTTTGCCCAACTGCATCAGCGGGTTCATTCTAGGAGGGCAGCAATAGACAGCCAAAATCTGCCAGAGACAGTGCTGTTGCCTACCACGATGGGTGTGCTCGACACCTTGATTGAATTCTTGGCCGTGATCGCCTCGGGCCGATGTGCCGCCCTTGGTGATCCTGCGTGGCCCTCGCATATCTTGGCCGAGGTGGCCGCCAGCATTGCCGGGCTACCCCAGCCAGCACATCTACGGGCAGCGGCGGCCATCCCCCCCGCGTTGGCCCCTTGTTATATTGGGTTTACCTCGGGCAGCACGGGCCAACCCAAGGGCTTTCGCAGAAACCATTTGTCTTGGACAGAAAGTTTTCGGGCCAGCGTGACAGATTTTGGTGCCTGTGCCACAGGCCCAGTAGCGGCTCCGGGTCGCTTGTCGCATTCGTTGTTTTTGTTTGGCGCCATGATGGGACTATGGACTGGTGCAGGCGCCGTCGTCCAAGAGCGATTTTCTGCATCGGCAACGCTGGCGAGCTTGGCCCAAGGGCAGGCTTGTGTGTTGCTGGCGGTGCCTAGCCAACTGCTGCTCATGCTCGATACCGCACAACGCCAAGGACACCCCCCCATCGCCTCTACCACCTTGATTCTGATCAGTGGTGCCCGCTGGATGCGTGAACAGACCCCGCGTTTGCACACACTTTTTCCTAACGCCCGTTTGATCGAATTTTATGGGGCATCAGAAACCAGTTACGTTGCTTGGCGAGAGGCCGATGGTGCCAATGACTCGCAGGTGGTGGGGCAACCCTTTAGCAATGTAGAGCTGCGTATTGGAGATTGGCCGGTAGGCACACCCTGCGCAACGGGCACAGCAGGGCGCATTTGGGTGCGCAGTCCTATGCTGTTTATGGATTACGTGCATACCCAAGACCCTACTGCCGCCATACGCCATCACGATTGGTTGTCGGTAAGGGATATGGGTTGGCTCGATGCACAAGGGCAGTTGTATTTGTGTGGTCGTGAGAACCGGATGCTCGTGACGCAGGGCAAGAACTTTTTCCCAGAAGAAGTGGAGTCTTGCTTGCTCACCCACGGCGAGGTGGGTCATGCCAGTGTTCTGGGTCTGCCAGACAGGCTGCGTGGTTACCGTATCCATGCTGTGGTGCAACTCAAGGAAGGTGCCCACCCCGTTCCTAAGACAGCCCTCACGCATCTGTGTCGCCATGCCCTAGAACCGTATAAAACGCCACGGCGGTGGTGGCTGTGGCACGGCCCTTGGCCCCTGACCCGCAATGGCAAAACCGACCATGCAGCCATTGCACAAACGCTGGCATCCTTAGTAGGAAGCCCTGACTCTTGGACACAAGAGGGCATCACACCATGGCATTGACGGGTGGCGGCTGGCCCATCCTTGGGGGGGCGCGCAGTGCTGTCGCTCCAGTGGGCGGGGCTTTGTCCAAACTGGCAATTCATGAATTGGCCGCTCCTGTGATACAGCATTTGCTCGCGCAAATCCAGCTTCCGGTCAGTGCCGTTGATGCGCTGGTGTTGGGGAACGCCTTGGGGGCCAACGGCAACCCAGCACGCATGGTGGCACTGGCAGCAGGCTTGTCCACAGCCTGTCCAGCGATGACGATCGACACCCAATGCTGTTCAGGACTCGATGCCATCACCCAAGCCTGTGGCTTGCTGGCCTTGGGGCAGGCGCAAGTGGTGATTGCAGGCGGTGTGGAGGCCTGGAGCCGTGCCCCCATACGTATGCACCGGCCTGTGCAACCAGGCGAGATCGCCCAAAGATATGAGCAGCCTGCATTTGCACCGCCCCCCTTTCGTGATCCAGACATGCTCGAAGCAGCTGCCGACACGGCCCAGCACCTAGGAATCAGCCGCCAACAACAAGATGCCTACGCCATACAAAGCCACCAACACGCCATGCAAGCAGCACAGAGGATAGCTATGGAAATAGTGCCCGTGGCAGGGCTGGCAAACGACACTTATCCCCGCTTGATGCTGGCGCAACGTGTGGCCCGTATGCCCGCCATCCAGCACCGCCTACACGACACGGGTTTGGACTGTAGCCTGTCAGTGGTCGGCATTTCACCCAAAGCCGACGGTGCCGCTTTTGTCGTGCTAGCCACACCACAAGCATGTGAACGATGGAATTTACAGCCACAGGCTCGGTGGTTAGATTCTTTGAGCCAAGGCAGCTCCCCCGAAGCGCCCATGCTGAGCGTGATTGGCCCGGTCAAGAGCTTGCTCCAACGCCACCGCCTTCATCCTAAGCAGCTAAGTGCTTTTGAGTTGCATGATGCCTTTGCCGGACAAGGATTGGCCTTGTGCGATGCGTTAGGCATCTCTACCAGATGCATCAATCGACAAGGTGGCGGGCTGGCCAGAGGGCATCCCATTGGTGCCTCAGGCGCTATTGCTTTGGTTCGGGCGCTTAGCCAAATCAAACACGCCCACCCGCAGGCTCGGGCCATAGCCTGTGTGGCTGGAGCAGGCGGGTTAGGCACAGCAACCCTGTTAGCCCCTTGGTGATCCTCTATGCAGAGACACGTTTTATGAATACCTACGAGCGTTTGGTGCGTGACCGCCATTCTGTGCGCGCTTTTCTGCCCAACCCTATTCCCTTAGCCACTGTGCAACACATCATGACCACGGCCCGATGGGCCCCGAGTGGTGCCAATTTGCAGCCAGGGCATTTTTGGTACTTGCAAGGCGAGAGACGAGCGCATTTATCGCACGCCTTGTGTGCGGCCTTTCGCGCCGGGGTGCGTGAGCAGGAGGAATACGACTATTTTCCCCAACCCATGCCCATGCATTTGCGCAAACGCCAAGTGAGTGCCGCCCAAGCACTGTATGGTGCTTTGGGTGTGGAGCGGGGCGATACCCAAGCCAGAGCAGCCCAATTTGAGCAGAACTACCGTTTTTTCGATGCGCCGGTCGCACTGGTAGTCACCATACACCGGGACTTTGGCAGCGGTGGTTTTATGGATTTGGGTATGTGCCTGCACAGTGTGATGCTGGCAGCACAGGCCCAAGGGCTGGCAACCTGTGCTATTGGGGCACTTGCGAGCTACCCCCAACTGATCAAAGAATGTTTGGGGTTGGCAGACGATCAAATCGCGGTGTGTGGCTTGGCGATGGGCCAGGAAGACACGCAGCACCGCATCAACCAAACGCGCACCCAACGTTTGGACATGGCTGATTATTTCAGCGTCTTATGCTGAAGGGGCATACGGCCTTTGCCTAGGCTGCGCCGCACCGGGCGCAGCACACGCGAGGGGGCGGACAAGCTCCGGCCCGTAGCAGTCAACTCCGGCTGGCTTTGCCGTTGCGCCAACAACAAGGCTGCCTGCGTTGCCTGCCCTTGGGCATTGGCCAACTCCTGCCGCAATGCCGCCACCTGTGCTTGCTGCTGCTGATCCTGTTGTTGTTGGGCTGCCAGTTGTTGCTCCAACCGCGTCTGCAAACCCGCACTGTGGCGCTCTTGCTCCTGGAGTTGCTGCACTACTTGTTTGGTGTGTTGTCGCGCCCGATCCACTTCCGCCATCCAGCGACGCTCATGGTTGTGGTGACGCTCCTCCATGGCTTGGCGTTCGGCATCGGCCTGCGCTTGAACTGCTTCTATACGCAACTGCAATGCAGCATGTTGGGCCGTCAGTTTCTCTAGCAGCCCATGCTGGGCCGTGATCTCGGTTTCCCGCTGGGCCAAACTGCGCTGGCTGGCTTTCCAACGCTCATTGCTTTCTTGCAACTGCTGGGTGCAAAGTTGTAGCGACTCCTCCATCGCCTGCAAACGCTCACCCAAGGCGATTTCGCGGGCATTCAATTGCGCCCGGTCTTGTTCCAGTTGTTGGGACTGTGCAAGCAAGGCATCCCGGTCAGCACGGTAGGCAGCAGCGGCCAACTGCTCCGCCTCGTGGCGGGCTTGCTGCCACCAATCTTGTGATGCCTGCCATAAGGCAGGTGGCAAGCCATGCATCTGCTCCTGCGGTGCCTCTCCCCCCTGAAGCCGCTGCCCCAATGCACCAAACCAACGCTCCAGCATCGGACTCACGGTGTTGGGCGAACCCCGGCCTATGCGCTGGCGTATGCGCTCAATGGTTGGCCGCAAGCCTTCATGCAACAAGGCATCAGCTGCTTGGGCTACATCTTCGTACTGGATGCCTCGGGGCGTAGGGAAGGGAGTATTCATCAGAATCAGGGCTTTGGTGGAAAATAGCCCACGATAAGAAATGGTTATCGTGATCTATTTTTAATATTTGTAATATATCATACATACAATGTTATTTATATAACAATAAAGCAATGGAAACACCAAACAACATGCCTTTGGTCGATACGGCGAGCCCTTTGCAGCCCAGCACCTTGAGCGATCTGACGCAGAACGCCATAGATGCCCTGATGCAGGAAGGCGAATCGCAAAACACTGTGGCCAGCTATCGGGCCGCCATGCGTTACTGGGCTGCGTGGTACGGTTTGCGTTATGGCAGCCGTATCCAATTGCCGCTGCCTGTGGCTTGCATCTTTCAGTTCATCGTCGATCACGCTCAGCGCATGACGGCCAAGGGCTTGGCTGCCGAATTGCCCGCAGCCATTGCCGAACGATTGCAACAAGAGGGGTACAAAGGCAAAAGTGGCCCGATGGCCTACGCCACCTTGGCACATCGTGTGGCGGTCATGTCCAAGGCCCACCAATTGCGCGGACTAGCCAACCCGTGCATGGACGTGCAGGTGCGCGATTTGCTGTCGCGCACGCGCAAAGCCTATGCTCGGCGTGGTGCCCTGGCACAAAAAAAGGCGGCCTTGACCAAAGACACCCTCCAGGCACTGCTAGCCACCTGCGACGATTCCTTGCGTGGGCGGCGCGACCGGGCGCTGCTGTTGTTTGCCTGGGCCAGTGGCGGGCGCAGGCGTTCAGAAGTAGCAGAGGCCGAAATGCACCATCTGCGGCGACTGGGACCCAGCGAATTCGTCTACACCCTGTACCACTCCAAAACCAACCAAAGCGGGCAAGACCGACCAGAAAACCACAAACCACTCTTGGGGGTGGCAGGGCAGGCGCTGCAATCTTGGTTGGATGCCAGTGGCATCACCACAGGAGCTATTTTTCGGCGGGTGCTCAAGGGCGGGCACCTAGGGGGAGCATTGTCAGCCGCAGCGGTGCGTGACATTGTGCGAACACGTTGCGCACTGGCAGGTGTGGAGGGGGATTTTTCGGCGCACTCCTTGCGCTCGGGCTTTGTCACAGAGGCTGGACGCCAAAACGTACCCTTGGCCGATACGATGGCAATGACAGGCCACCAAAGTGTGGCCACGGTGCTGGGCTATTTTCGGGCGCAGACCAGCGTACTGAACCCGGCGGCACAACTTTTAGAAAAACATGAAACGCGGTGAGCCATCGCTAGCGAACAGGCGTCATGGCGGTAACGACCATCTTTCCGCCCTGGTGCGCCGCCATAAACAACACCTTATCCCCAGGCTTGACATGGGCAAGTAGGCTTTTGTCTTGGGCCGTAAAGACCATTGTCATGCTGGGCATGTCCAGATGCTGAATTGGCCCATGCTTGATCGTGATTTTCCCCGCATCCATATCCACCTTCTTGACCTCGCCTTCGGTCATGGCTGCAGTGGTCTGTGGCATTTCCATCTGGCTGTGGTGATCCATAGTGGCCGTGGTTTGTGCCATGCTGCTCAATGGCAGGGCCATGCCTATGGTCAGGGCAGAGACAGTGGTGATAGTTTGGACAATGTGCATAGTGATTCTCATGGGTATGTGTTGAGCGCAATGACGTCTGCATCCTGTGCTTGCCGGGTGCCGACTATTGTTTGCTGACCTTGACCTGCCCCCTCATTCCGGACTCATAGTGTCCTAGCATCAGGCAAGCAAAGTTCACGATACCGGCTTGGGTGAATTGCCAGACGATTTCCCCTTGCTCACCGGGGGCCAGGGTAATTTTGCTAGGCTCGTCGTGTTCCATATCAGGAAACTTTTTCATCTGTTCCAAGTGTTCGAGCAATTCGCGCTGAGTGCCCAAACTCAGTTCATGTTTGACTTGTCCTTTGTTCTTGACGATAAAGCGCACAGTCTCACCCTGCTTGACGCGGATATTGGCAGGTGTGTAGCGCATGTTGTCGGCCATCTCGATGGTGATGGTCTGACGCGCTTGGCTGGTTATGCCAGGCTTGCCGATCGCGGTCTCGTCGCTGTGATGCCCGTGGCCACCTGCATGGCTTGCGCTGGCAAAGGCGGTGCCGGACAGCGCCAGCGCCACCGCAACTGTCACACCATGAAGTACACGGCTTGTATGGATCATTGCCACTGTTCCTAGAATGAGATGGGCTGGGTCAGTGGTGGTCATGACCACCACTGGCACTGGGCTTACGTACCTTAACTTCGGTCGGGGTAACAGGCTTTTGGTGGCGCGGCATCGATTGCCCCCCCTCGGCCTTGAACCGTGCTGGCTCGGCAAGTGGGCCGGTGTATTCGTGGGCCATCGTGCCTTGGGGGTGCTTGAACCAGCCTGGGTTGCTGTAGTCGCCCGGCTTTTGGTCACGACGCACCTTCAACACACTGAACATACCGCCCATTTCTACCGATCCGAATGGGCCATCCCCAGTCATCATCGGGATGGTGTTGTCTGGGATGGGCATCTCCATTTCAGTCATGTCGGCCATGCCGCGCTCGCCCATCACCATATAGTCTGGAATCAAGGCATTGATCTTCTTGGCAATCCCACGGTGATCAACACCAATCAAGTTGGGCACGTTATGGCCCATAGCATTCATGGTGTGGTGGCTTTTGTGACAGTGGAATGCCCAGTCGCCTTCCTCATCAGCTAAAAATTCGAGTTGTCGCATTTGTCCGACAGCGATATCGGTGGTGACTTCATGCCAGCGGGTGCTTTTGGGTGTGGGGCCGCCATCGGTGCCCGTGATGAGAAACTCATGTCCATGCAGGTGGATCGGGTGATTTGTCATTGTCAAATTGCCTATGCGAATGCGCACCTTATCGTTCAAGCGAACATTCAGGGAATCAATGCCAGGAAAGATGCGACTGTTCCAACCCCACAAGTTGAAATCCAGCATCGTCATCGTCTTGGGGGTGTAGCTGCCGGGGTCAATGTCGTAGGCATTGAGCAAGAAACAGAAGTCGCGCTGCACCTCGTCAATCAGGGGGTGCTTGCCTTTGGGGTGTGTGACCCAAAAACCCATCATGCCCATTGCCATTTGTGTCATTTCATCTGCATGCGGGTGGTACATGAAGGTGCCCGGACGGCGTGCCACAAACTCGTATACAAAGGTTTTGCCTGGCTGGATGGCTGGCTGGGTCAAACCGGCCACGCCATCCATACCATTGGGCAGACGCTGGCCATGCCAATGAACACTGGTGTGTTCCGGCAGTTTATTCGTGACAAAAATGCGCACGCGGTCGCCTTCCACCACTTCGATGGTGGGGCCGGGGCTTTGGCCGTTGTAACCCCACAAATGGGCCTTGAAACCGGGGGCCATCTCACGCACCACGGGTTCGGCCACCAAATGAAACTCCTTGATGCCGTTGTTCATGCGCCAAGGAAGCGTCCAACCATTGAGTGTAACCACCGGGTTGTAAGAGCGTCCTGTGCTGGGCAACAGTGGAGGCATGGTGTGGGGATGGGTTTGCAACACCGGCTCGGGCAAAGCGGCGAGTGCCACACGGCTGACGGTACTGGCTGCCACCGCACCACCGGCGATACCAGCCCATTGGAAAAAGTCTCGTCTGGATGTCATGGTGTTCCTCTTGTATTCAATGCCCAGCGCCACCACTGCTGGGCACAAGGGACGTTACCGACAAAGAAGTCATCGTGGGACGCCCCAACAAAGAGGCCTGCAAGGCAGCATCGGCCTGCCAAAATTGCTGCTGTGCATCAATAGCAGCCATGACTGTGCCCACCTGATCGCGGGCGTCTGCCAACAACTCAAAGACACCTATCAACATGCCGTTGTAACGCAACTGGTTTTCTTCGGAGATCACTCGGCGCAAGGGCACCACCTCGTCCCGATAGTGCTTTGCCACATCGTAGGCCGTGCGGTAGGCCGAATAGCTCTCACGCAGGGTAGAGCCTGCGGCGCGCACCGTGGCCTCTAGCCGATGGGCTGCTGCCAGGGTCTGTGCGTTCCAAGCATCTCGCTGCATACCGCCTCCATCAAAAATTGGCAGCCGCACTGCCACCTCCCATCCACGCGGATGGGCATGCCCTCCAGCCATGTCGTCAAATGTGGTGTTGCGCCGGGCGGTCAGTTCAATGTCTGTGAAACTGGTGACAATGTTCAAGCCTTGTGCCTTGCCTGCACTGGTCAGTGCGTTTTGGGCCAGTCGGATGTCCAGCCGCCCTTGCGTGGCCTGTGCACCCACAACATCGGGCGCCAGCACAGCAGGGGGCAGATCGGGCAAACGCTCGGGCAGTTTGAGCTGCTGGGCCTGCGACTCATCCAGCCCTAGCAAACGCACCAGCTCCTCTTTGCGGGCAATGGCTTGGTGCTGGGCTGTGGCCAGTCGGGTGGCAGCCTCGGCATAAAAAGACTGTTCACGCGCACGACTGAGGCGATTGAAGTTACCCACCGACTGCATACGCCGTGCCAGTTCAGCACCTGCTTCGGCACTGGTGAATACTTGTCGCGCATAAGCCAACGTTTGCTGTGCTGCCACCGCACTCACCCAAGCCTGACGCACCTGCGTCACACGATCCACCACCTCTATGGATAAACGCAGCTGCGCCTGTTCGATGCGGCGTTCTGCAAGTCCAGCGCGGGCAGGCAAGGTTATAAGATCCCACAAGCCAAACGACAACGCACGACCCAGCTCCAATCCATCGCCAGCCACCATACGCTCAAAAGTAAACTGCGGATTGGTCATACGCCCTGTTTGTGCCGCATCAGCAGCTTCTGCCCATCCCTGTGCCAACAAGGCTTGCAACGCATGGCTGTTGGTTAATGCGATCTGTACGGCCTCTTGCTGCCCTACGGGGCGGCTCAGCAGTTGGTTGGCCCGTTGGGCATACTGTTGATGCTCTTGGCTGCTTTGGGCCAAGACCAGTTGGCCTTCAGTCAACCCTGCCACATTAGCTTGGATACGGCCAAGGTTTTGTTCAAGGCTGACACTGGCGCAACCAGACAAGCCTCCCACAGCAACAAATGCCCAAACCCATTTTCCCCAGTGGGCGGTGCTCGACCAATTCATCGCTGGGCCTCCCCATGATGACCGGCATGGGGATCGACAGGGACTGGCGCAGCAGCCCCCATTGCTGCTTCCTTGGCATACGCGCGCCAGCCACCGATCTGGCCTACGCGGTCGTTGGCGTTGTACCAAGATTGCACGGCCTGATCCGTATATGGCCGATAACTGGCAATGGCCGAGGTGTATTGCAATGTGATGGGTGCTGAATTGGCGCTGCCTTTCTCTGGCGGTGCCGCCAGCGCAGCCCCAGCGATCAGCCAACCAGACCACAGAAGCAAGCATTTGAACAGGGGCGAAGGGGGGGGGCTCACTGTGGGCTCCTCTCAAGGCATTGACACGGATGGCAAGATTTTGCCGCCGCCTCTCTGTCAAAAACATGAGCCGAAAATGACATTCATGTCATCTTGCGGGCAGACGGGCCATTTGCTGGCAGACTGATAGGCAACGATACGTGGAGCGGGCCGGTGAAAATATTGATTATTGAAGATGAACCCAAAACCGGTGAATACCTGTGCCAAGGCCTGAATGAGGCTGGGTTTGTGGCCGATCTGGCACCAAACGGCAGCGATGGGCTGCACTTGGCCCTGCACGGTGAATACGATCTGGTCATTTTGGATGTGATGCTGCCCACACTGAACGGCTGGCAGGTGTTGGCATCGCTGCGACAGCGTGGGTTGGAAATGCCTGTGCTGTTTTTGACCGCACGCGATCAGGTAGAAGACCGCGTCAAGGGGCTAGAGTTGGGGGCTGACGACTATCTGGTCAAACCCTTCTCTTTTGCCGAATTGTTGGCCCGCGTGCGAACCATACTGCGGCGCGGACGTGGCAATGGCATGAACAGCGACACCTTGCGTGTGGCCGATTTGGAACTCGATTTGCTGCGCCGCCGTATCACCCGAGGTGGACGGCGCATTGATCTGACGGCCAAAGAATTTGGCTTGTTGGAGTTGCTGATGCGGCGCCAAGGCGAGATTTTGCCGCGTTCGCTGATCGCATCGCAGGTGTGGGACATGAACTTCGATTCCGACACCAATGTGATCGAAGTAGCAATGCGTCGATTGCGGCTAAAAATTGACGATGGGCAGCCCGTCAAGTTGATCCAAACCGTGCGTGGCATGGGCTATGTACTAGAAATGCCACAAGAGCCTTGAATGCTGCACCGTCTGTCTCTGAGTGGCCGCCTGACCTTGTTTTTTACTTTGGTTGCTGCCAGCGTAGTGCTGGGATTAGGCGGGCTCTTTATGCTGGCGGCAGACCGTCACTTTATTGAACTCGATCGCAGCTCTCTGCAAGACAAGCAGCACCTTATCGAAGATATTCTGACCAGCGCCCATTCTGCCCAAGACATACACCAGCGCCTGTCTGAAACACTCAACCACCATCATGGGCTGTTTGTACGTGTCGTCAGCGCAGAAGGAAAGTCACTGTTTCAGACCGATGGCTTTCCACCAACAGACCGCTTGTTGCCTCCCGAACAAGAAGCATCTCTGCATGCCCTGCTTGGGTGGTGGCACCACCAGCACAGGCAATTTCGCACCCAACAGTTCAAAGCCCAGACGCAGTACCAACCCATCACCCAATTAGAGATTACCTTGGCTATGGACACCGTCCATCACCAGCATTTTTTGGATGACCTGCTGCAAACACTGGGGTTGTATGCGCTGGTGGCCATACTGGTAAGTGGTCTGCTGGGTTGGCTGGCTATTTACTACGGTTTGGCTCCGCTACGGGCCATCAAAACCCACGCAGCAGCAGTCACCGCTCAACGCCTGCAAGCATGTATGCCGGTGCAGGCCGTGCCCATTGAAATGGCCGATCTGGCCCAGACCCTCAACCAGATGCTAGAGCGGCTGCAAGACGATTTCCGACGGCTATCGGAGTTTTCTTCAGATCTGGCCCACGAGCTACGCACCCCCATCAGCAATTTGCTCACCCAAACACAAGTGACTTTGGCTGCCCCCAGAGACAACGTAGCGTATCGCGACATACTGGCCTCCAACGCCGAAGAAATGCAACGCCTGGCCCGCATGGTGTCGGACATGTTGCTGCTCACTAAGACAGAGCGTGGTGTGGATCTGCCCCACAAAGAACGCTTCATGGCTGCCGATGAAGCGCAGACTCTGCTGGACTTTTACGAGGCCGTAGCGGAGGACAAAGACATTCAGCTCACCTTGCAAGGCAATGGCAGCATTGAGGGGGATAGACTGATGTTCCGCCGGGCGCTGAGCAACCTGCTATCGAATGCGCTGCGCCATACCCCGGCAGGCGGTAACGTCAGGCTGACCGTGGTCACTTTGCCCACTGGCACCCAAGTCTCTGTTGAAAATACAGGTCAAGACATTGATCCATCCGCGTTGCCACGCCTGTTTGAGCGTTTTTACCGCGCTGACCCCGCACGCACACATCCCACTTCTGAGGGTGCTGGGTTGGGTTTGGCCATCACCAAAGCCATCGTGGAGGCACACGGAGGCCACACCAGCGTGAGTTCTGCCCACGGCATCACACGTTTTACTTTGGTGTTTCCTACCTGACACAAGGCGCGGTGTAGGGAGGGTGCAACTCAGGCTGCTGTGCGACTGAGCAGCGCCTGGCGGTTTTCGCTGGCACGCTCAAACTGGCGGGCGATGCTGTCGCAGACCAAATCGCACAGGGCATACACCGAAGGATCGGCAATGCGGTAGTAGACACAGGTGCCCCGACTCTCACGGGCGACCAACCCCTGCTGCATCATCAATGACAAATGCCGCGAAATATTAGCGGCGGTGTAGCCACACAACTGCGCTAACTCACCAACGTTGTGCTCTTCCTGACGCAAAAAATTCAGGATGCGCAGACGCGTTGGCTCCGCCAACACATGGAAGTAACTGGCTACTTGTTGCAGGGCTTCTGGAGGGAGATTCTTCATGGAAAAGGAAAGAACAGACAGTGAGGCCACATCGACACATCCATGCTGCTGGATGGAACGAATGTTACTCCATTTGACTAATTAGATGATTAGTTAAATAATCATTAAGTTATTCGGTTTTTGATATGAAGGAGCAAGGTCATGACCTCTTGGCAAATCGTGCGCTTGGTAGCAGGCATGTTCATTCTTTTATCGTTGGCACTGGGTGTTCCGGGCAGCCCCATCTTCATGAGCCAATGGTGGCTGGCCTTTACGGCTTTTGTGGGTGCCAATTTGTTGCAGAGTGCCGTGACCCGCTGGTGCCTGATGGAAACCCTATTGCGCAAATTTGGTGTGCAACCCGGCTGCTGAGTGCCAGAAGGAAACCGCTGTGCAAAATCGGATCGATGTAGAAAATTGTCTGTTGGTGGATGTGCGCTCGCCCGGCGAGTTCGCGGCAGGCCATGTTGCTGGGGCCATCAATGTACCCCTAGACCGACTGACCCAAGAAGCAGCCCATACCTTACCTGACAAGAACCGGCCCTTGCTGGTCTATTGCCTGTCTGGTGCCCGTTCGGGCATGGCCGTGCAATGGTTACAGCAAACCGGATACGCCCAAGCCATCAACGGCGGTGGTGTTAGCACGGTCGCTTTGCAACTGGGCCGCGCAGTCCAACGCCTTTGAGAACACACCGTACCCGTGCCCTTATTCCGCCGGAATCTCTCTCTTACACAAGGACACCCTGATGAAAACAGCCCATGATTTGGTCGTCCAAGCCAAAAGCGGCATCCGCGAGGTATCGCTCGACGATGCAGAACAAGCCATCCGCGATGCCGACCTGCTGCTGGATGTGCGCGAGGCCGATGAGTTTGCCGCAGGTCACTTGCCTGGAGCCATTCTGGTGCCGCGGGGCTTGTTGGAGTTTCGATTGAGCAGCACCCCAGCGATGGAACCCCGAGACCTCAAGATCGTGCTGTATTGCAAGACCAGTGGCCGAGCGGCCTTGGCGGCTCGGGCCATGCAAGAGATGGGCTATTTGAATGTGCAATCCATTGCTGGTGGCTTTGATGCTTGGACTGCTGCTGCCAAACCCATTGCCAAACCAGAACAACCCTCGTTTGACTAAAAACACCCAGGAAAAAACATGAAAACCAATATTGGTGGAATTGACCGTATTTTGCGTATTGCTGTCGGGTTGGTGCTGATCGCTTTGGCCGCCACAGGTACTGTGGGCTGGTGGGGCTGGATCGGTGTGGTGCCGCTGCTGACAGGGGTGTTTCGTTTTTGCCCTGCTTACACCCTGCTGGGCATCAATACCTGCCCTCTCAACAAACCCTGAACCGAGATAGCACTGGGGGCTATCGCTTTATGTTTGCCAAAACACCAAGGCGGCCACCACTGCTATGACCACAGCGGCCAGTATGGGCTTGAACAGGCGGTTTATTCCTGCGGATGGGTGTTCGGCCCCCTGACCGCAGCCGCAACCTGGACAAGCCGCTGCGGGCGAAGACGTGCTGCACGCCCCTGCCACTGTTGAGCCTGTTTTGAGGTTGGCTTGGATAGCTGCTTTGCGTTGCAGTAGGGCGCCCAGCTCTTGCTCGGTCAACAACGGTGGGCTGTGTGGGCTGGTTTTATGGTTCATCTTCCAGACAATATCGCAGATTTCACTTACGAGCCAACCAGACCCCCAAGGCGGTCAGGCCCATACCTATCAGCGCCAAGCCGGTCAAGGTCTCGCCAAACAACGCCCATGCCATCAATGCAGTAGTGGGGGGCGTGAGGTAAAACAAGCTGGCTACATTGACAGCACTGCCCCGACGGATAAGCGTGTTGAGCAAACTAATAGCCCCAACAGACAGCACCAGAACCAACCAGCCCAAGGCAAAAACAAAGTCACTGCTCCAATGCACGGTCATGGTTTCTGTTTGATAGGCTACCAGTGCGGTCAGGAGCAGACAAGGTAAAAACTGAATCACCGAACCACTGCGCAAATCAAAGGCTGGACAAAACCGCTTTTGGTACAAGGTGCCAGCGGTAATGCCCAGCAAGGCAAAAACAGCGGGCAACAACATCGTCAGCAAAGCGGTGCCACTGGTATCGGCCACCACCTTGTGCGCTACCACCAAACCGACGCCAACAAACCCTAGTCCCAAACCCATCCATTGGGTTGTGCGGACACGTTCGCCCAAGAACACCCCTGCCCCCAAAGCGGTCAATAAAGGTTGCAAGCCCACCACCAAGGCCGTTACCCCGGCAGGCAAGCCATGGCTGATAGCCACAAACACACCACTGAGGTAGACCCCATGCACCAACAACCCAGAGACACCAATATGCAGCCATTGCCTTGCGGTGCGCGGCCAAGGCGCACGCATCAGCCAAGCGGCCATACCCATCAGCACCAGCACACACAGATAGCGCCAACACAGAAAGGTTAAAGGCTCTGCATCTGGCAGCCCAAACTTGGCTCCAATAAACCCAGTGCTCCACAAAGCGACAAAAAGCAATGGATACAGTGGGGTCAAAATGCTTGATAGCCCGGTGGTTGGGGTGGAGTGCATCTGTATCTATGGCAGCAGCAAGTTGGAGGGTGAATACTGGTCTGTGAGCACCTTGACCCCCACAGCTTGGGGCTGAAGGCTAAAGCGAGGCAGCAAATCGGCAGAAGACAGGCCGAACAGGGCCAGCCGCTGTTCCCATGCCTGTGCATGGTGTTGCACTGCCGACAACGGAGGCAGACCATCGCGGCGGGCAAACAAAATACGGTTGCCGCCATGCAACTCCACTTGGTAGAGTTGCCCAAAAACGGCTTGGTAAGTAGCGGCCTCATGGCGAGCCAGCGCACCGGCGGCAAAAGTGTTGGCCGCCAGCACACCGTTGGGGGTGAGCAGGCTATGCAACTGCTGCAAAAACTCGCGCGTAAGCAGATGCTCTGGAATGTAATCGCGGTCAAACGCATCGACCAGCACCACATCGTATTGTGCTGCGCGCCGCTGCTGCTGGCGCACAAATACGCGGGCATCTTGCACATGGGTGCGCACATGGGCATTTTCTTGGTAGCGAAAATGCGAGCGTGCCACTTTGACCACCGCCGGGTCTAACTCCACGGTGTCAATTTCTAACTGTGCATCGAGCGTGTGCAGCGCCATCGGCAAAACACCGCCACCCAGCCCAATAATCAGTACCTTGCGCGGAGCGGGGGCCATGTACAGTGCCGCCAATAAGCCCTTGGTGTAATTGAGTACCAAGCGTTGCGGTTGCATGAGGTGGATACAAGTTTGCCGCGCATGCAGGCGGCCAAACTTCATGCAGCGGTAGCTACCGTCTTCGCTTTCCACCACCAAAATGTTGCGGTACAGGGATTTTTCTTGGTAAATGGTGTGTAGCAGTTGAAACTTGTCTTCCTGCATGGCATAGGCTGGTGTAGCCAACAAGGCCGATGCCAGCACAGGGATGGTGGCGAGCTGATGGTGGCGCAGCATCATCGGGGCAGTTTAGCCAACGGCAGCCGGTCTAGCACCATCAAGGCCAGCCCTATACTGGCTGAAACAGCCATCAAGCACAGCAAGATGGTGTGGATTTCTAGGTAAAGCACCAAATAGAACGATGTGATCAGTGTGCCTGCCGCAGACCCCAAGGTCGAGACAAAATACAAACGCCCGGCTGACAAGCCAGAGCTGTCGAGTGCCACAATCAGCAAGCGCACGGCATAAGGCGAAATCATGCCCGAGAACACCGTGGGCGCACCAAACAGCAACAACGAGCCGAATAAAGAGCCATAGCGTGGGTCAGGGATGGCCTCGGATAAAGCCTCTAGCACGGTATCGCCCAGCACAATAATGGGCAGGGCCAGTACGGCCTCGCCCAGCAGCAACAGTCCCAGTTTGGTCAAAGAGGGCTGCTGTAACGATAAGCGCCCGCCCAGCAAATAGCCCACCGACAGGCAGGCCATGAACACGGCAATCACGCCACCCCAGACAAAGATGCTGTTGCCAAAAAACGGGGCCAGCAAGCGCCCGCCCAACAGCTCTACGCCCATGACAAAAAAGCCGCTCCAGCCCGCGGCTTTGTAAATCAGCAGGTGGCGCAGGGGCAGCATCAACCCAAGGCCGCAATCACTTCGGGGGGGGCTTGCACCAACTCAATCAGCACGCCTTCACCGGCAATAGGGAACTGCTCGTTGCTCTTGGGGTGCAAAAAGGTGATGTCGTAACCCGCAGCGCCTTTGCGGATACCACCGGGGGCAAAGCGCACCCCTTGGGCGGTGAGCCATTCCACAGCCACGGGCAGGTTGTCAATCCACAGGCCAATGTGGTTGAGCGGCGTGGTGTGGACGGCGGGTTTTTTCTCGATGTCCAGTGGCTGCATGATGTCTACTTCGACCTTGAATGCGCCTTGGCCCATGGCGAGGATGTCTTCATCCACGTTTTCACGCTCACTTTGGAAAGTGCCGGTTTGCTCTAAGCCCAGCATATCGACCCACAGGGTTTTCATGCGTTGCTTGTCGGTGCCACCAATGGCGACTTGCTGGATGCCCAGCACTTTGAACGGACGGGGAGTGGTGCTCATAAGAATGCCTCCGATTTTGCGATAAAAAAGGGGCACAAGGCCCCTTGGAGTGGTTTGAAGCTGCGTTTTAGGCAAATTCAATAATCACTTGGTCCACGCTGAGCGATTCGCCCTTGGCGGCCACAATTTTGCCAACCACGCCATCTTGGGCCGCAAACAGCACATTCTCCATCTTCATGGCCTCAATCACGGCCAGCTTTTCACCCGCTTGCACGGTTTGGCCGGGCTGCACCGCCACATCCACCAGCAGGCCGGGCATGGGCGAGAGCAAGAACTTGGACAAATCTGGCGGTGCCTTGTAGGGCATGAGCGCATGCAGCTCAGCCCCACGGGGCGACAACACCATCGCTTCGATTTGCGTGCCGTTGTGGCTGATACGCAGGGCCAGCGGGTTTTTGGCCGTGCCGCGCTCGACTTGGGCAGTAAAGCCCATGCCATTGCATTGGCCCTGCACGCGAATTTGGCCCAGCGTAGCGGTGCTGCTGATTTGGTAGGTTTTGCCATCTACCAGCACGGCGCTGGAGCGGGCGTGGCCTGCTACTTCAAAATCACTCACCGAGACTTGGTGGTATTCGTTGTGGCCACCCACACCCAACACGGCCACAGTGAATTTCTCGCCCACTTTGACTTCGTGCCCAGCCAACTGACCGCTGATGCCCGAGGCGCGAGCGCGGTAACGGCGATTCATGTAAGCGGCCAAAGCCACCAAGAACAGCGGGTCTTCGTGCGGCACATCGGCTGCATGGAAGCCTTGGCTGTAGTGCTCGGCGATAAAACCGGTGTTGAATTGGCCGGTGACAAACTTGGGATGGGCCAACAGTGCCGCTTGGAACGGAATGTTGCTGCTGATGCCGCGAATGACAAAGCCATTCAGCGCAGCACGCATTTTGGCGATGGCATCGTTGCGATCAGTACCGTGCACGATGAGTTTGGCAATCATCGAGTCGTAGTACATCGGGATTTCACCACCCTCGTACACACCGGTATCCACACGCACACCATGCTTTTTGCTGGTGTCGGACTGGAACATGCTTTCTTCGGGCGGCTGGAAGCGCACCAGACGGCCAGTCGAAGGCAGGAAGTTGCGGAAGGGGTCTTCGGCGTTGATACGGCACTCAATTGCCCAGCCGTCACGCTTCACTTCTTCTTGCGTCAGGGGCAAGGACTCACCGGCGGCGACGCGAATCATCAGCTCGACCAAATCCAAGCCGGTGATGCACTCGGTCACCGGGTGCTCTACCTGCAAGCGGGTGTTCATTTCCAAGAAGTAGAAGTCTTGGTCTTTGCCCACCACAAATTCGACCGTGCCAGCCGATTGGTACTTCACGGCCTTGGCCAATTGCACCGCTTGCTCGCCCATCGCTTTGCGCGTGGCATCCGAGATGAAGGGGCTAGGCGCCTCTTCAATCACCTTTTGGTGGCGGCGCTGAATCGAGCATTCACGCTCATTCAGGTAAATGACGTTGCCGTGGCTGTCGCCCAAAATCTGGATTTCGATGTGGCGCGGCTCTTGCACGAATTTTTCGATAAAGATGCGGTCATCGCCAAAGCTGTTGCGGGCTTCGTTTTGGCAGCTGGCAAAGCCTTCAAAGGCTTCCTTGTCGTTAAAAGCGACGCGCAAACCCTTGCCACCACCACCGGCCGATGCCTTGATCATGACAGGGTAGCCAATGCCCTTGGCAATTTCCACGGCTTGCTCGGGGCCAGAGATGGCATCGTTGTAGCCGGGAATGGTGTTGACCTTGGCGGCATTGGCCAGCTTCTTGGAAGCGATTTTGTCGCCCATAGCGGCAATCGAGTGCGCCTTGGGGCCGATAAAGGCAATGCCTTCGTCTTCGCAACGCTGGGCGAAGGCTTCGTTCTCACTCAAGAAGCCATAGCCGGGGTGGATGGCCTGTGCGCCGGTTTGCTTGGCAGCGGCAATGATTTTGTCGGCCAGCAAGTAGCTTTCGCGGCTGGGGGCAGCACCAATGTTGATGGCTTCGTCGGCCAGCTTGACGTGGCGCGCTTCGCGGTCGGCATCGGAATACACGGCGACCGTTTTAATGCCCATTTTGCGGGCGGTAGCGATGACGCGGCAGGCGATTTCGCCACGGTTGGCAATCAGAATTTTGGTAAACATGTTCTCGTTCTCCTGGATGGCGCAGACTTACAGCGGAATGTTCCCGTGCTTGCGCCAGGGGTTGTCGAGCTTCTTATCGCGCAGCATGACCAAACTGCGGCAAATGCGCTTGCGGGTTTCGTGCGGCAAAATCACATCGTCGATAAAGCCACGCGCACCGGCCACGAAGGGGTTGGCAAAGCGTTCTTTGTATTCGGCTTCGCGGGCAGCGAGCTTGACCGGGTCGTTTTTGTCTTCGCGGAAGATGATTTCTACCGCACCCTTAGCGCCCATCACGGCAATTTCGGCATTGGGCCACGACAGGTTCACGTCGCCGCGCAGGTGCTTGGAGCTCATCACGTCATAAGCGCCGCCGTAGGCTTTGCGCGTGATGATGGTGATCTTGGGCACGGTGCATTCCGCATAGGCGTACAGCAGCTTAGCGCCGTGCTTGATGATGCCGCCGTATTCTTGCGCGGTACCGGGCATAAAGCCGGGCACATCGACAAAGGTAATCACGGGGATGTTGAAGGCATCGCAGAAGCGCACAAAACGGGCCGCCTTGATGCTGCTCTTGATGTCCAAGCAACCGGCCAGCACCAGCGGCTGGTTAGCTACGATGCCCACAGTTTGGCCTTCCATGCGGCCAAAACCAATCACGATATTTTTGGCGTAGTCGGGCTGCAACTCAAAGAAATCGCCATCGTCCACCGTTTTGACAATCAGCTCCTTCATGTCGTAGGGCTTGTTTGGATTGTCTGGTACCAGCGTATCCAACGACATATCGGCGCGGTCTGCCGGATCGTTGCTGGGGCGCACCGGGGGCTTTTCGCGGTTGTTCAGCGGCAGGTAGTTGTAGAGGCGGCGCAGCATTAGCAATGCTTCGACATCGTTCTCAAAGGCCAAATCGGCCACACCGCTCTTGGTGCTGTGGGCAATCGCGCCGCCGAGTTCTTCGGCCGTTACGTCTTCGTGCGTCACGGTTTTGACCACTTCGGGGCCAGTCACGAACATGTAGCTGCTGTCCTTGACCATGCAGATAAAGTCGGTCATGGCGGGCGAATAGACCGCGCCACCAGCGCAGGGGCCCATGATCATGCTGATTTGTGGAATCACGCCCGAGGCCAACACGTTGCGCTGGAACACATCGGCATAACCGCCCAAGCTGGCTACGCCTTCTTGAATACGCGCACCGCCCGAATCGTTCAGGCCGATCACCGGAGCGCCCACCTTCATGGCTTGATCCATCACCTTGCAGATTTTTTCTGCATGGGCTTCGGACAGCGCACCACCAAACACAGTGAAGTCTTGGCTGAACACAAACACCAAACGGCCATTGATCATGCCGTAGCCAGTGACCACACCATCGCCGGGGATTTTGTTCTCGGCCATGCCAAAGTCGGCACAACGGTGCTCGACAAACATATCCCATTCTTCAAACGTACCTTCGTCCAGCAGCAACTCGATGCGCTCGCGGGCGGTGAGTTTGCCTTTGGCGTGTTGTGCGTCAATACGGCGCTGACCGCCGCCCAAGCGGGCGAGTTCGCGCTTGTGCTCCAGTTTTTCTAGGATTTCGTGCATGTCGTTCCTTTGGTTGTGTAGGGGGGAGAGGTAAGGGCGCTTCTGGTGTTTAGCGGCTATGGGCCAGAAGCAGATTTCTTGCAGCGGTGGAGGGGGCCAAACGGCCCGCCGCCACATCCGCCAGCGTGTGCGGTAGCAGTGCCTGTACTTGCGGGTGCTGACGAAAAGCCAGCTTCAGCCCGGCATCAATGCGTTCCCACATCCAGCTCAGGGCTTGTTTTTCGCGCCGGACGGCCAAACGGCCATTGGTGGTTTGCAGTTGCCGGAACTCCGACACCGCTGCCCAAAAGCCATCCACACCTTGGCCCAACAGGGCGCTGATTTGCACCACCTTGGGATGCCAGAGCGCCTCATTGTGGTGGGCATGTTCTGGGTTGCCATGCTGGCCCAGCAAACGCAGGCTGGAGGTGATTTGCGCTTCGGCGCGCGTGGCTGCGTTTTTGTCGATGTCGGCCTTGTTGATGACGACCAAATCGGCCAATTCCATCACGCCTTTTTTAATCGCCTGCAAATCATCACCGGCATTGGGCAATTGCAGCAGCACAAACATATCGGTCATGTTGGCGACTGCGGTTTCAGATTGGCCCACACCCACGGTTTCTACAATCACAATGTCGTAGCCAGCCGCTTCGCAGACCAGCATGGCTTCGCGGGTTTTTTCGGCCACGCCGCCCAACGTGCCACTGCTGGGGCTGGGGCGGATATAGGCCCGCTCTTGCACCGAAAGCTGCTCCATGCGGGTTTTGTCACCCAAAATGGAGCCACCCGAGACGCTACTGGACGGGTCAATCGCCAGCACTGCCACCCGATGTCCTTGGCCGATCAGATACAGGCCCAGCGTTTCGATAAAGGTGGATTTGCCCACCCCCGGCACACCGCTGATGCCCAAGCGCAAGGCTTTGCCGGTGTGTGGCAACAGGGCCGTCAGCAGCTCATCGCCCTGTGCGCGGTGGTCAGCCCGGGTGGACTCCAGCAGGGTGATGGCCTTGGCCATCGCCCGCCGCTGTTGCACTGCATTGCCGTGCAACAGGGCTTCTTGCAGCGCCAGCACGGCCATGCTCACGCCGCTTGGGCCTTGCGGATTTGTTCCAGCACGTCTTTTGCGCTGGCCGGAATCGGGGTACCGGGGCCGTAAATGCCCTTCACACCGGCTTCGTACAGGTGCTCGTAGTCTTGTACCGGAATCACGCCACCCACAAACACGATGATGTCGTCTGCGCCTTGGTCTTTCAGGGCTTGGATGATGGCAGGCACCAACGTTTTGTGCCCAGCAGCCAAGGTACTGACACCCACGGCATGCACGTCGTTTTCAATTGCTTGGCGCGCACATTCTTCGGGGGTTTGGAACAGCGGCCCCATGTCCACGTCAAAGCCCAAATCGGCAAAGGCGGTGGCTACCACTTTAGCGCCCCGGTCGTGGCCGTCTTGGCCCAGCTTGGCAATCATGACGCGCGGACGGCGGCCTTGGGCCTCGGCAAAGGCGTTGATTTCTTCTTTCAGCTTGTCCCAACCCTCGGCAGAATCGTAAGCAGCAGCGTACACACCCGTCACCTTTTGTGTGTCGGCACGATGGCGGCCATACACTTTTTCCAACGCATCCGACACTTCACCCACGGTAGCGCGCAGACGGATAGCCTTGATGCTTAAATCGAGCAAATTGCCTTGGCCGGATTCGGCGGCAGCGGTCAGGGCATCCAAAGCGGCTTGCACGGCAGCATTGTCGCGGCTGGCCTTGATCTGGTTCAGGCGCTGCACTTGGCCCTCGCGCACCTTGACGTTGTCAATTTGCAGGATATCGACCGGGTCTTCTTTCGCCAGCTTGTATTTGTTCACGCCGACGATCACGTCTTTGCCGGAGTCAATACGCGCTTGCTTTTCAGCCGCAGCGGCTTCAATTTTCAGCTTGGCCCAGCCCGAATCGACCGCTTGGGTCATACCGCCCATTGCTTCGACTTCTTCAATGATTTTCCAAGCCGCGTCCATCATGTCTTGGGTCAGCTTTTCCATCATGTAGCTGCCAGCCCAAGGGTCAATCACGTTGGTGATGTGGGTTTCTTCTTGGATGATGAGCTGGGTATTGCGGGCAATACGGGCCGAGAACTCGGTGGGCAGGGCGATAGCTTCGTCCAATGCGTTGGTGTGCAGGCTTTGTGTGCCACCAAACACAGCCGCCATGGCCTCAATGGTGGTACGCACCACGTTGTTGTACGGGTCTTGCTCGGTCAGGCTCCACCCCGAGGTTTGGCAGTGTGTGCGCAGCATCAGGCTCTTGGGGTTTTTGGCATCAAAACCCTTCATGATGCGGCACCACAACAGGCGGGCAGCACGCATCTTGGCGACTTCCAAGTAGAAGTTCATGCCAATCGCCCAGAAGAACGACAGACGACCGGCAAAAGCGTCCACGTCCATACCCTTGGCAATGGCGGTTTTGACGTATTCTTTGCCATCGGCCAGTGTAAAGGCCAACTCCAGCGCCTGATTAGCGCCAGCTTCTTGCATGTGGTAGCCCGAAATCGAAATCGAGTTGAACTTGGGCATGTTCTGCGCCGTGTACTCGATGATGTCGCCAATGATTTTCATCGATGGCTTGGGCGGGTAGATATAGGTGTTGCGCACCATGAACTCTTTCAGAATGTCGTTCTGAATAGTTCCAGAGAGCTTGTCTTGGCTCACGCCTTGTTCTTCTGCCGCCACCACATAACCCGCCAGCACCGGCAGCACCGCACCGTTCATGGTCATGGACACCGACACTTTGTCCAACGGAATCTCGTTGAACAAAATTTTCATGTCTTCTACCGAGTCAATGGCGACACCGGCCTTGCCCACATCGCCCGTGACGCGGGGATGGTCAGAGTCGTAACCCCGGTGGGTTGCCAAGTCAAACGCCACCGACACGCCTTGGCCGCCAGCGGCCAGCGCCTTGCGGTAAAAAGCATTGGATTCTTCAGCGGTAGAAAAACCGGCGTATTGGCGAATTGTCCAAGGGCGCACCGCATACATGGTGGCTTGCGGGCCGCGCAGATAGGGCTCAAAACCGGGCAGGGTGTTGGTGTGGCGCAAATCAGCCGTGTCTTCGGCGGTATAGAGTGGCTTGACGACGATACCGTCAGGGGTCGTCCAGTTCAGGGCATCGACATTGCCACCGGGGGCCGATTTGGCGGCGGCACGTTGCCAGTCCTCAAGAGAGGCTGTTTTGAAAGAATTTTCGTTAGGGCTGCTCATGGGCATGGTCTCCGGTCGCTAAGAGAGTGGCTGGCTCGCTCGCAATGCTTCGCAGGCCCGCACGACGGTGGCGAGTGTACCGCATCCGTAATTATTAATTTATAGTTTTTTTCGGTACCATTGCGCCCATGTCTGCCGTCACCCTGACCCCCCGTGCACTGTACGAAGAAGTGGCCGAACAACTGCGCCAGCGCATTTTCCGCCGCGAGTTGGAACCCGGCTGCTGGATTGATGAACTCAAGATTGCCGAAGAATTTGGCATCAGCCGCACGCCGCTGCGCGAAGCATTGAAAGTCTTGGCTGCCGAAGGGCTGGTCACGATGAAGGTGCGCCGTGGCGCTTACGTGACCGAAATGTCTGAAAAAGACCTGCGCGATGTCTACCACCTGCTCAGTCTGCTGGAAAGCGATGCTGCGGGGGTCGTGGCGGCACAGGCCAGCGCAGCACAGTTACAGGCACTGCAAGAGCTACACGCCGAACTCGAAAGTGCCGTGCATGAACGCGAACGCTTTTTTGCCCTGAACGAGCAATTTCACATGCAATTGCTGGAGCTGGCAGACAACCGCTGGCGCAGCCAAGTGGTGACGGATTTGCGCAAAGTGATGAAGCTCAACCGGCACAACTCGCTGTTCAAGCAGGGCCGGATGGCGGACTCTTTGCGCGAACACCGGGCTATTTTGACGGCGCTCACGGCCCGCGATGCCGCTGCTGCGGCCCAAGCCATGCAAACGCATTTTGCCCAAGGCCTAGAGGCCGCTACACCTTAGGGCATGGCCGTGACAAAGGCCACCACGGCCTGAATGTCTGCATCGCTCATGCTGCGCATGGTGGGGGTCATGATGGATTTGGCCAATGGCCCCGATTGGGCCGTGCGGTAGCGGTCTAGCATTTTGCGCAAATAACCCGGCTGCTGCCCCGCAATGCGGGCGATTTGCTCATTACCCAAACCATTGGCACCGTGGCAGGCCAAACACTGCTTCTGGTACACCACCTTGCCTTTATCCGCCAGTGCAGGTGTGGTGCTGGGTTTGTGGTTGACGGTTTGCGCCGAATAAAACAGTACCATGCCCACTTTTTCGTCGCTGTTCATGGATTTGATCATGCCCTCCATGAACTCATTGCGCCGCTGCCCCGTGGCAAACAGGCGCAATTGCTCCAACAGGTAAGCAGGATTTTGTCCTGCCAGATTCGGAATGTCGGGATTCAGGCTGTTACCACCATCGCCGTGGCAGTGGACGCAGACGGCAGCCACTTTGCGGCCCAGTTTGAACAGGTTTTCTTCTAACGCCGGATTGGCTTGCACTTCTTTCAAACGGGCACTTAGATCCACATCGGCGGTGGCCCGTGCCCTGGATGGCTGTGCAGCCACTGGCTGCAAGGCACACACTGCAAGCAATGCGGTGGCCAAGGCCACTGGAATGCGTTTCACCATGAATAAATCCCTTCCGGAAAAAGGGCATTCTAGATTGAAGCTGGCGTGCTTATGCCGCGCCAGCACGCCTTCTCAACGATAGATTTGCAGCTGGCGCTTCTTTTTGACCTCGATTTTGGGCTGTAGAGGCATAGGGTTGGCAGGCAGAGGGCTGGTAGGGCGCAAGCTACCAACGGGCAGCAGCCACGTAGGCTCCTGTGGCTTCTGTGGCGACTGCATCCATTCGGCGGGGATACCGATGCAGTCTTCATCGTTTGTAACGGGTGTATCGGATGGTGCAGGGGGCACTGGGCCTGCTGGCTCGAGAAAACCAATGCGGCGCAAGGCTTCCAATTGCTCATGGGGGATGGTGTCGATGGCTGTCTCGATCCGAAAGCGCCAATTGCTACACCAATAACCTATGGGATGCCCATCCTCTTGTTGTTGCAGGGGAATGTGGGCATGGCCTTCGCGGGCAATGAATTGCGCAATCACGGGCAGGCGGTCGGTGAAATGGCTCAGGGGCGTGGTAATGGGAATCGGTTTTCCTTGGGACATGGCACAGAGACGGCTGTTTGAAAAGCAAGCCGTGGAGTCTGGCAGTCGAAAACGGCACCGCCAGCTATAGACAGGTTTTGACGCTATGTGAATGGCGGAGAGTTTTAGGCACCGACTGCCGGATGGAAAAATAACTCAAAATAACGGTGGCGCCAGAGCACATTTTAGCATTGGCGGCCCCAGAGTGCTCTCTCTGGTGATGGTCTGCCCATTCAAACGCGATCAGGCCGTCAACATGCCACGTTGTTCAATAAATTGCACCACTTGCTCTAAGCCATCCAGCGTTTTGAGATTGGTCATCACCCATGGGCGGCGTTGAGCATCTGGACGCATGCGGGCAGTATCTTGTCGCATCACCTCCAGATTGGCACCCACATGGGGCGCCAGATCGGTTTTATTGATCACAAACAGATCGCTCTTGGTGATGCCAGGGCCACCCTTTCGGGGGATTTTCTCGCCCGCGGCCACGTCAATCACATAAATGGTCAAGTCCGACAGTTCAGGGCTGAATGTGGCTGCCAGATTGTCGCCACCAGACTCGATAAAAACAATATCCGCCTGTGGAAACTGGCCCAGCATCCTGTCAATGGCTTCTAGGTTGATGGAGGCATCCTCGCGGATAGCGGTATGTGGGCACCCCCCTGTCTCTACCCCCATGATGCGTTCAGGTGGTAATGCACCACTGAGGGTTAGCAGGCGCTGATCTTCTTTGGTGTAGATATCGTTAGTAATGGCAATCAGGTCATAGCGTTGGCGCATCGCCTTGCACAGCATTTCTAGCAATGTGGTTTTGCCAGAGCCAACGGGGCCACCAATGCCCACGCGCAAGGGTGGAAGTTTTTTAGTACGGTGAGGAATATGGTGCAGGCTCATGAACGAAATAGACGGGAATATTGGGTTTCATGCCGGGCCGACAAAATGGCCAACATGGGACTAAACGCCTGCCGAT
Source organism: Giesbergeria sinuosa (assembly GCF_042652905.1). NCBI lineage: Bacteria > Pseudomonadati > Pseudomonadota > Betaproteobacteria > Burkholderiales > Comamonadaceae > Giesbergeria > Giesbergeria sinuosa. The sequence continues at coordinate 300,495 of NZ_JBHSHJ010000002.1, read as the reverse complement.
CCTCTTCGGGCAGGGACATGGCATGGGTCACTGCCGCTGGAATTTGCCGACTGAGCCGCGCCAAAATACGCTGGCCTGCGCTTTGGCCCAATGGCACGGCCTTGATGGCCGCTTGCACCATGTTTTCTGCCCAACCAAAGGCATAGGCATACAGGCCAGAGGCCGGTGGTTGCTCTGGTGGCAAATGCACTGCCAATGCCAACGCATAGGCCACAGGGTAACTGGGTGCCTGTAGGGCTGTAGGTAACAGCGCCAACAAAAACTCAGGCCGTTGCAGCGATTTAAGCCACTCTATTAACGAGCGGCCCATTTGCTCGCTTTGTAAACGCAGCTCTGCTGTCTCTCGGGTGTTGCGCACCCATTGGTCTAAACGCAGCAAAGTGGGCCAGTCGCGCAAACGCCAAGCATGTACCGCTTGGGCCAATACAGCCAAATCAGAACGCGACTGGCCCAAGTGAAGTTGGTCGGTGAGCCATTGGGCCGTGCTGGCTTCGTCATGCACCAGTCCGGCCTCTACAGCTGCCTCCAGTCCTTCAGAGTACGAAAATCCACCTATCGGCAAAGCTGGCGAAGCCAACCACAACAGGGGCAGTAGAGCTGGCGTGACTGTGCCGGCCAAGGGCTGGGAAGGTGCAGATACAGGTGCGGCCTGCCTGCCTGCTTCAATGCACAGGGTCATGGTGGTGCTCTGCTGTAACGTGGGGGTGGTGATGCGCATGGCTGCCACTGTGGTGTGAATGCCCCATCGTGGCATGTTCTCCATAAGCGCCGGCCTCTGGCTCAAAAGCTTCATAGGCTTCAGCCACCGTCAGGTGCATTTGGCACAACATGTCTGCCAGCACATGGTCTGGCTCAATTTTGAGGTGGTCGGGCTGAAGTTCTATCGGCACATGGCGGTTGCCAAGATGGTAGGCAGCGCGCAACAGATCAAAGGGGCTGCCATGTTCAGGACAATGCGTGATGCGCAGCACCGACTGCGGTGCTGCAACCACGAGCAGCAGGTCGCCTTCAACGGTCAACAACACATCGCCACCGCGCAAAAGTGTGCCGCGTGGCAGAAAAACACCTACATGCCGGTCTTGGCTGTCGGTACAGTCAAAACGGCTTTTTTGGCGCAAATCCCAGTCCAACGTGACGGTGGCGGCACGGCGAATCAATACCGAGGCCAACCCCTGACCTTGGGGAATGCGTTTGGAGGCTTGCAGCATCTTAGAACAGAAAATAGCGTTGTGCCATGGGCAAGGTTTGGGCTGGCTCACAGGTCAGGAGCAGACCGTCTGCACGTACGGCGTAGGTTTGGGCATCGATATCCATCTGCGGGGCGTAATCGTTGAGCACCATTGAGGACTTGTTCGCCACACGGCATCCTTTGGCAGCTACCAGCCGTTTTTGCAGGCCAAATCGTTCGCCAATGCCTGCGGCCAAACCCGCCTGTGAAACAAAGGTCAAAGAGGTTTGGGCGATGGCTCCGCCATAGGCTCCAAACATGGGCCGGTAATGCACGGGTTGTGGCGTTGGAATAGAGGCGTTGGGGTCGCCCATCTGTGCTGCCGCGATCATGCCACCCTTGAGAATCAGCGCAGGTTTGACACCGAAGAAAGCGGGCTTCCACAGCACCAGATCGGCCCATTTGCCCACTTCTACCGAACCAATCTCGTGGGCTATGCCGTGGGCGATGGCTGGGTTGATGGTGTATTTGGCAATATAACGCTTGACGCGAAAGTTGTCGTTGCGGCTGTGGGCCTCTGCCTGGTCAGAGCGGCCCGGCGTGGGGGCCAGCCAGCCACGTTGTTGCTTCATCTTGTGGGCGGTTTGCCAGCAACGGGTAATGGTTTCGCCAATGCGGCCCATGGCTTGGCTGTCAGAGCTGAAAATGCTGATGGCGCCCAAGTCGTGCAGGATGTCTTCGGCAGCGATGGTCTCACGCCGAATCCGGCTCTCGGCAAAAGCCAAGTCTTCAGGGATGGCTGGGTCAAGGTGGTGACAGACCATCAGCATATCGACATGCTCGTCGAGGGTGTTGACGGTGTAGGGGCGGGTCGGGTTGGTGGAGGAGGGCAATACATTGGCCTCGCCCACTACTTTCAGGATGTCGGGGGCATGACCGCCGCCTGCACCTTCGCAGTGAAAGGTATGGATGGTGCGGCCCTTGAAGGCGGCCAGGGTGTCTTCAACAAAGCCCGATTCGTTCAGGGTATCGGTGTGGATAGCTACTTGGGTGTCGGTGGCTTCGGCAACGCTCAGGCAGTTGTCGATGGCGGCAGGCGTGGTGCCCCAATCTTCATGCAGCTTCAGACCAATGGCACCGGCCTCAATCTGCTCTAGCAGGCCTTGTGGCTGGCTGGCATTGCCCTTGCCCAAGAAGCCGATGTTCATCGGAAAGGCCTCCGCCGCCTGCAACATGCGCTCCATGTACCAAGGGCCGGGGGTGCAAGTGGTGGCGTTGGTGCCGGTGGCTGGGCCAGTGCCACCACCTGTCATGGTGGTGATGCCGGACATCAACGCTTCTTCAATCTGCTGAGGGCAGATAAAGTGGATATGGCTGTCGTGCCCGCCTGCCGTTACGATCATGCCCTCACCGGCCAATGCCTCTGTGCCGGGGCCAATGATGATGTCTACACCGGGTTGAATGTCGGGGTTGCCTGCCTTGCCAATAGCGCAAATACGGCCACTCTTTACACCAATATCGGCTTTGACGATACCCCAGTGATCGACAATCAGTGCATTGGTAATGACCAAATCGACAGCCCCTTGGGCACGGCTGCGCTGGCCCTGGCCCATGCCGTCGCGCACGGTTTTGCCGCCGCCAAATTTGACTTCTTCGCCATAGCCCAAGGGTTGACCTTGGGCATCACGCAGGCCGCCACCCGCTTGCAGGGTGTAGTCGCGCTCAACTTCAATGAGCAAATCTGTATCGGCCAGTCGCACCCGGTCGCCCACGGTGGGGCCAAACATTTCAGCGTAAGCACGGCGGGAAATTGTGCTGCTCATGACAAGGCTCCATTGGTCAGGCCACGAAAACCGATCACGATGCGATCACCAGCGTAGGCCACCAACTCGACCGTGCGTTGCTGGCCTGGCTCAAAACGCACCGCGGTGCCAGACGCAATGTTCAAGCGCATACCTTGGGCTGCGGTGCGGTCAAAATCCAACGCGCCATTGGTTTCGGCAAAATGGTAGTGAGAGCCGACCTGAATGGGCCGGTCTGCTGTGTTGCGCACCACCAACGTATGTGTAGGGCGGCCAGGGTTGAGCAGATGCTCGCCTTCGGCAATCAGGTATTCGCCTGGAATCATCAATAACTCCTGTGCCACTCAGGCCATGAGCAAAGGCCAGCCCAACACCACACCACTGGCAGCCACTGCCACTCCAGCAGCACGAGATACCCAACGGTGACGCTGGCGCAACACCAACCCTGCCGCCAAGCCCACGCCATGCAGCAGGGCTGTGCCTACCACCATGCCCAACAGAGCAGGGCCACCATTCAACTCCTGACCATGTGCCATGCCGTGAAACAACGCAAAAGCCCCCACTAGTGCCCCACCTACTGCGAGTGGCAACCGGGTTTGTGCAGCCAGTAACAGCCCCACCACCAGCAAGGAGGCCACAATCATTGGCTCGACCCCTGCCCAACTCAAGCCCGACTGTGCCAACAGGGCACCGGCCAACAGCGTCAAAGCAAACGATAGCGGTGCTACCCCAGGCCGGGCTGTTGTGGTGGCGCTCCATAAGCCCACGGCCAACATAGCGCCCAAGTGGTCTAACCCGCTCATAGGGTGCAGCAAACCACTGAGAAAACCGTGGTGCTCTCCGGCATCCACACCAGCATGGGCCAGTGCCGCACTAGAGCCAAGGGCCAGCAGGGCCGGGGCCACAGTGCGCAGAGCGCGCATAGGAGAGGTAGGCTGTGTCTGTGTCATGGAAAAAATCTCCTGTAAGGGGGTTCAGGCGATAGGCTGGTGGACGGTGACCAGCTTGGTGCCATCAGGAAAGGTGGCCTCGACTTGAATGTCGGCAATCAGCTCGGGGATGCCGTCCATCACATCATCACGCGTGAGCACTTCGCGGCCTGCGCTCATCAGCTCGGCCACGGTTTTGCCATCGCGGGCGCCCTCCATCACAGCAGCACTGATGAGTGCCACCGCCTCGGGGTAGTTGAGTTTGAGGCCACGCGCGCGGCGGCGCTCAGCCAGCAATGCTGCGGTAAAGATCAGCAGCTTGTCTTTTTCGCGGGGTGTCAGATCCATAGCAAAGGATCAGCAAAAGCCATGCCTACCTATCAGGACGATGGCAATGGCATGAAAACTGCCTCAGATGGCGTGTGCACGACCCCGATTTTTCCCAACCTTCTGTCCCAGGCAACCAAGCCGTGCAACGCATTGTCAAGGTGCGGCGCGACTACAACCGTTGGGTAGCCAGCGAAACCCTGGAAGACTATGCTCTGCGCTATGCCCCCCAACGGGCCCGACAATGGTCGCCGTGGCGGGTTGCCAATACGGCCTTTGGTGTAGCGTCTTTTTTGGTGCTGGAGGCCGTGGGGGCCACACTGCTGCTGAAATATGGTTTTGACAATGCCTTCTGGGCTATTTTGGCCACGGGGCTGATTATTTTTCTGGCTGGCTGGCCCATCAGCATCTACGCTGCCCGCTACGGGGTAGATATGGACTTGCTGACGCGCGGGGCTGGTTTTGGCTATATCGGCTCGACCCTGACTTCGCTGATCTACGCCTCTTTTACGTTCATCTTCTTTGCACTAGAAGCCGCCGTGATGGCCTATGCACTGGAGTTGACTTTGGGTATTGCGCCAGTCTGGGGCTACCTGATTTGCGCTTTGGCCGTGATTCCGCTGGTCACACATGGCATTGCTGCCATCAGCCGCTTTCAAGTGTGGACGCAGCCCCTCTGGCTGGCGTTGATGGTGCTTCCCTATGGTGCTGTGCTGTTGTTAGAGCCGCAGGTGTTGTCCCAGCTCACGCACTATGCTGGCACATCTGGTCAAGGAGGCACTTTCCAGTGGCACCTCTTTGGTGCAGCTCTGACGGTGGGCATGGCACTTATGACCCAAATGGGGGAGCAGGCTGATTACCTGCGCTTTATGCCTGCCCCAGAGCCAAAGTCAACACGGCAGTGGTGGCTGGCTGTGCTGGTGGGAGGGCCGGGGTGGGTGTTGATGGGTATGCTCAAAATGCTGGGTGGCGCCCTGTTGGCTTGGCTGGTGCTGTCGCAAATGGTGCCAGCGCAGCAGGCGGTAGATCCCAATCAGATGTATCTGGCCGCCTTCGAAACCTTTTTGCCCTATGGCTGGGCGGTGTGGGTGACGGCACTGTTTGTGGTGGTGTCACAACTCAAAATCAATGTGACCAATGCCTATGCCGGGTCGTTGGCTTGGAGTAATTTTTTCTCGCGCCTAACGCACAGCCATCCGGGGCGGGTGGTTTGGGTGGTGTTTAACACCGCCATTGCCCTGCTCCTGATGGAAATGAACTTGTTTCAGGCACTGGGTGATGTTTTGGGGCTATATGCCAATCTGGCGATTGCTTGGATCATGGCCGTGGTGGCCGATCTGGTGATCAACAAACCGCTGGGCTGGTCGCCAGCGGGCATCGAGTTTCGCCGTGCCTATCTGTTTGACATCAATCCCGTGGGGGTGGGCGCGATGGTGTTGGCTTCGGTGCTGTCCATCATGGCACATCTGGGGGTTTTTGGCAGCTTGTTGCAGGCATTTTCGGCGTTGGTGGCAATGGTCACGGCCTTGATTACCTCCCCGCTGATTGCTTGGGCTACGCGCGGGCGCTACTATCTGGCCCGCCAGCCCCAAGCACCTACCAGTGCGACCGAGCTGCGCCGTTGTGTAGTGTGTGGGGGCGACTATGAAGCCCCAGACACCGCCCATTGCCCAGCCTACCGGGGACAAATTTGCTCACTGTGCTGCACGCTGGATGCCCGCTGTGCTGACCACTGCAAACCGCAGGCACGGCTATCGGCCCAATGGAGCCAAGTGCTGCGCAGCCTCACTCCGCGCAAACTGTGGCCCTATCTGGATGGCGGGCTGGCCCATTTCATTTTGCTGTTATTGGTGACAGGGTTGGTGCTGGCAGCGGTGCTGGGGCTGGTGTACCGGCAAGAGTGGCAGAGTCTGGGCCAATTGTCTGCCCCACCAGATGTGCAGGCCACAGTGGGCCAAGCACTGCGCATGGGTTATGCCAAAGTGTATGTGGTGCTGCTGCTGGTGTTTGCCATCGTAGCGTGGTGGCTGGTGCTAGCGCACAAGAGCCGCGAGGTGGCGCAGCAAGAATCCAACCGCCAAACGGGGCTGCTGCTGCGCGAGATCGACTCGCACCGGCGCACCGACCAACAATTGCAACAAGCCAAACAGCAGGCAGAAAAGGCCCGCGCTCTGGCCGATCAAGCCAATCAGGCCAAGACACGCTACATCAGCAATATCAGCCATGAGCTGCGCACACCACTCAACAGCATTCTGGGCTATGCACAATTGCTACAACAAGACGGCGCACTAGGGACGCAACATGCCCATGCGATCCGTGTGATTTTGCGTGGTGGTGAGCATCTGCTGTCGCTGATTGAGGGCACGTTAGACGTGGCCCGGATTGAGTCGGGCAAAGTGGCCTTGCAACCAGTCCCACTGGATTTGCGTGCGCTCATGCAAGAAATGGCCCATCTGTTTGAGTTGCAAGCCAGCGACAAAGGGCTGCGCTTTGTTTTTGAGGGGCCGTCCCAATGGCCTACCGCTGTGCGGGCTGACGAAAAGCGCCTGCGCCAGATTTTGATTAACCTGTTGGGCAATGCCGTCAAGTTTACGGCCCAAGGTGAAGTACGGCTGGCGCTGCGCTACGCCCGGCAGATGGCCCATATCGAGATCAGCGACACCGGCCCCGGCATGACGGCAGCAGAACTGGCGCAGATATTCGAGCCTTTTGCCCGTGCTGCCAGTGCGGCCACAGCACAAACGCCTGGCTCAGGTTTGGGCCTGACCATTGCCAAAATGCTGACTGAACTGATGGGGGGGGAACTCAGCGCCCACAGCCAACCTGGCGTGGGCACACGCTTTTTGCTACGGCTGTTTTTGCCCGAGTTGCACCAAGCGCCCGCCTCTGCCACCCTGCCCACCCACCAAATGCCTGTGGGCTATGCGGGCCACCGCCGCCAACTGCTGGTCGTAGACAACGAAGAGGCAGACCGCCAATTGCTGGCCCGTTGGTTGGAGCCGCTGGGCTTTGTTGTCAGCCTGGCAACCCAAGGTGAAGACGCCTTACAACAATTGCGGGCGGGCTTGCGCCCCGATGTGGTGTTTATGGATTTGGCCATGCCCGGCATAGATGGTTGGGAGACCCTGCGGCATATTCAGGCCATGGCTTTGGAGCCGCCCCCGATATTGGCGGTGGTATCGGCCAACGCTTTTGACAAAGGGCTGGACAACACCATTGGCCTGCCACCCGAAGATTTCTTGGTCAAACCCGTGCGCCACCGCGATGTACTGCAATGGTTACAAGGCAAACTGCCTTTGCAATGGCAGTTTGCACCGCCCACGCCTGCCCCCACCAAGGTGCCAATGATCAGTAGCATGGCCCCCACCCCAAATCTTCCGGCACCGGCCATCGACAGCTTGATAGAACTGGCCCAGTTGGGCTACTACCGTGGCTTTGTCAAACGGCTCGATGCCCTGCAAGCCCAATACCCCGAATGTGCAGCTTGGGCTGCACCACTGTATGCGCAGGCGCGCGAATTTCGCTTTGATGCCATTGTGCAAAAGTTGCAGTCTGTGCCTGCCACCGGAGCCTCCTCATGACCCTACCCAATCTCCCCACCGATGGCGCCGTGGTGCTACTGGTGGACGATATGCCCGACAACATCGCCCCACTGCACGATGCCTTGGACGATGCCGGCTACACCGTGCTTGTGGCACTGGATGGTGCCTCGGCACTGGAGCGTGCAGCGCAAGCCCGGCCCGATGTGATCTTGCTAGACGCCCTGATGCCAGGCATGGATGGCTTTGAGGTGGCACAACGCCTCAAGGCCGACCCCATGCTGGCAGCTATCCCCATTTTGTTCATGACCGGCTTGACCGAGACGGAGCATCTGGTCAAGGCACTGGGTGTAGGCGGCTGTGACTATGTGACCAAGCCGGTTAAACCGCTGGAAGTGATGGCCCGCATGGGCGTACATCTGCAATCGGCCCGTCAGGCCCGACAAGGTGCCTTGGAACGACAGCAGGCACGTAGCGCATTAGATGCCTTTGGCTATGCCACCATCACCGTGCGCGCGCGTGATGGCCGCCTAATGTGGCAAACGCCACTGGCGCGGCAGCTGTTGCTACGCTACTGTGGCACCGAAGCGCCTGCCACCCCTGCCGATGTGTTGCACTGGTTGCGCCGCCACCTGTCCGAAGCCCAGCGCCAGCTCGAGCCTCCCCGCCTGACCCTCACACAAGAGGCCAGCGCGCTCACCTTCCGGCTGCACCGCGCTTTGGGCGAGTCTGAACGATCAGACGATAGCCCCGAGGGCGAGTGGCTGATTGTGATGGAAGAAACCTCCGAGGCCAGCACGGTGGAGCTGCTAGCCAGCAGTTTTGGCCTGACCCAGCGCGAAGCAGAGGTGCTGCACTGGGTAGCGCAAGGAAAAATCAACCGCGACATTGCAGAGATTTTGGGCGCCAGCCCGGCCACAGTCAAAAAGCACCTTGAGCGCATTCATGCCAAACTAGGGGTAGAGACCCGCACCGCTGCTGCCGCCATGGCCGTCAACCGGGTGCGCTCTGTGCAACACCCCGGCGCACACTGAAGATGGGGGGTTCAAATAGCCACCAGTTGCCGAATGCCCTTATCCGGCATTTCGGCACCCGGCCCACTGGCAATTACCTCGCCACGCTCCATCACCAGATAGCGGTCGGCCAGTTCTTCAGCAAAATCGTAATACTGCTCTACCAGCACAATAGCCATCGGCTGGCCGTTCAGCCCTTGCTGGGCCAGTTGCTTGAGCACCCGACCAATGTCTTTGATGATGTTGGGCTGGATGCCTTCGGTGGGTTCGTCCAACACCAACAGTTTGGGTGCCGGGGCCAGAGCGCGGGCAATCGCCAGTTGCTGTTGTTGCCCGCCGGAGAGGTCACCCCCGCGCCGCCCCAACATCTGTTTGAGCACCGGAAACAGCTCATAAAGCTGCGTAGGAATAGGCGTGCCAGCTTTTTGGGTAGCCAACCCCATCAGCAGGTTTTCGTGTACCGTCAGCCGGCCAAAAATTTCACGCCCTTGGGGCACAAAGCCAATACCTGCTCTGGCCCGTTCGTAGGGGGTGGTTTTTTCGATCGATTGACCATTAAAAACCACTTTGCCCGAACGCACTGGCACCAGTCCCATCAATGATTTGAGCAAGGTGGTCTTGCCAACACCATTGCGCCCCAGCACCACGGTGATTTCACCAGCCTTGGCTTGCAAATCAACGCCGCGCAAAATATGTGAGCCGCCGTAATACTGGTGCAATTGTTCGATCTGTAGCATGTTGTGTTCCTTCAGCGGCCCAGATAGACCTCAATCACGCGCTCATCGGCCTGCACCTGGTCTAGGGTGCCTTCGGCCAGCACAGAGCCATCGCACAGCACCGTTACCTTTTCGCTGATGGCGCGGATAAAGCTCATGTCGTGCTCCACCACCATCAACGAATGCTTGCCCTTGAGACGCAAAAACAGCTCGGCAGTGCGCATCGTTTCTTCATCGGTCATGCCTGCCACCGGCTCATCGAGCAGCAGCAATTTGGGTTCTTGCATCAGCAACATGCCAATTTCTAGCCATTGCTTTTGGCCGTGGCTCAAATCACCCGAGCGGCGCAGCACAGCATCTTGCAAGTGGATGGTTTCTAGCACTTCGGCCAGCCGGTCTTTTTGTTCGCCATTGAGGCCAAACTTCATGCTTGGCCACACGCCCTTGTGTGTAGCCAAGGCCAGTTCTAAGTTTTGAAAGACGCTCAGTTCTTCAAACACCGTTGGTTTTTGAAACTTGCGCCCTATACCCAAAGCGGCAATCTCTGGCTCTTTGTAGCGCAGCAGATCGATGGTGGAGCCAAAAAACACCGTGCCCATATCAGGCCGGGTTTTGCCGGTGATGATGTCCATCATCGTGGTCTTGCCTGCACCGTTGGGGCCGATGATGCAGCGCAGCTCACCAGGGGCAATGTCCAAGTTCAGGCCATTGATGGCCTTGAAGCCATCAAAACTGACATGCACATCTTCCAAATACAGAATGCGCCCGTGGGTCACGTCTACTTCACCAGGCACCACCGGGCGCGAAAATCCCGCCGCCCTGCCTCCTGAGGCGGTTTTTCCTTGTTGTTGCGCTATTCTGGCTTGAGCGCGCGCATAACGTTCGGCGCCTTGATCCATCAAATCGGGGGTCATGCTTTGCCTCCTTGGGTTTTCTTCCAACGCAGTTTTTGCACCAAGCCCACCACGCCCTGCGGCAGGTACAGCGTTACGACAATGAACAATGCCCCAAGGCAATACAACCAAAACTCTGGAAAAGTCACCGTCAGCCAGCTCTTGGCTCCATTGACCAAGAAAGCACCCACAATCGGGCCAATCAGTGATGCCCGCCCACCCACTGCCGCCCATACAGCAATCTCAATGCTGTTGGCCGCACTCATTTCGCCGGGGTTGATAATGCCCACCTGGGGCACATAAAGCGCCCCCGCCACGCCACACATCACGGCAGAAATCACCCAAATGGTCAGCTTGTAGGGCAGTGGGTCGTAGCCACAGAACATCACCCGACTTTCAGCATCTCGGATGGCTTGCAACACGCGGCCAAACTTGCTTTGCACCAGCCAACGCGCCAACAAGTAGCAGCCCACCAGCGTCAGGCCCGTCAGCACAAACAGCGTCATGCGCATCTCTTGCGTAGCCAAGGGCTGGCCCAGAATGCGTTTGAAATCGGTAAAGCCGTTGTTGCCGCCCAAGCCGGTCTCATTGCGAAAGAACAGCAGCATGGCAGCAAAAGTCAGTGCCTGCGTAATGATGGAGAAATACACCCCTTTGATGCGCGAGCGAAAGGCAAAGTAGCCAAAGACAAAGGCGACCAGCCCCGGCACCAACAGCACCAGCAACACAGTGGCGGCAAAACTGTCGCTCAAAGCCCAGTGCCAAGGCAGCTCCTTCCAGTCCAAAAACACCATGAAATCGGGCAAATCACTTTGGTAGCTGCCCTCACGGCCAATTTGGCGCATCAGGTACATGCCCATCACATAGCCGCCCAAGGCAAAAAACAAGCCGTGGCCCAAACTCAAGATGCCGGTATAGCCCCAGATCAAGTCCATCGCCAACGCACAAATGGCATAGCACATCATCTTGCCGAGCAAGCCGACCATATAGTCGCTCAAGTGAAAAACGCTGCCCGCTGGCACCCACAGATTGAGCGCCGGAGCGACCGCACAAATCACCAACAAGACCAGCCACAGGGCACGCCAACCGCTGCGGGCCATCAATGGGCCTTTGGCAGGCAATGCGATGGCTGACGGGCTGGCCGTCACAGAAAGGGAAAGGGTGGTTTTCATAAGACCTCCGGTTTCAGGCTTGACGGCCCTTGAGGGCAAAAATGCCTTGCGGACGCTTTTGGATAAAGACAATGATGAACACCAGCACAGCAATCTTTGCCAGCACAGCCCCCACCCAGCCTTCCAGCAGCTTGTTTAACAGGCCCAGCCCCAGCGCGGCATACACCGTGCCTGCCAACTGCCCTACGCCTCCCAACACCACCACCATGAAAGAATCGACGATGTAGTTCTGGCCCAAGTCTGGCCCCACATTGCCTACTTGGCTCAAGGCACAGCCCGCCAGCCCCGCAATACCAGAGCCCAGTGCAAAGGCATAGGTATCGATGCGCGCCGTATTGACCCCCATGCAAGAGGCAATAGGGCGGTTCTGTGTGACAGCACGCACAAACAGGCCCAAGCGCGTTTTGCCAATCAACAGTGCCACCGCCAGCAGCACCGCTAAGGCAAAAGCCACAATGACGATGCGGTTCCAGGGCAGGGTCAGGCTGCCCAATAGCGTGATGCCGCCGCTCATCCACGCTGGGTTTTCTACCCCCACGTTTTGGGCGCCAAAGAGGCTACGCACCCCCTGCATCAACACCAGACTAATGCCCCAAGTGGCCAGCAACGTTTCCAGTGGACGACCATATAAAAAACGGATCACACTGCGCTCCATCGCCGCACCCACCAAGGCTGCAGCCAGAAACGAGAGCGGCAACGCTGCCAACAAATACCAGTCAAAGGCATTGGGCAAATACTGGCGAAAAGCCACCTGCACCAGATAGGTGGCATAGGCACCAATCATGATGAGTTCGCCATGCGCCATGTTAATGACCCCCATCAGGCCATAAGTAATCGCCAACCCCAGTGCCGCCAGCAGCAAGATGGAACCTAGGCTGATGCCAGTAAACATCTGCCCCAATGCTGCGGCTGTGTCCAGTTGGTTCTCTACCGTGCGCAGGGCTTGGCTCAGCGCAGCTTTCACGGTGGGGTTGGCCTCGGCACTCAGGCGCTGTGCTAACAGCGCCTTCACAATCGGTTGGCCTGTGTGGGCCAGCTTTTGTGCCGCAGCTATGCGCTGGGTTGGGTCGGCACTGGCCAAATGCAGTGCAGCCTGTGCCAGCAGCAACGACTCCCGCGCGGCAGGGTCGAGCTTGTTGGCAAATTCAGCCGAGAGCGCACGCTCGACCAACAGCAGTTGTGCCGGATTAGGGTCATCAAAAGCGCCGCGCTGCAAAATGGCTGCCGCTTGTGCTTGGCGTGTGCTGTCGCCTTCCAACAGATCCATGCCCGCCAGTGCGCTGTCCAAGGCACCGCGCAAACGGTTGTTGACCACCGCTTCCTCTGCCAAATCGCCCAATGGCACAGCCACGCCACTCACCGCGTCTAACGCCTGCGTGCCCTGCACGATCAGCACGCGGCCTTCCTGCACCTGCACGCTCTCCTCCGACAAGGCCCGAATCAGTGCATGGGCGCGCGGATCGTCGCTAGCGGCCAGTTGCAATAGTTGGGCTACACGCTCATCAGCCTCGCCTTCAACCAATTGCAAGGCCTGATCGGCGGTCAGTGCCGAAGCCGATAGTGGCAGCAGGGCACCACAGGCCAGGCCCAGCCCTAGCACGGTGCGCCGCAGTACGCTCATCATGGTGTGTCGCATCTTTGACTTCCCGATAAAACTGCGGGCCGCAAAGGGCGGCCCGTTCCATCCACAGGTGCCACGGGGGCACCCGGCCCACGGCCTTACTTCTTGGCGGGTACGTTGGCCTTACCCTTGTTTTCGGCGATGTAGTCACTCCACGGATCGGCCACTACCGGGCCTTTGGTCTTCCACACCACCTTGAACTGCCCATCGGCCTTCACTTCACCAATAAACACCGGCTTGTGCAGATGGTGGTTCTCTTTGTCCATCGTGGAGACAAAACCACCGGGGGCTTGGAAGGTCTGGCCTGCCATCGCTGCAATCACTTTGTCGGTATCGGTAGAGCCGGCCTTGGCCACGGCCTGCGCCCACATGTTGATGCCGATATAGGTGGCCTCCATCGGGTCGTTGGTCAACGGCTTGTCTTTGTGGCCTGGAATGCTCTTGGCCTTGGCGTAGTCACTCCATTTCTTCACAAAATCGGTGTTGGCTGGGCTCTTCACACTCATGAAGTAATTCCACGCAGCAAGATGGCCCACCAATGGTTTGGTATCTACACCGCGCAACTCCTCTTCACCCACGGAGAAGGCCACCACAGGCACGTCCTTGGCCTTTAAGCCTGCATTGCCCAACTCTTTATAGAAGGGCACATTGGAGTCACCATTGATGGTAGAAATCACTGCCGTTTTCTTACCCTCTGCGGAGAACTTTTTGATCTTGGCAATGATGGTCTGGTAATCTGAATGACCAAAAGGGGTGTACTCCTCCATGATGTCGGCCTCGGCCACACCCTTGGACTTCAGGAAAGCACGCAAAATCTTGTTGGTGGTGCGGGGGTACACATAATCCGTGCCCAACAGCACAAAACGTTTGGCTTCACCACCGTCTTTGCTCATCAGATACTCCACTGCCGGAATAGCCTGTTGGTTGGGGGCTGCACCGGTGTAGAACACGTTCTTGCTCAACTCCTCGCCCTCATACTGCACGGGGTAAAACAGCAGCGAATTCTTTTCTTCGAACACCGGCAACACCGACTTGCGGCTGACCGAAGTCCAACAGCCAAACACCACCGCCACCTTGTCTTGGTCAATCAGTTGTTTGGCTTTTTCGGCAAACAGCGGCCAGTTAGAGGCTGGGTCGACCACCACGGGTTCGAGCTTCTTTCCCAGCACGCCACCTTTGGCATTGATTTCATCAATCGCCATCAGCACGGTGTCTTTGAGTACCGTTTCAGAAATAGCCATCGTGCCCGACAGGCTGTGCAGCACACCCACCTTGATGGTGTCTGCCGCCTGGGCAGGCAGACCCAACAGGCCGATAGAGGCTACAGCGGCGGCAGCCGACAGGGTCTTGAGGGTCAGACGACGCGAGGAGGAGCTGGTCATGGCGGTTTTCCGTTCCTAAAGGGTAATGGGGACTACGGTTTCTGCTGCACTGCCACCCTGTGGTGGCCTTGTGTGGAGCAGATGTAGTGATGGTAGGAACGGCCCCTGTTTTCGTCTGTACGCCAGATGGCGTACAAGCGGGCGTATCTTGCCCGCTACACGCTCCAGATGCGGGGCGGTTGGTCTGCCAGTAACCAAGCTTCTCGCCGCAGCAACGCCCACAGGGATTGCCACAACTGCATCAATGGCTCCACCTGCGAGGCCAGTGCCCGTACCACCAGCATGTAATCATTGGGGCAAGTGGCGCCACAACGTGATGCCAACGGATGGGCCTCTATCAGGCCACGGCAGGCCTCCAACAGCGCCTCACGTCGTAGCCGTGTCAAGGGTGTGCCACAAGCCAGCACCAAGGTGCCCAAGGCCGTCTGACCTGCCAAACCCAATGGGCTGCACAACAGGCGCTTGTCCTCGGCAGCAATACAGGCCCGCTCCAGCCAGATGCCAGGCCATTCCCAATGTTGGGTCAGGCAACCGCTGGCAAATGGCAGCGCAGCGGCGGGTAGGCCCAAACTGACCACATCCCAAGCCAGCAATTCTGCCCCCGGTGCCAACTCCACTTGCACTTGGTTCTGTGCTTGGCAGCCATCGTAAGCAATTGTCTCCAATGGCAGCCACTCTAGTCGGCTCCCGGCCTCCAGTTGCAAACGCACCTGCTGCCGTGCCAACTCACCACTGGTGCTGCGGTAAAAGCGTGTGGCACCCGGCGTAGAAATCAAGGCATGGGCACCTTGCGCCACTGCCACTTCAATCTCTAGGCTATCGCCTTGCACCAAGCCACCGGGGGGGTGCACGATCACGTTGTGGCAAATACCAGCACCTTCTGGATACAGGCTCTTAAAGATGCGCAATGGCCCAGTGTGCTGGTGGCGCAATAGCGTCTGTCCTGAAAGATGGCGGTGGTACTGAAGATCGAGTCGGGCTTGCCAGGACATTTTGAAAAGGAGTAAGAACCAGCCCCCATTCAAGCAAAATCAATGCCATTGCAACCCGCGCCCCCATAGGCGGCCACATGGGAAGCCCCCCTCAGCGGGGCGACATGCCCAGCTCCAGAGGCGTGGCACACTGGAGCACTTCGGGCTCTGGCGTTGCTTCTGGCAAGACAAACCGGCTGATCAAGCGGGCCAACTCTTGGGCCTGTTGTTGCAAACTCTCAGAAGCAGCAGCCGACTCCTCCACCAAAGCCGAGTTTTGCTGTGTCACCTGATCAATCCGGGCCACCGCCACATTGATCTGACCAATCCCTTCTTTTTGTGCCAAAGTGGCTGCACTGATTTCTGTCATGGCATAAGAAGCCTGCCGAATAGATGAGACCGTGCGCGCAATGGTGTCGCCCGCATCATTGACCATCTTGGCTCCTGCCTGCACTTGGGCCACCGAATCTTGAATCAGGGATTTGATCTGCTGCGCAGCCTCTGCCGAGCGGATAGCCAGCATCCGCACCTCACTGGCCACCACTGCAAACCCGCGCCCCTGCTCTCCGGCACGCGCTGCCTCAATGGCGGCATTGAGCGCCAAAATATTGGTCTGAAAGGCAATGCCATCAATCACATCAATGATGTCCACAATCCTGTCTGAAGATTGCTCAATGCCCCGCATCGTGCTTTGCACCTGACCCATAGCAGTGCCGCCCTCTTGTGCCACTGCCGCTGCCGTGCTGGCGAGGCTCTCTGCCCGACGGGCAGCGGCTGCCGATGCCACCACCCGCCCAGTAATATGCTCCAACGAAGCCGCTGTCTCTTGCAATTTGGACGCGGTCTCTTCGGTGCGTGCCGACAAATCCGCATTTCCCATCGCGATCTCACTGGTCGCAGTGCGAATACTGTGTGCCGATGCCCGCACCTGTGCCACCAAGGTGCGCAAGGCCTCCTGCATCACGGCCAGCGACATCAACATACGCCCTGCCTCATCACGCTCATGGCCTTGAATTTCATGGCGCAGATCCAAGTTAGCCACCCGGTTGGCCGTGGCACTGGCCGTGGCGATGGGTCGGGTAATACTGCGCATCAACCACCAAGCCAAACCACCACCCAACACCAAAGCCAGGGCACTAAAACCCAACAACGCCAATCTGGCCCGGTCGCTCCACTGGGCAATCTCGCGGTCACGCGCATCAATGGCATTGCGCTGCCACTGGGTCAAAGCCCCCAGAGAGGTCTGCAACGTGTTGGTGGCGGGCAAGAAACGGTTGCTATAAACCAAATGGATGCGGGCTGTCAGACCCGAGTCGCGGGCGGCCACCAGTTCTGTGCGCGCCAGCATAAAGTCCTTGGCTGCGGCCTGAATGCGTGCCAACAATTCGCGCTCGGCAGGTTGTTGCAGCTGTTGGTCCAGCTCGGCCATGAGGCGATCATAATTTTCCTGGGTTTTGGCAATATCGCTCCCCAGTATCTCTCCCACCTCTGGCTCCGAACTCAAGGCCACGGCCTTATACCGCTCAGAATTGATGGCCTGGGCGCGATAGGCGTCTGCCACTAAGCGTTCAGCAGCCATGCTGTGCTGCACCATGCCTTTGGTAGCGTCGTTGATGCGGCTCAACGACCAAATCCCCATCATGGCCCCCACCAGGCCCAACAACAACACCAACAGGAAAGCCGACAGCAGACGGCGCCCCAAGCTGCTGCGTGACATCTCAGAAGTGTGTGAAAAGAATTGCATTGAAAGACCATTCAGAAAATCAACACACCCAAAGTGCAGGGTGTGGCGCCACTATGCCCGTTGGCTGTGACGTTTTCTTGTCAGTTCTTCCTGCGGATCTTTAAAACACGAAATCCAGCCGAGGTCAATGCGGATTGCTACTCAGCCTGTACGACGAGCGCGTGCCTTAGCCAAAGCAGCAGCAATGGCTGCTTTTTTATCCAATGGTGGATTGGCTGCTGGCAAAACAGCCGTTTTTGGCAACGCAGAGGCTTCTGGTGTAGGAGCCGCCCCCCCACCCCAACGCTGCTGATGTTGCCGATAACGGGCCTGTGCCTGTTGTGCTTGAGCGGTTGACCAAGCTTGCCAACCGGTGGCCGTTCCACTCACTGTCTGCAACTGAATGCAATCAACAGGGCAAACCGGAACACACAAACCACAGCCGGTGCAATGCTCACCCATGACGGTGTGCAACTGCTTGTTGGCACCCAAGATTGCATCGGTAGGACAAGGCGCAAGGCACAAGGTGCAACCAATGCACCAAGCCTCATCAATCACAGCCACGCTGCGTGGGCCTTCACTCCCATGCTCAGGGTTGAGTGACAGGGGCGGCTGCCCCGTCAAGGCAGCGAGCCGCCGCACACCCTCCTCGCCCCCAGGTGGGCATTGGTTAATGGCCGCCTGCCCTTGGGCAATGGCACGGGCATAGCCCGCACAGTCGGGATAGCCGCAGCGGGTGCATTGCGTCTGGGGCAATGCTGCCTCTATGTGCAGCGCCAGCACCTGCCAATTTTCATCCGCTGCAGACACCCCGGCTCAACCCTTGCGCGTACGGCGGTTGTATTTTGCTGGTGCCTTGCGGGGGCTGGCAGTGACCGCCATTTGCAAGCTATTTTCTGGGTCTGCTTGGTGCATGTGTTCGGCAGCCCCTGTAGGCACATTGGCAGGCGCTGGTGCCGCCTCGGCTGCTGTGGTCACGGGCGCACTGGGCACAGACGTGGAAGCCACATCACCTTGGCTGTGGTAGATAAAGGCCCGCACCTGCGGATACACCATTTCACGCCAGCGCCGACCACTAAAAATACCATAGTGGCCTGCCCCTTTGGCCTCGAAATGCTCTTTGTTGGTGGCCGCAATACCGCTACACAGATCATGGGCCGCACGGGTCTGACCCGTGCCAGAAATATCATCCAACTCCCCTTCCACTGTCAGCAGACGGGTGTGATGAATGTCTTGGGGCCGCACACGCTCCAAGGCACCACTGTTGGAGCGCACATCCCAGGTGCCATTGACCAACTTATATTCTTGGAACACGGTACGAATCGTCTCCAAGTAGTAGTGCGCATCCATATCCAGCACCGCGTTGTACTCATCGTAGAACTTGCGGTGCGCTTCAGCACTGGCCCCATCCCCCTTGATCAGGTCTTTGAAATAATCGTAATGGCTGACCATGTGGCGGTCGGGGTTCATGGCCACAAAGCCGGTGTATTGCAAAAAGCCAGGATAGACGCGGCGGCCCGCCCCCGGAAAGCTGTCAGGCACCCGGTAGATGACGTTGTTCTCAAACCATTCATAGCTGCGCTTGGCAGCCAAATCGTTCACCGCAGTGGGCGAGTGGCGGGCATCAATAGGCCCACCCATCATGGTCATGGACAGAGGTGTCTTCTCGCCTCGGCTGGCCATGAGCGACACGGCGGCCAGCACCGGCACTGTGGGTTGACACACACTGATGATGTGGCAATTGCCATAGTTGGCTTGCAAGTGCTGGATAAATTCCTGCACATAGTTCACATAATCGTCCAAGTGAAACTCGCCCTGCGACAGGGGCACCAAACGAGCGTTCTTCCAATCGGTGATAAAAACCTTGTGGTCTTGCAGCATGGTGCGCACTGTGTCGCGCAGCAGCGTAGCGTAATGACCAGACAGGGGGGCTACGATCAGCACCACTGGCTGCTTTTTCAGCTTGTTCAGTGTGGCCGGATCATCAGAAAACCGCTTGAAACGGCGCAACTCACAAAACGGCTTGTCTAGCGCCACACGCTCATGGATAGCCACCTCCACGCCTTCGACCTTCACGGTTTTGATGTCAAAGGCTGGTTTTTCGTAGTCCTTACCCAAGCGGTAGAACAAATCATAGGCGGCGGCCACCCGTTGCGCCACAGGCAACTGGCTCAGGGGAGAACCGGGATTGCTAAACAACTTAGACGAAGCTTGCGCAAAGTCGGAGAACGGCTCCATTAAAGAGCGTTGGTTTTCATAGATCTGGTAGAGCATGGTGGCGTCCTGTTTTGTTGCACTGCAATATAAATGCTGCACTGCAATATGGCAAGCTGATAGATTTTGTTAATGGATAGCAGACTAATGATTAAAATGAAACAGCGAGAAACAGCGTTGCACCCAAGACACTAATTCAGCCCAACACCGCAGGCGGCTGATGGGCCAGAGCCATCACTTCATGGGCAGGCAGATCCTTGAGGCGGTGATTGCTCCACACCTGCCGCCAATGCCTGGCTCCACGCAAACCGTGACGCAGCCCCAGCATGTGGCGAGCAATCGCATACCAATGGGTGCCGTGTTGGGCTGCCTCGCGGGCCATGTAGTCCACCATCGTGGCCTCCACCGCCTCGCGTGACAGATGCTGTGGGGTGGCGCCATAAAAGACTTCATCCCATCGAACTAGCCACCAAGGGTTGTGGTAGGCCTCACGACCCACCATCACGCCATCAA
Organism: Giesbergeria sinuosa; assembly: GCF_042652905.1. NCBI lineage: Bacteria > Pseudomonadati > Pseudomonadota > Betaproteobacteria > Burkholderiales > Comamonadaceae > Giesbergeria > Giesbergeria sinuosa. The sequence continues at coordinate 280,512 of NZ_JBHSHJ010000002.1, read as the reverse complement.
CCAAGGCCAACTGCTCCTGCACAGCGGCATCGGTAGTGAAACCGCCATTGATAGCGATCGTCAAGTGGGGAAAATCCTGTTTTAGTTTGGCAGCAACACCATAACGCAGCGGAGGCACCTCGCGGTTTTCTTTGGGTGACAAGCCTTTGAGCCAGGCATTGCGTGCATGAACGATAAAAACCCGGCAGCCAGCCCCTGCCACCGTACCCACAAAGTCGCGGACAAAGCCGTACTCCTCGTTCTGATCAATCCCAATGCGGTGCTTTACAGTGACCGGCACGTCCACCACATCCAGCATGGCCTTGACGCAATCGGCCACCAAGGTAGGCTCTTGCATCAGACAGGCACCAAACGCCCCCCGCTGTACACGCTCACTTGGGCAACCGCAGTTCAGATTGATCTCGTCATAGCCCCATTGGGCACCCAGTTGGGCGCTTTGTGCCAACAAAGCACGATCACTGCCCCCTAGTTGCAGCGCCACCGGGTGCTCCTCGGCATTAAAACGCAAATGGCGCTCCGTGCCTCCATGAACAATAGCCCCCGCGTTGACCATCTCGGTATACAGCAGCGTGTTCTTGGTCAGCAAACGGTGAAAAAACCGGCAATGTCTATCCGTCCAGTCCAGCATGGGCGCCACGCTCATGCGCCACGGTGAGTGTTTCTCGGTATTTGTAGGGGAAGCGATGTGCAGCATCTCTGATGTCGGCCCGGCAGGCCCATTGGTGACTGGCGATGGTAGCGCAGGATAGTGACCCCACTATTGCCGTTCATTGGACATCTTCCCCGTCCCCAAGGACGCCGATTTCGACAGGCGTGCCCACCGCTGGACGGTATTCAACTGCGCCAAGTGGCATCACGGTGCCACTGCCAACATGCACGCCATCACACACCCTGAACCCCGCCTCTGATCATGGGCACATGTACGGCACTTTTCGTCATTCTTGTGTTTTCATGGGGATGAATTCGTACAGAATACGCAAACAATCACCCCGCCTTGTTGCATAGCCAAGGTCAAACAGTTGTTGCAGGATATGCCGAACACCATTCTTACCATAGAAGACCAAGCCGACATCCGGCGGTTGATTCGCATGACCCTGGAGTTTGATGGTCACACCGTCATAGAGGCCTGCCAAGGCGAGGAAGGTCTGCGACTGGTACGCCAACACCAGCCCGATTTGATCTTGCTAGACATCATGATGCCGGGTATGGATGGGCTGGAAGTCAATCGCATCCTGCAAGCCGATCGCCTGTTGCGCCATATACCCGTAGTGATGATCACCGCGCTAGACAGCGCCACCGACCGCGATGCCGGACTGGCCGCCGGTGCCAAAGCCTATCTCAATAAACCGTTTGGGCCGGTGGAGTTATTGCAACTGATCAAGCAACTGCTGGGCAGTGGTCATACGCCTGCCCAGCAGGGATAAGGCCATGCATGGCACACCAACACCGTTTTTCCCCTCCTGGTGCGCCCTGCACCACCTCTGACCAACAATGTCAGCATTTCGGCCCAGCGCCAAGGGGCATCCGTCACCCAGGTGGCTGAACTGGAAAAACAGGCTGCCAACATTGGCGATATCGTCAAGGCCGTGGCCCGGATTGCCGACCAGACCAACCTGTTGGCCCTCAATGCCGCTATCGAAGCTGCTCGGGCAGGCCAGCATGGCAAGGGCTTTGCCGTGGTGGCCGATGAAGTGCGCACCTTGGCCGAAACCTCAGAAAAAAGCGCCAAGCAAATTCAGGGGCTGGTCGGCCAAATTCAGCAGGAAGTCAAGGTGATTGCTGATGGCATTGGCCAATCGGCCAAAACCGTAGAGGGCGAAGTCGAAAAGGGCAAGACCATCACCCAGCAGCTGGACGAAGTTCGTCACACCATGGCCGAGCTGGTGCAAGGCATCACCGACATCGCCAGCGGTGCGGCACAGGCTGCCACGGCCACGCGCCAAGCGGTCAAGGGCTCAGAAGACATCGCTGCTGCTGCAGAGCAACAGACTGCCGCTAGCGAAGAAGCGGCCAAAACCGTGGCCGAACAAACCCAAGCCCTCAACGAGAGCGAACAAGCTGCCGCTGGCCTGTCTGAATTGGCTGAAGAACTCAAGCGGTCTACCGATGTAGCCAAGAGTGCCGAAGAGGTTGCCTCGGCCGCTGAAGAGCTTTCCACTGCTGTGCAAGAAATCAGCCGCTCGGGTGGGCAGATCATGGCGGCGATTGAACAGATTCGCAAAGGTGCCGACGTGCAATCGGCCGGCGCCGAAGCCTCCGCTACCGCCGTGAACCAAATTGAACGCAGCGCCCAATTGGCTACAGAACGCAGCACCGCCAATGCCAACAAAGTGGCCGCCATGCGCAAGCTGTTAGCCACCAACCAATCGATGGTCAACAGCCTGATTGCCAATATTCAGGCCTCGGCAGAAGCCTCACGGGTCAGTATCAAGCAGGTCAAAGAGCTGGAGCTGGTGTCGCGGCGTATCGACAAAATCGTTGATGCCATCGCCACCGTATCCATCCAAACCAACATGTTGGCGGTCAATGGCTCGATTGAGGCGGCCCGCGCCGGTGAATTTGGCAAGGGCTTTGTTGTCGTCGCTACCGATATCCGCAATCTGGCCCAAGACTCCGCCGAAAATGCCGACCGCATCAAAGACTTGGTCAAAGCCGTGCAAGACCAAATTGGCGTGGTCGGGCGCGATTTGGACGAAATCATCGCCGCCACGATCACCGAAGTGGAAAAGGCCAAAGCCACCTCGACCAGTCTGGTATCCATCGAAAACGACACCGCCGAACTGGAACGCAGCACCACCGAAATCCTGAATGCCGCCAACGAAATCGGCTCGGCCATCGTTCAGGTCAAGCGTGGTGTTGATCAAATCGCCTCGGCGGCCCAAGAGGCTTCCAAGGCTGCAGACGAAGCTGCCGCCGCTGCCCGTCAACAGGCCCAAGGAGCAGAAGAGCTAGCGGCTGCCATTGAAGAAGTGGCCTCGCTGGCCGATGAGCTGCAAAGCGCCTGACATTGGGGCGACACATGAGCAGCGAAACCTACGCCGACCCCGATACCTCCTGCGCATCGGCAGAGAGCCATACCATCCTCCAGTCCTCAGATACCCGCCAATACGTCACCTTCATGACCGGGGATGAGGTGTTTGCTGTCGAAATGGCACCGGTACAAGAAATCATTCGCGTGCCTGATGTGGTGCGTGTTCCCCTGTCTCCACCCACTCTGGAAGGTTTAGCCAACCTGCGGGGTAAGGTGCTGCCCATTGTCTCGTTGCGCCGGGCGTTGGGTTTTGCCGACCGCACAGCCGACGACACCTCGCGGGCCGTGGTCATCAACTTAGGGCAACCGATGGGCTTTGTCGTCGATCGCGTAGCCAGCGTGGTGGGTGTCGATGCCAACCAAATTGAAGACGTGGCAGGCATCCAAGGCACGGTCAATACCGAACTGCTCTCGGGTCTGATCAAAGATGTGGGGGGGCACGCTATGGTGATGGTGCTCAACTTCCAGAAACTGATTGCCCAAGAGTTTGCCCACCTGGGAGGCAACCGCCAAGGCGGGCTGTTGGCCTCTGCCAATAGCGACGAACAAAGCCGCGCCAGCGAAGAAGAGCTGCATTTGGTCAGTTTTGCCGTTGCAGGGCAGGAATACGCGATTGCCATTGAAGATGTGCAAGAAATTGTGCAGGTGCCCGAGCAAATCGTGCAGGTACCTCATTCCCAGTCCCATGTGTTGGGGGTCATGACGCTGCGCCAACGCCTGCTGCCACTGGTTTCGTTGCGACGCATGTTTGGTTTGGCCAACCAATCGGCCAACGAGCAAAGTCGCATTGTGGTCGTCTCTATCCGAGGGGCTTCCGTGGGCATTGTGGTGGACAACGTCAACGAGGTGCTGCGTGTACCTCGGCGCAATGTGGAATCCATGCCGAGTTTGCTGGCCCGCGACAGTGATATGGCCGACATTACCGACATCTGCCGCCTTAGCGATGGCAAACGCTTGGTATCCATCATTTCTACCGACAACCTTTTTCGCCATTCGGCCATCAAGGAGGCTCTGAGCACCGTGAACAGCCATGACCCTACTTTGCGCACCAGCGACACCAACCACAGCCAATCTGGCGACGATGAACAGGTGGTGGTGTTCCGACTGGGCACCGAAGAGTTTGGCGTACCCATTGACAGCGTGCAAGAAATTGTGCGGGTGCCCGAAGTCCTGACCCATGTGCCCAAAGCTCCTGCTGCGGTAGAAGGGGTCATCAATCTGCGTGGTGCCGTACTGCCAGTGATTGACCTGCGCCGCCGTTTGGGGCTGCCCACAGTAGCGCGCAACGATGGGCAGCGCATCATGGTGTTTTTGATCCAGAATGTACGCACTGGCTTTATTGTCGATGCCGTGGCTGAAGTGCTCAAAGTACCCCGCCAAGCCATTGAGCCAGCGCCCCATCTGTCTCAGGAACAGGCAACGCTGTTAGCACGCATGGCCAACCTAGAAAAGCAAAAGCGGATGCTGCAATTGCTCGACCCCAACCACCTGCTCGCCGCCGCCGAACTGTCCTCTATGGCCACTATCGCTACCTAGCACTCCAGGGGAGAGATGACGATAGATGATCAAACTGTTGATTGTGGATGACTCCGCGCTCATGCGCCGTCAACTCCCGGCGCTATTCCAAGCAGAGGGTGATTTCGAGATCCGCCAAGCCCACAACGGAGCCGAAGCCGTGGAGCAAAACCGCAGCTTTTTACCCGATGTGGTCACGCTGGACATCAATATGCCAGAGATGGACGGCATCACGGCGCTGTCACTCATGATGGCCGAGCGCCCCGTGCCGGTCATCATGGTCTCATCACTGACCGAAAAAGGTGCCTTGGTCACGCTGGAAGCGATGAACTTAGGGGCCATAGACTATGTGGCCAAACCGGATGGCACGATCTCGCTGTCCATCCAAGAAATACAGGCCGATTTGGTGGCTAAGGTACGCGCCGCAGCCAAATCCCGCCCCACTGCGGCCACCGCTCGCCGCCGCAGCGGCGGGGCGGTGCAAGGTTTGAGCCAACGCCTGCGCGACGAACACCAGCGCCGAGCCAGCGCCTTGGCCCACCAATCTGGACTGATCTGCGAAGACCTGCTGTTGATCGGTGTCTCTACCGGCGGCCCCCGTGCCTTGGAAGAGTTGCTGCCTGCCTTGCCCGCCGACTTTCCTTGGCCGGTACTGGTAGCACAACACATGCCTGCCACCTTCACCGGGCCGTTTGCCCACCGCCTCAATACTGTCTGTCCGCTAGAAGTGGTAGAAGTCACCAGCCCCATGCCTGTGTCCACCGGACGCATCTACATTGCCAAGGGTTCTGCTGACATGGTGCTGGCCCGCCGGGCGGGCACCCTGATGGTGTTGCCTAAGCCCGCCTCTGCTGAATATTTATGGCACCCATCGGTAGAAATGCTGGGGCGCAGTGCCTTGCAACATGTGAACGCCAAGCACCTGATTGCAGTGCTGCTGACAGGCATGGGCGATGATGGTGCGCAGGCCTTCAGCCAAATTTACCAACATGGTGGGCGCACCATTGCCGAATCCGACAGCACTGCTGTGGTTTTTGGCATGCCCGCCGCCCTGATACAACAAGGCGGTGCCTCTATCGTGCTGCCACTGGACAAAATCGCCAACCAGCTCAACGCTTGGGCTACCCGCTCCACAAGGACAGACCATGGCCCTCATTAAACCGCCAACACCGGCTATTGCTCCCGCACAACTGCATCTGCCAGAGCGGCCCGAACGCGATTGTCCATTGTTGCTGGCCCAGTTAAACGACCCGCGTCCAGAGGCTCGGCGGTGGGCTGCGCGCGATCTGCTGGACTGTCCTAGCAGCAGCGGCGCTATCGTGGCCGGGCTGCTACAAGAAACCGATCATTCGGTGCGCGAAGTAATGCTTACCACCCTGGTGCGTGTGGGAGACGCCACCGCCGTTGCAGGGCTGGTGCAATGCCTGCGCAGCCAAGACGCGGCCCTGCGCAACGAGTCGATTGAGGCGCTCAAACAACTGCCCCAAGCCGTGGCGCCCATCATGCGTCAACTGCTCAGCGACGACAACAGTGACATGCGCATCTTTGCCGTCAATGTGCTCGAATCGCTGCGCCACCCTGAGGTAGAAAACTGGCTCATCACCGTCATTACCCACGATCCCCACGTCAACGTTTGCGCCACCGCTGTGGATTTGCTTGGCGAGGTGGGCTCCAGCGCCGCACTAGAGCCCCTGCGCCAGCTCAAAACCCGCTTTGCCGCAGAGCCCTATATCCAGTTTGCCGCGGATCTGGCTATCAAGCGCATTCTGCAAGAGTGAGGCCCCATGACCACGCCCACCCTCAGTGATGAAGATTTTGGAAAGTTTCGTGAATTCTTCTACCGCAAGACTGGCATCCAGTTTGATCTGAGCAAACGCTATTTTGTGGATAAGCGCCTGCTAGAGCGCATGGCCGCCACTGGCAACGCCTCATTTCGCCATTACTTTACGATGCTGCGTTTTCAGGCATCGGGCGAAGAACTACAAAACCTCACCAACCTGATGACCGTCAACGAAACCTATTTCTTTCGCGAGGAGTACCAGTTTCGTTGCCTCGTCAACTCCATACTGCCTGATTTATTGACACGCAAGCAGCATGATGGGCCACTGCGCATCTAGGTCATTCCTTCATCCTCAGGCGAGGAGCCCTATTCGATTGCCATCTGTCTACTCGAACGCTGGGCCGGATTGGAACACCACGATGTAGAGATCATCGCCTCTGACATCGATACCGACATTCTGAACTTGGCCCGAGCTGGGTTGTTTTCAGAGCGATCGGTGGCACAAATGCCCATCACCTACTTGCAAAAGTATTTTCGGCGCAGCGGCCACAACTACCAGCTCTGTGATGATGTGCGCTCGGCGGTGGAGTTCACGCGGGTCAACCTATCTAACCGTGCCGACACCCGCCCCTACCGCGACTTTGACATCGTCTTTTGCCGCAACCTGCTGATCTATTTTGACGATGTTTCACGCAAGGCCGCCGCAGAAACCTTTTATGACGCGCTCAGGCCGGGTGGTTTTATCTGTCTGGGCCATTCTGAATCGATGAGCCGCATCTCCTCGCTTTACCGTGTACGTAAATTTCCTGAGGCCATCGTCTACCAGAAACCGATGGAGTAAGCCGTGAAACGCATTTTGATCATTGACGATGCCGCTACTGTACGTATGTACCACCGGGGCATTCTGGAGGCGGCAGGCTACGAGGTGGAAGAGGCCATCAATGGCCTGGAAGCCTTAGAAAAGGTACTGCTGACACCATTTGACCTGTATCTGGTCGATGTCAACATGCCCAAGCTTGATGGCTATGGCTTCCTGCGGGAACTGCGCCGCCAAGACATCGCACAAATGCCTGCCATCATGATCTCAACCCAAGCCAGCGCCGAAGACCGCAAACGTGCCTATGCCGCTGGGGCCAACCTCTATCTGGTCAAACCCACTCGCCCCGAGCAATTGGTGGCACCCATTGCCCTGTTGCTAGGGGAGGCCGAAGAATGAACAGCCTGCTGGAACAGTTTTTGCCCGAGGCCCGCGATGCCCTCGAAGGCATTGGCGATAAGCTGATGCAGTTGGAGCATGCCCCCGATGATGCGGAACTGATGACCCAGCTCTTTCGGTTAGTGCATACCCTCAAGGGCAACAGTGGCCTGTTTGACTTCCCAGAGATGACCCGGGTGCTGCACGCTGGCGAAGATCTGATGGACGCCGTGCGCCACGGTCAGGTGGCCTACTCTCCCGATTTGGCCGATCGGTTGCTGGACGCCATGGATTTTGTCGGGCGGCTATGCGATGAGATCGAAAAAGAACATCCCTCCGACCCTGCCACCGCCACGCAAGCAGCACAACTCGCTGCGGCACTGCGTGCGCTGATCGTGTTGCCACCACCAGACAGCGATAACAGCCACACGGTCTCCAGCCCTGCCACCAAACCAGCAGCCCCCACCCTGCCCAGCCCCGCAGAGCTGCTGCGTGTACCTGAAGAAGTGCGCCAACAAGCATGGCAACGTGCCCAAGCTGGCGAACCCCTGCTGTGGGTGCGTTATGGCCCTGATGCAGGTTGCTTCTTTCAAGGTGAAGACCCTTTGCACCAAGCCCGATTGACACCGGGCTTGCTGTGGGGCGGCATCAGCGCCCGACAATCTTGGCCCCCGCTGATCACGCTCGACGCCTACAACTGCCAGCTCGACTTTGCCGTGCTGACCGTGGCACTGCGCAGTGAGATTGAAACCCATTTCCGCTATGTGCCTGAGCAGATCGAGATTCTGCCCCTGCCCGCACTCGCCTTGGTGCTGCCTAGCGGAGAGCTCAACGGTGGCCCAGTGTATGAAGACTTTGTGACCGATGCACTAGACTTTGTACGCCGACATGACTTGGCCGGATTGGAACGCACCGTTCGGTTAATGCTGGAGCTGTCCAACAGCAACTTGTGGCTGGCCTCCGCGCTGCGATGGATGCAGATACTGTTGCAAAGCCCCAACCCCGATCCGCACACAATCGAAACGTTGGTGGTGTCGCTGCGCGAACAGCAAGCACCCGACTGGAACCCCATCCTGTGCGGCGTGCCAACGGTGGCCCCACCCCCCGTTGCCCCAGTTGCAGCAACCCCTGCCCCTCTGGATATCAACCAGCACACCCTGCACGAGTTGCTGGCCGTGCAACGCGAAGTATTGGCCCTGCCCGACAACGATCCCTGGCTAGCTGGTCGGCTCAAGGGGGTCTTTGCCTCATTGGCTCCTTGCTTGCGGGCTGCCGGGCGCAGTGCAGAGCTGCCTCAGTTGCAAGCAGCCCTACAAGACGCACTGCAACAAACCACCTCGGCACCACTGGCTATTTGGCTAGAAGACGCTTTTCCAGCGCCCTTGGAGCCGGTGGCATCAGTGGCAATGCCTGCCACAGAAGCAACGTTGGTCGCCACCCCCGCACCGCCAGGCCCGCCGGTAGAGCTGGCATCTACCCGCCCCCCCGCAGCCCCAGACACAGCACCTGGCAACACCGCCCCGCCCCCTGAGAGCGGCGATGGTGATATGAAAATGGGCCGCCGCAGCGATGACCACCTCAGCGCCAAGAGCCTGAAGGTCGATCAAGTCAAAATTGATCGGCTGATGAACCTGATCGGCGAAATGGTGGTGGCTAAAAACGCCATTCCCTATCTGGCTAACCGTGCCGAAACGCAATACGGCATGCGCGAACTGTCGCGCGAGATCAAAGCCCAATATGCAGTGATCAATCGCATTTCCGAAGAAATGCAAGACGCCATCATGCAGGTGCGCATGTTGCCCGTGTCTTTTGTATTCCAGCGTTTTCCCCGATTGGTGCGTGACACGGCACGGCGCCTTGGCAAAGAAATAGAGCTGGTGATGGAGGGCCAAGACACCGCCGCCGACAAAAACATCATTGAAGCCATGGGCGATCCACTGGTTCACATGGTGCGCAACAGCATGGACCACGGCATCGAGCAGCCCGAGGTGCGTTTGGCCGCGGGTAAACCTGCCCAAGGCACCCTGCGCATCAGTGCGCGCCAAGAAGCCGACCGGGTCGTGATCGAGGTAAGTGACGATGGCAAAGGCATTGACCCACAACTCATCAAGCGCAAAGCCTACGAGAAAGGCCTGATCGATGAAACCACACTCGAGCGCATCAGCGACCAAGAGGCCATCAACCTGACTTTCTTGCCCGGTTTTTCCACCGCTGAATCGGTTTCAGAACTATCGGGCCGGGGTGTGGGCATGGATGTGGTTCGCACCGCCATCGACCGGGTTAACGGTAGCATTGCACTAGAGAGCTGGCTGGGCCAAGGCACCCGCGTCCGGTTGTCTCTGCCATTGTCAATGGCCGTCACCAATGTCATGACCATCGAGGCCGACGGCCAAGTTTTTGGCATTCCGATGGATGTGGTGGTCGAAACCGTGCGCGTACCACGTAGCAACACCCGCCAGATCAAACAGGGGATGGTCACCGTGTTGCGCGGGCGGGTTGTGCCACTCAAATCGCTCAACCGATTGCTGAGTCTGGCCCCCCCTCCGCTCACCAATGACAGCGATGAATATGCAGTGCTGGTGGATGATTTCTGCGAAACTGCCGACATCATCCTCAAACCCTTGGAGGGCGTGCTGTCCAACATCGGTCTGTATGCCGGTTCGGCCTTGATGGGTGATGGTTCGGTACTCATGGTGCTCAACGTCAAGGAGATGCTCTGATGCCGTTTGAATTTCGCAAAAAGCAAGTGCTGTTGCAGGGGGTGATTGGCGTTGAAGAAGCCGAAACCCTGCTCGAATGGCTACAGAAAAAACCGGCTGCCACCGCCGACCTCTCTGGCTGCGAACACCTGCACCCTGCCAATCTACAAGTCCTGCTGGCGGCCAACACCCGTATCGATGCCTGGCCCACCGATCCGGTGCTGACACAGTTTCTGCAATCTATTCTTGTTCCAAGTGGTGCCTGAAGCACCTTGTTTTCATGCCTAAAACTATTTTTATCGTTGACGACTCCCTGACCATGACCATGAGTCTCAAGTCCAATCTGGAACTCAATGGCTTCAAGGTCGAGACTGCCAGCGATGGCCTCCAAGCATTGACCAAACTCAAAGGCGGCTTCAAACCCGACTTGATCATCACCGACATCAACATGCCACGCATGGATGGCATGGAGCTGATTCGCCAAGTCAAAGGGCTGCCTGGCCTGCGCTTTACCCCCATCCTGACCCTGACGACTGAGAGCGATCCCAAAAAACGCGATGAGAGCAAACGGCTTGGTGCTACGGGTTGGCTGGTCAAACCAGTGTCTGGCCCCGATCTGGTCAAGATCGTCAAGAAGGTGCTGCCTGGTGCCTGAGCACTGGCAGGAAGGGGGGCACTATGGGAACTCGTCCATCCACCGACTTCTGGCGTCTTCTGCTGGTCTCTGCGCTCACGGCTACCGCTGTCGCCTGTGTAGTGCTGTGGCTGCCTTGGCAGCCTAGCCCTTGGGTCTTGGCATGGGTATCTGCCGGGGGAACCGCACTCATCAGTTCCCTCTTGTACTACCTGCTGTTGCGACTCCAAAAACGCCGTCCCACCCACCACCAGCACCAAGAGCACATGCCCGTCGATGTGGCGGTAGATGAACTGCGACAGGTGGTGCCCTATCTGGGGGTCATGCGTGAACAGCTCCAAGGTGCCCTGCAACAAACCGAGGAAGGGGTGGTTGGTCTGATCAGCACACTCCACCAGATGCATAGCAACTCCACAGCACAAGTCAACCGTATCACAGCTTCCCAAGAAAAAGGGGTTGAAGTCACGCAAATCTTCCGTGACAAGGTGCTGATCGACCGACAACTGGGTGCCATCTTGAAGATGTTTGTCGACAAAATGGAAGCCGATGAAAACAGCAATGTGGTACGCATCCGGCGCCTGCAAGAAGTCAAGAAACTGTCCGACTTGGTCAATGTGATTGCAAGCGTAGCGCAACAAACCAACTTTCTTGCCATCAATGCGGCCATTGAAGCAGCCCGGGCTGGCCCCAGTGGCAAAGGCTTTGCAGTGGTGGCTGCAGAAATTCGTGCCCTTTCCACTCGCACCGCCGCGGCAGCCAAAGAAATTGCCAGCAAAATTTCCGGAGCCACCGATGGCATCGACAGCGAGTTGGCCCAAGCCCTGGATACCAGCCAGCGCCACGCCTCCACTGGCAACATGCGCCGGGTCTTGGCAGATATCGAAGAAATGCAGGATCGGTTTGCCAAAGCTGAACAGCACATGGAAGAAATCATTGCCGGAGTGGCCCAAGGCCAACAGGTACTCTCTGGCTCCCTGACCGATGCGATGGGGCAGATGCAATTCCATGATGTGATGCGCCAGCGGGTCGAACATGTGCAATCAGCGATGGCCGAGCTTGATCAGCATTTACAAAACCTTGCCGATCAATTGCTGGATCATCCTTGGGATCAAGAAACCATGACCACGCTCAAAGAGCGGCTAGAGGCACAGATACAAAACTACGTCATGCAAAGCCAGCGCGACACCCACCAAGCAATCACCGGCGCCACCACCGCCCAAGCTGGGGCAGCAGACGAGCGCCCCAAAATCGAACTCTTCTGACACCAGCAACAGATATGGCACGCACCCTGATTGTGAGCAACCGCAAGGGCGGCACCGGCAAGTCCTCCAGCGCCGTCAACATCGCCGCAGAGCTCCATGCCAGGGGGCAGCGTGTGCTGTTGATCGACATGGATACCCAAGCCCATTGCGCCTATGGTGTTGGTCTCAGCATAGGCCGAGACACCCCAACCCTGCATGGTTTTATGGCTGGGCGCCATTCCTTGCAAGATGCCGTACTGCACACCGGGTGGGCGGGGTTAGATTTGATCCCCGGAGATCCGTTGTTTGAACATGGCTCTGGGCAAGTGGGTGAATTGCTGTTGCGCAACGCCCTGCACCACACAGGGCTGGCACAGGCTTACGACACCATTGTGCTAGACACCCCACCATCCTTGGATGCTTTGCTGCTCAACGCCCTGTGCGCTGCCGATAGGGTATTGATTCCTTTCGTACCCCATTTTCTGGCTGGTGAGGGTGTACGGCAATTGGCACGGGTATTGTTCAAAATAGCCAGCCGCGGCAGCAATGAGGATTTGCGTGTATTGGGCTTCCTGCCGGTGATGTTAGACACCCGCATCAATTTGCACCGCCAGGTACAAGAAGGGCTAGGGCAACAATTTGGCCGCAACCGCATGTTGCCTGGAATCCGAAATGATATTCGGGTGGCTGAAGCCTTTGCGGCTGGGCAACCGCTACGTTACTACGCGCCCAAAAGCCGCGCCGCTGCCGATTACACAGAGGCCGTCGATGCCCTGCTGCTGCGCTGGTAAAGCACCAAAGATACACACCGCTCCAGCCGCAGTGAGCCAGCACGCTCAGCGTTGCACCAAACCTTTGTAAACACCACAGCCCAAATATCGGTTGTCGTCCACGCGTTGAACATACGACATTTTGGCCTGTACAGCACCCGTCACTGGGTTGCGAAAATCGTACTCCACCCAACCCGGCCCACGATCGCCCTGCGCCACAATGTCATACACCAAGGCATCCCCAGCAATACCGGGCACATCCTGCACCCTGGTGCCCACCCGCTGCGGGTTGCCGCCAAAAGCATGGTAGACGCCATCGGAATCCAAGACAAAGACATACATATCCCGGTCATGGTAAGGCTGGGTAGGATCGCTCAGGGTGCGCAAAAAAGCATCTCCCGATAGCCGCTGACGCAAAGTCAATGCCCGTTGCACTAAGGCCACGGCCTCATCGGCCGTACCCTGTTGCAAGCGGAACCGGGCCACCGCCTCCGTCAGGGTGCTGGCTCGATCTTCTAAGGTATTGGCCTGTTGCACCGCCAACGCTACCATTTGGGCATTTTCTTGTGTGATCTGGTCGAGTTGGCGCACCGCCTGGCTTATTTCTTGCAGCCCGGTGCTTTGTTGCGCCGTGGAGGCTGAAATATCAGACATCCCCGCCGCCACCCCTTGGATGCCCTCTGCCATCAGGCCAATGCCCGTTCCAGCGGCACGAATAGTGTCGGCACTGGCTACCACCTGCTGCACGGTCGTTTGGATCAGGCTGCGAATTTCACGCGCAGCAGCACTGGAGCGCCCAGCCAGCATCCGCACCTCAGAAGCCACCACCGCAAAGCCACGCCCAGCTTCTCCAGCGCGGGCTGCTTCTACAGCGGCATTGAGCGCCAAAATATTGGTCTGAAACGCAATACCATCAATCACGCCAATGATTTCGTTCATCCGGCGTGCATCTTGTTCAATGGTTTGTACCGACCGCACCGCCAATGCCATACCCTCTGTGCCCTTGCCAGTGGCATGGCTCACCTCGCTGGCATGCTCATCGGCCATGCGCGCCGCTTGGGCACTGCTTTGCACCGAGGCCGACATTTGCTCCACACTGGCTGCCGTTTGTGCCAAATTGGCCGCCTGTTGTTCCGTGCGTGCTTCTAAGGCACGGTTATCGGCGGCCAATGCTTGACCCGCTGTTGCCACCAGCGCCGCATTGCTGCGAATATCGGCCACCATCGACGACAGCGTCAGCAGCAACCGATCAAACAAACGCGCCAGCCCCGCCAACTCATCGCGGCCATGCACGGGCACCTGCACGCACAGATTTCCAGCAATCGCCTGCTCCATCGCTTGGGCCAAGCCACGCAAATCTGCTGCCAAACTGGCATGAAAGGCAAAAAGAGCATACAAGAGCCACAGCAGCGTCAAGAGAGCAATGGCACCGAGGGTGATGCTGCTACCTCCCCACATCACCCCTAAGCCCAGCACCAACCAGCCCAACACAAAAGTGCCGCCCAACAACAGCATTTTTCCGGGCAGACGCAAACGCCGCATCAGCCACACCCCTGGGTGCAACAGTGAAAATCCAGACATGGGGCTTGTCTCCAATAGGTATTTTTAAGCGATGCCACCTTGACCGTGGCGCCCGAGAGCCACAGCCAAGCAAGCCGGCATGGTCATGACAGTTGCTTGCGCACCACTGACATCCCCGATAATCAAGGGTATGAATCCCTTGCTCTCGCGTTTGCAGCCCTACCCCTTCGAGCGGTTGCGCGAACTCTTTTCCCCCATCACCCCCAACCCAGCCTATCGCGCCATCAGCTTAGGGATTGGTGAACCCAAACATGCCGCCCCTGAGCTGGTCAAGCAAGCCCTCACGGCAGCGTTGGGCACCGGCTTATCAGGCTACCCTGCCACCACTGGCACCCCCGCCCTGCGCCAGGCCTGTGCCAACTGGCTACAACGCCGCTATGGTGTCGAGGTTGATCCGAGCACACAGGTACTGTCAGTCAATGGTACGCGCGAAGCACTGTTTGCCTTTGCCCAAACCGTGATTGACCCCACGCGCGAAGGTGCCACGGTCGTCTGCCCCAATCCGTTCTACCAAATCTACGAAGGCGCAGCCCTGTTGGCAGGGGCCACTCCTTACTATGCGCCCAGCAACCCAGCGCGCAACTTTGCCGTCGATTGGGACAGCGTACCCCCAGAGGTTTGGCAACGCACCCAACTGCTTTACGTTTGCTCCCCTGGCAACCCCACCGGAGCCGTGATGCCACTGGACGAATGGCGCAAGCTGTTCGCCCTGAGCGATCGCTACGGCTTTGTCATTGCCTCAGACGAATGCTACAGCGAGATATATTTCCGTGACGAACCGCCATTGGGCGGTTTAGAAGCAGCCATCCAATTGGGCCGTACCGGCTTTGAACGTTTGGTGGCCTTTACCAGTCTGTCCAAGCGCAGCAACGTACCCGGCCTGCGCAGCGGCTTTGTTGCGGGTGATGCCGCCATCCTGCAACAATTCTTGCTCTACCGCACCTACCACGGCAGCGCCATGAGTCCAGTAGTGCAAACCGCCAGCATCGCCGCTTGGAACGACGAACAACACGTCATTGACAACCGCGCCCAATACCGCGCCAAGTTTGCCCAAGTCACACCATTACTGGCCAGTGTGATGGATGTAGCCCTGCCCGATGCTGGTTTTTACCTCTGGGCTGCTGTGCCACATCGCTGGAATGGCAGCGACACCGACTTCGCCCGAGAGCTGCTGGCTCAATACAATGTCACGGTTTTGCCCGGCAGCTACTTGGCCCGCGAGGCCCAAGGCTTCAACCCCGGTCAAGGGCGTATCCGTATGGCCTTGGTGGCCGAAACCGCCGAATGCCTAGAAGCCGCCCAACGCATCGTGCAATTTATCCAATCCAACCCCTGATTTTTACCATGAGCCAACAACTGCAAAGCATCATCGAAGCCGCTTGGGACAACCGCGCCAACTTGTCGCCAGCGGTAGCACCAGCCGAGGTACGCGATGCCGTCGAACATGTCATTGCCCAACTCAACGACGGTCAATTGCGCGTCGCCACACGCGAAGGCGTAGGCCAATGGACAGTACACCAGTGGATTAAGAAGGCAGTGCTGCTGTCCTTCCGCCTCAAAGACAACGTACTCATGCAATCGGGCGCGCTCAACTTTTTTGACAAAGTGCCCACCAAATACGAAGGTATGAGCGAAGCCGACATCGCCGCTACCGGCGTGCGCGTAGTGCCCCCGGCTGTGGCCCGCCGTGGCAGTTTCATTGCCAAAGGCGCCATTCTGATGCCCTCCTACGTCAACATCGGTGCTTATGTCGATGAGGGCACTATGGTCGATACTTGGGCCACCGTAGGCTCTTGTGCCCAAGTCGGCAAAAACGTTCACCTGTCCGGTGGTGTTGGTCTGGGTGGCGTATTGGAGCCACTGCAAGCCAACCCCACCATCATTGAAGACAACTGCTTTATTGGCGCTCGCTCCGAAGTGGTCGAGGGCGTGATCGTCGAAGAAAACTCCGTCATCAGCATGGGCGTCTATATCGGCCAAAGCACCCCCATCTACGACCGCGCCACCGGAGAGATCAGTTATGGTCGCGTGCCTGCTGGTTCTGTGGTTATTTCTGGCAGCTTGCCCAAAGACGATGGCCGCTACAGCCTGTATGCAGCCATCATCGTCAAGCGTGTCGATGCCCAAACCCGCGCCAAAACCAGCCTGAACGACCTGCTGCGCGACTGATACCGCCGCCGCAGCCGCCTGCACACCCACACCACTACCTTTTGGGGACTGCACATGAGCACGATGGAGCGCATCTTGCGCCTGATGGCCGAGAAGAAGGCTTCCGATGTCTATCTCTCAGCCAATGCACCGGCACTGATCAAAATCAATGGCGAGTGCATCCCCATCAACAACCAGATTTTGCCGCCTGACGCACCGCGCAATCTGCTGTCGGAAGTGGTGGCACCTGAGCGCATTGAAGAGTTGCAAGAGACCGGCGAACTGAACATGGGCGTGCCCATCTCGGGGGTGGGGCGTTTTCGGGTCAGTGCCATGCGCCAACGTGGCAGCTATGCCGTAGTAGTGCGTTTTATTGCCCAAGAAGTACCCAACCTGCAAGATCTGAACTTGCCACCCGTGCTGGGCGACTTGATCATGGAAAAGCGCGGGCTGGTGCTGGTCGTCGGGGCCACAGGCTCTGGCAAAAGCACCACGCTGGCCGCCATGATTGACAAACGCAACAGTTTGCAAACTGGCCACATTCTGACGATTGAAGACCCTGTGGAATTTCAGTTCCGCAACAAGAAATCCATCGTCAACCAGCGTGAAGTAGGCAGCGACACGCAATCCATGCAGATTGCACTGAAAAACGCCCTGCGCCAAGCCCCGGATGTGATTCTGATCGGCGAAATCCGAGATCGTGAATCTATGTCGGCGGCCATTGCCTACGCCCAGTCCGGCCACCTGTGCCTGGCTACGCTACACGGCAACAACAGCTACCATGCACTCAACCGGATTTTGAGTTTTTATCCGGTCGAGGTGCGCGCCACCATGCTCAGCGATTTATCCTCGGCACTCAAGGCGGTGGTCACGCAACGGTTGGTGCGCACTGCTGCTGGCGCTCGTGTGCCTGCCGTCGAAGTCATGCTCAACACCAAATTGGTCTCGGAACTGATCGAAAAGGCCGATTTTTCTGGCGTCAAAGAGGCCATGGAAAAATCAATGGCCGAAGGCTCGCAAACCTTTGAAGAAGATTTGGCCCGCCTGATTATGGAAGGCCGCATCGACCGTAAGGAAGGTCTGGCCTATGCCGACTCTCCTACCAACCTGATGTGGCGTTTGCAAAACGACTTTTCTCTGGCTGCCAAAGCCGCCCAGGCCAACAAGGCCGCCCAAGAAGCCAAGGGGGAAGATGATGTTCCCTCATTCACCGAAATCACCCTGGATGTCACACCGGGCACTTAAGTGACCGTGGCTGCATCCTTCTGAACTTTATCCATGTCCCTGACCTTGTCTCTGGCCGAGGCGCTGATTTCGCGCCCATCTGTCACCCCCGAAGATGCAGGTTGTCTGCAACTCTTGACCGAACGCCTAACCCCTCTGGGCTTTGTCTGCGAAGCTATGGACAGCGGCCCCGCCAATTTTCGCGTGCAAAACCTGTGGGCCAAACGGGCCGCAACAACGCCCCATGCCAAAACCGTGGTTTTTGCCGGCCATACCGACGTTGTGCCCACTGGCCCGCTAACGCAATGGAAGAGCGATCCATTCATCCCCACGCAGCGCGATGGCAAACTCTATGGACGGGGTGCCAGCGACATGAAAACATCCATCGCCGCTTTTGTCGTCGCCGTGGAGGAGTTTTTGGCCGCCACCCCAGAGCCACTGATCCACCTGGCTTTTTTGCTCACTAGCGACGAAGAAGGCCCCTCGATCGATGGCACCAAAGTTGTCGTAGAGCAGCTCAAAACCCGAAGCGAACGGTTGGACTATTGCATCGTTGGCGAGCCCACTTCCGTCAAGCGCACTGGCGACATGATCAAAAATGGCCGTCGGGGCACCCTCAGCGGCAAACTCACTGTGCGTGGCATCCAAGGCCATATTGCCTATCCACATCTGGCCCGCAACCCCATCCACGAAGCCGTGCCCGCCCTGACCGAACTGGCCGCCATGCGTTGGGACGAAGGCAATGCTTTTTTTCAGCCTACCAGCTGGCAAATGAGCAACATCCACGGTGGCACGGGAGCCAGCAACATCATTCCTGGCGCAGTGGTCATCGACTTTAATTTCCGCTTCTGCACAGAGTCCACTGCCGAAGGCCTCAAAAAGCGTGTCCATGCCGTACTCGATCGCCATGACCTCGAATACGAATTGCAATGGACACTCGGTGGACAACCTTTTCTCACCACCCCTGGCGAACTGGTGCAGGCCGTCCAACAAGCCATCCACACAGAAACCGGGCTGGCCACTGAACTGTCCACCACCGGTGGTACCAGCGATGGCCGCTTCATTGCCACCATTTGCCCTCAGGTCATTGAATTGGGCCCGCCCAATGCCAGTATCCACAAAATTGACGAACACATCGCCTTGGCTGACATTGAACCGTTAAAAAACATCTATTGCCGCACCCTCCACAACCTGCAAGCGCAAGCAGTGGCGGCGCTCGCATGAGCGCGCAAGTTTTGGCCCTGCCCCCTGTTGCAGGAAGCACCATTGGTGCCTTAGTGGCCTCTGGCGCCCACAGTTTGCAAACTGCCGGGGTGTCGTTTGGGCATGGCACGACCAATGCCCAAGATGAAGCCGCTTGGCTGGTGTTGTGGCGTCTGGGCTTGCCACTAGACACCCCCTTGGATGGCAACGAACCCAATGCCGTGCAGCATCAACCTGTCACGGCTGAACAGCAAGCACTGGTGGCAGCCCTGTTTGCCGAACGCATCCGCAGTCGTAAACCCGCCGCTTACCTCACCCAAGAGGCTTGGCTACAAGGCGTACCGTTTTATATTGACGAGCGGGCCATTGTGCCGCGCAGCTTCATTGCGGAGTTGATCGCCAATGGCGGTTTTGACGACTGGCTGGGCGAACAGACCCATGCGGTACTCGATTTATGTACAGGCAATGGCAGCTTGGCGATATTGGCCGCTATGGCATGGCCCGACATTGCCGTCACAGGTGCCGATATCTCTCCTGATGCCTTGGCAGTGGCACAGATCAATGTCCATCGACATGGGCTGCAAGAGCGTATTTCGTTGCAACTCTCTGACGGACTGGCGCAATTGCCCGGCCCCTGGGATTTGATTTTGTGTAACCCTCCGTATGTCAATAGCGACAGCATGGCCCGCCTGCCCAAAGAATATCAGGCTGAGCCGGTGCTGGCATTGGCCGGGGGTGAGGATGGTATGGATTTTATCCGCCAGTTGCTGCGTGATGCTCCCTCTCACATGACGGAAAACGCGGTTCTGGTGCTAGAAATTGGCAATGAGCGCGCCTTTTTTGAGGCAGCATTCCCGCAACTGCCTGTATTCTGGTTAGAGACCAGTGCTGGAGAAGACCAAGTATTGTTACTCACCCGTCAAGCTTTATCCAATTTATGAGTTCACCGCCCTTTCGTGTTGCCGTTGTCATTCCTTGCTATCGTGTAACAAACCACGTTCTTGATGTGATCGCACGCATCGGCCATGAAGTAGATGGCATTTTTGCGGTCGATGACTGCTGCCCAGAAAAATCCGGATTTTTTATCCAACAACATTGCCAAGACCCACGGGTAACCGTTCTATTTAATGCACAAAATCAAGGTGTAGGCGGGGCGGTCATGGCAGGATATCAAGCCGCTATCCATGATGGATATGACATCATTGTCAAAATTGATGGTGACGGTCAGATGGACCCCAAGCTTTTGCCAGCATTCATCTCCCCCATTGTTAATGGTGAGGCTGACTACACCAAAGGCAATCGTTTTTTTGATTTAGAAGAAATTCATCAAATGCCACGACTGCGATTGCTTGGCAATGCAGGTCTGTCATTTCTAACCAAAATATCCTCTGGGTATTGGAATATTTTTGATCCCACCAATGGATATACGGCCATTCACGCCAAAATTGCCAGCCACCTCCCCTTCTCCAAAATTAGCCGCAGGTATTTTTTTGAAACAGATATGCTGTTCCGGCTGAATACGCTCAAAGCTGTGGTGGTAGACGTCCCTATG
Organism: Giesbergeria sinuosa; assembly: GCF_042652905.1. NCBI lineage: Bacteria > Pseudomonadati > Pseudomonadota > Betaproteobacteria > Burkholderiales > Comamonadaceae > Giesbergeria > Giesbergeria sinuosa. The sequence continues at coordinate 259,939 of NZ_JBHSHJ010000002.1, read as the reverse complement.
GATGCACATTACGCAGATGAGGAAAGCAACCTGAAAATTGGCAAAATTCTTCCTGAGTTTTTAGCCAAGCATACTATTAACTTTAGCAAGCGTATTTTCTATAATTATTATTTAAGGGATATGTCACTGGCTTCAATTGAATTGCCTGCCGGAATTTTAATGTTGCTTTTTGGTGCATGGTTTGGTATCAGCCATTGGATTCAATCTACATCACTACAATCATACTCATCTGCGGGCACCGTGATGCTGGCAGCTCTGCCCATTATCACAGGGCTACAGCTTTTACTGGCTTTTATTGGCCATGATGTGGAATCTACTCCGACTCGACCCATACATAAAGTATTGCATCGAAAAATTAAATTATAAAAATACCATGTACATCTATCTGCTAACCATTTTATGTGTGATAGGAATTGCTGCTGGGCAGATTCTTTTTAAATTCAGCGCAAGCGCCATTAATGAATCAGGGAGTTTTTTTGACATTAAAACATTGGCTATATTCTTCTCAACAATGGCTCTTTATGGAATTACATCCATAGGTTGGGTACTTATTTTGCGCAAAGCAGAGTTAGGCAAAGTATACCCTTTCATGGCATTAGCATTTATTATCGTTCCTTTGGCTAGTCGCTTTTTCTTTGGGGAACGTTTTGCTCCAATGTATTTTGTAGGAACAGCACTGATTGTTTCTGGAATTGCAGTCACAGTCATGGCATCTCGCTGACTTCAAGAGTGGCGACGAGCATGTTGAATGATCGATCAACCTTCTGGAATTTATTAATTGCAATTTTCTTTGCAATCTTCATTCCAATTACTTTAGCCCAAGCAGAAGAAAAAATTCCGGCTGGAATTTATGGTTACATTGAAACCATTGAACACCAACTTGCAAACCATTCTGTACATATTACAGGTTGGAGTTTTGACTCTAGTACAGAACAAGTCCCTGATAAGTTTCAAATCACAATTGATGACCAACAAGTAGAAATTATTTCATCTACTTCTGTAGTACGCGATGATTTACCAAAATATTTTGGTACAACAAAAGCAAGCCATGCAGGTTTTAATATCGTTGCCCGAGCACCCATCAATTTATTTTCAGCGCATCATCAAGTTAAAGTTACGGCAACATTTCCATCAACATCAGCATTTAATTTACCAATTATTGCTGGGAAATCAGACTCCATTCTTATTTCTAGCCCAGAGATACCCAAGCGACACTGGTTCATTCTTGCTATTTTTCTCATTTCTATAGTTATTTTTCTTTTTTATACAAAATTCAATGTTTTTGAAAATTTAAACACATGGGTTAATAAAAAGAAAAAATCGATCATTTTCTACTCCATTGCCTTTTTTCTTTTGTTAGTTGCCTTTGGAATCAGCGGATCTTCTGTGCAACTTTTGATAGGAGATAGCAAAAGATCTGAACACCCATTTATTTCAGCTCATGATGGCACAAAAAATCTGCTTTTTGCGCCGCGGCCTATACGTTCAGACGAATGGATGGTTGTGACCGCCAATGCACTGGCACAAGTTAACCATCATCCTTCCTTCCCAATTGTGAATAAAAATCTTGGGATTGAAGGTCAAAACATGCTGATTGTAGGAATGACAGGCGTTCCTGTTTGGCATGTATCTGCGTTGGGACGTCCTGCTACGTGGGGCTTCTTTTTCTTACCACTACGCCAAGCATTGAGTTGGTATTGGTTTTTTCCTGTCATAAGTTGTCTTCTGGCCCTATGGTTTTTATTAAATACGGTTGCTCCAGAAAGATCTGGTCGTAATCTTGGTCTTTCGATTTTATTTTGCTTGGCACCTTATGCCGCAGGCTGGTCACATTGGCCGCTTTATGTCGTTTTTTTTCCTACGGCAGCAACCTTTCTATTTATAAAAATACTCAAGACTAATTCTAATTCTTACATATATATCCATAGTGTTTTTCTTGGATTATTGGCGACAGGCTTTGCATTAGTTTTATACCCACCATGGCAAATTACTATTGCATCCTTTTATGCTATATTTTTAATAGCATATATCTTTCAGTATCGAAAAACTTTATACTTCAATAAACATGTTTTTGCAGGCATTAGCATAGCAATACTTATCTGTAGCGGAATACTACTGGCTTGGTGGTTAGATGCGCACGATACAATATCATTAATGCGTGCCACAGTTTACCCAGGACAACGCGCAGCATTACAAGGTGGTGAATTGCCTTGGCACCTTATCTTTCGAGGCTATACAAATTTAGAAACCCTTACAGAATTGAGAAACAGTGCTTGGAATGAAAGTGAATTTAGTTCCTACACATTTCCGCTTATTCCTCTTTTTGCTTTAGCTTCTTATTATCTATTCAAAAAAATAACCATCATAAAATTTGGTTAGGCTGGATAGTTTTCACCTCATTCTTGTTAATTTTTTACTGCACTGGTGTTTCCTCCTGGTTTGCAAAATTAATCTTTTGGCATATGGTTCCTTCTCTAAGGCTAGACTTGGCACTCGGATTGGCTTGCATTATTGGATTAGCATTGATTCCGTCAAGAGACACAGAAATCTCTGGCTCAAATTTTAATATCTACAATTCTATTGCACTCATAGGATTAGCGGTCTTTAGCGTCACTCCAATAATTATTAGCCTATTGGCTACACCTGCATCTTTTTATTCAACATTATCGCCAATTTTATTTATTGCAATAATATTTGCCTCATTATTTATATCTTACTGCATATTGCAAAGAAGAATATCAGAGGCAATTGCACTGAATGTCATCATCTATCTTATCGCAACATGGAACTTCAATCCGTTGTCAGTAGCACCCAATCAAATATCACTAAACCCAGAAATTCAAAATATTACTCAATACTCTTCAGAAGATAAAAAATCATTGAAAAGAGTTTTAATCATAAATCCGGGAGCTACCGAATCAATGGCTTTATTGGCTGCTGGGGTTCCTGTGGTTGGTGGTGTTTTTTATTATCCGCAATTCAAATTTTGGGAACAACTTTCTTCTGAACCAGAAATTATTCAAAAAACCATCAATCGATACCAACACCTTTCCTTCTCGCTAGGCGATGTGCCTAACAATGATGGTCATCATATAAAATCTACTCAGCTTGATGCGGTGCATGTAACAATAGATGTGAAAAACTTTAATTTTGAAAAAACTGGTGCGCAACTGGTTGCTGCTCCAGAAACAATCACAGCTTTACACACACATCCTGCACTTAAAAAAATAATAAACTATCGGGGCTGGAATTGGTTTGATATAAAAACCAATAGCCCCTGATATTTGATCATTTTTCAATAAATCTCAGGCAATTAATTAATTGCCATTTAGCTTTCTACTCATCAATAATAAGCCAAGCAACATGTCATTAAAAGCAAAAAATAATTACATAAAATTATGTTCTTTATTTTTTCTATTGATGATTCCAGCTTTGGTGTTGATGCGACTCGTGCCACCATTTATGTCTCCAGATGAAAATGTTCACATTGCGCGTGCAGACATGTTGGTACATGGAAAAATTCTGTTAGAACCCGCGCCCAAAAATATACCCATTGAAGCAGGCGGATCAGGAGGAGAAATAGATAAAAATTTATTTTTATTTATTTTACAATCGCTGCACCTTAATTTTCCGGAAAATCCAGCTCCAGCACGACTGGCAGAACCATTGAAATTGCAAAACTTAAACTCATTTGAAGATTTACGCTCAATGGGCCAAAAAACTTATTGGTCAGATCAGCAATTATTCTCACCAGCTTCAGGAACTGGATACTATTTTCCTGTTATTTATATACCACATGCTGCCGCTCTATGGCTAGGAAAAAACATGGGGTTGTCATTGATGGCTAGTTATGATTTAGTGCGCATCACAGTTGCAACCATCTGCATCACACTCATTATTTTATCAGCGCAATTACTCACACTGCCACCCATCGCCGTAGGTATTTTATTTACGCCTATGGCATTATTTCAATGGATATCTCCAACCATTGATGGCCTCACGATGGGACTTACTTTGTATGCTATCAGCATATTTTTGGCAGAATTAAAATCTGCACAACCATCATCCCAACGACAAGTTATTTTGGCGATATCTATTTTTATCATATCGACCACGCGAATACACATGCTTCCCATGCTGGCATTACAATTTTATTTGGCATGGCACCATCATTCAAAGAAAACCCTATTGCTTTCAATAGAAAATACAATTTTCAGTCTTGGGTGGATTATTTTTGCTGTCACATCTACAATTGACACGAGAATAAATAGATCCTACTCAACTATAGAAATAGTACGCATTTATATCAATCAACCCATTGAATTTATTCATCTGCTTTATCGAACCTTGAGCAATCAAGATCTTCAAAACTTTTATTTCCAATCATTCATTGGGAAGCTGGGATGGCTTGACGCCCCTATTGATAGCCAACACCTGAAATTTCTGACCCTTGGGTTGGTAGCATTGTTTTTCATTTCTTTGTATTTATCAAAGAATACAAGATTTGAATTCTTCAAGGCAAGAGTTCTTTTGATTATTATATCTCTATCATCCATAATAATTACATTTGCAGCACTTGCGATCACATGGACAAGTTATCCAGCAGATACAATACAAGGTATTCAAGGTCGTTATTTTATATTGCCTATTTTCGTTGCCTGCTGTGCTCTTTGGATTCCAACTACTGACAAATCGTCAGTTCTTAGCCATTATGTTTCAAAAAAACTCTTTGGTATTTACATCTTATACTCAGTCTATGTTACAGGAATCACATTGATACAACACTATCAATTGTCTATTTTCTGATCAAAACATAAAACTTTATGATTCTCTTTAAAAACGTCACTCTACGTCGCAGTACCAAAGTTCTACTAAACGGTGTTCATGCTACTATCAATCCCGGAGAGCATGTCGGTTTAGTGGGCCGTAATGGTGCAGGAAAATCCAGCCTATTTGCACTGCTCAACGGTTCTTTGCACGAAGATGGAGGAGATTTTAGTATTCCACCACACTGGCGCATGGCCCAGGTGGCACAAAATATGCCAGAAACAGAAGAATCGGCCACCGCTTTTGTCGTTGCTGGCGATACCCGTCTGGCCGAAGCCCAATCCAAGCTGGCCGAGGCTGAAATATCGGGTGATGGCATGGCAATTGCCCATGCCTACACCGATCTACACGATGCAGGTGCCCATGATGCTGTATCACGCGCACAAGCATTGATTTTGGGTTTGGGCTTCAAGGTTTCAGAATTAAACCATCCCGTCAATAGCTTTTCTGGGGGCTGGCGGATGCGTCTGCAACTGGCCCGAGCCCTGATGTGCCCTTCCGATTTGCTACTGCTGGATGAGCCAACCAATCACTTGGATCTAGATGCCTTGGTCTGGCTAGAAGCGTGGCTCAAGCGGTATGAAGGCACCATGATCGTCATCAGCCATGACCGCGAATTTTTGGATGCTGTCACCAATGTCACGCTGCACATCGACAGTGCGCAACTCACACGCTATGGTGGCAATTACAGCAAGTTTGAAGAATTGCGTGCCCAGCAACTGGAGTTGCAACAGGCCAGCTACTCTCGCCAACAAGAAAAAATTGCGCATTTACAAAAATTTATCACCCGTTTCAAGGCCAAAGCCACCAAAGCCAAACAGGCCCAAAGCCGAGTAAAAGCACTGGAACGCATGGAAAAAATTGCGCCCGTGCTGGCAGAAGCCGACTTCACCTTTGAATTTAAGGAGCCACTCAATCTACCCAACCCCATGCTGGCCATCACCGATGCCTCGTTTGGCTATCGCACCGAGGATGAACTGGCAACCACCATCCTGCACCATGTCAACCGCAGTGTGCTGGCAGGCCAACGTATCGGTATCTTGGGGGCCAACGGGCAGGGTAAGTCCACCTTGGTAAAAACCATTGCTCGCACCATGCGGCCTCTCACAGGCACGGTGACGGAGGGCAAAGGTCTGTCCATAGGTTACTTCGCCCAGCAAGAGCTGGATGTGCTGCGCTCTCATGAGAATCCACTAGAACACATGATCCGGCTGGCAAAGGAGCTAGGAGCCCAAAGCCAAGAATCCAGCCGCGAACAAGACCTGCGCAATTTTCTGGGCACCTTCAACTTCACCGGTGATATGGTGAAGCAGAGCGTAGGCAGCATGAGCGGCGGTGAAAAAGCCCGATTGGTGCTGGCAATGATTGTTTGGCAACGTCCCAATTTGCTGCTGCTCGATGAGCCCACCAATCATTTGGATTTGGCCACACGCGAGGCATTGTCGATAGCACTCAATGAATTTGAAGGCACTGTCATGTTGGTCAGCCATGACCGGGCTTTGTTACGGTCGGTGTGTGATGAATTCTGGATGGTCGGCCGAGGCGCGGTAGGGCCGTTCGATGGCGACTTGGACGATTACCAGCGTTATCTCTTGGATGAGGCCAAGCGCCAACGTGAACTGGCGAAGCAAGAGCACATTCCCACCATTGCCACCACCAATACAGATCCCGACAATAAAAAAGCCACCGATCCACGCGAACAACGCAAACAAGAAGCCCAGGCTCGACAACAACTTGCCCAGAAGCTGCGTCCTTTCAAACGTGAATTGGAACAGGTAGAGCAGCGCATGGCTGCGTTAGGCACCGAGCGCACTGCGCTAGAAGCACGTCTTAGCCAGCCTCTGGCCCCCACAGACATTGCTGAAGCAGGTCGCTGCCTTAAAAACTGCAACGATGAAATAGAGCGTTTAGAAGAACGCTGGTTGGAATTGTCTGAGCAGATGGAAGCACAGGCCTGAACAGACGAAAAGAGGTGGTATTCAATGGCAATTTTTTTGATGGATGTTGTCAACGCCCGAGACAACCACAACGTTGAATACGCATCACAGACACTTTTGCAGAGTAAACACCATGACCTCCTTCACTGTTTTGACCGTTTGGCCTGAAGACGAACGCGATCGCAAGCGTGCTCCCAGCCGTCTCTGAAGTACGGATCTGGTGTGGCAGGGTGGTTGAGCCTCCTGCAAAAGCTGCCCATAAAAAAACCCCGCGTTGCGGGGTTTTTTGTAGCCAAGTGCCTAAGGCCTATCAGCTCATGTGCAAACCACCGTTGACCGAGAACTCTGCACCTGTAGCGTAGCCGCCTTCTTCCGAGGCCAGCCAAGCAATAATAGAGGCAATCTCGCTAGGTTCACCCAGACGCTTGACGGGCACAGTAGCCACAATCTTTTCTAGCACATCGGGACGAATGGCCTTGACCATGTCCGTGCCGATATAACCGGGGCTGACGGTGTTCACGGTCACGCCCTTGGTAGCCATTTCTTGGGCCAAGGCCATCGAGAAACCATGCATACCGGCTTTGGCTGCCGAGTAGTTGGTCTGACCAGACTGGCCCTTTTCACCGTTGACCGACGAAATATTGATGATACGGCCCCAGCCCTTTTCTACCATGTCAGCCACCACTTGTTTGGTGGCGTTGAACATGCTGTTCAGGTTGGTTTCGATCACCGCATCCCAGTCTTCGCGGGTCATCTTCAAGAACATGCGGTCACGGGTAATACCAGCGTTATTGACCAACACATCAATGCTGCCATGTTCAGCCTTGGCCTTGGTAAAGGCTTCCACTGTGGAATCCCAGTCACCTACATTGCCCACCGAGGCGTAAAAGGTAAAACCCAGTTCTTTTTGCTCGGCCAGCCATTTGGCATGGTCACGGGTAGGGCCGCAGCCTGCGATCACTTTGAAACCGTCTTTGTGCAGACGCTGACAGATCGCGGTTCCGATGCCACCCATGCCACCAGTGACGTATGCTACTTTTTGACTCATGTTTTCATGCTCCTTGTGAATAATAGTGAACAGGGGTCTCGCCTCCACTCTACCGAATATTTACGACGGTGCAGTGAAGGAAAACACTGTAATGGGATATTTTTTGCACCTCAAACAGGAATAGCGGCCAACGGCAAGGTTTCCCACCCTGGTCGGGCAAACCAATACCCCTGCTGGTAACGCACCCCCACAGAACAAAGGTACTCCGATTCTTGGGCTGTTTCTATGCCTTCGGCCACCATATCAATCTGCAAGCGGGCACAAACCCCAGCAATGCCACACACAATGGCTTGCCGCACAGGGTCTTGATCAATATTGCGAATCAGTTCCATGTCTAGTTTTAAGACATGGGGCTGAAAATGCACCAACATGTTCAAACCCGCATACCCAGCACCAAAATCATCGATGGCCGTGATCAGCCCCTGACGACGGTACTCATCAAAAATAGACTTCAGGTGGGCACCATTGCTCAGTGGCTCCCCCTCAGTGACTTCGAACATCAAGCGATCATGCGGAAAATTGAACTCGGCAGCAGCCTGCATGGTGGCACGAATGCATGTTTCTGCACGATAAACCGCATTGGGTAAAAAGTTGATACTCAAGCGGCAATCAGGCAATCGGGCCACACCTAAACTGGCCGCCAATTGGATGGCCTTGACACGACAAGCTTGATCGAAACGGTAGCGATTGGTGTCATCGACCCACGACAACACAGTGGCCGCCGATTCTCCATTCATGCCACGCACCAGTGCCTCATACGCAAAAGGCCGCTCCAACTCCAAATCCATGATGGGTTGAAAGGCCATCGTGAAATCGAAAGGCAGCAAGCTTTTGTCCTGACAAGCTGCGCAACCCACTGGCACAAACGGTTGTGCAAAGACAGTCTGATTCATACAAAGTCCAGTGTACGCTCCTGTGGCAGACATTACAGGGATTCGAGGGCAAAAATTGCAACAGAACAAAAAAGCCGCGAACAGGTCGCGGCTTGGCAATGGAATGGGCCTGTTAAGCAGGCCCATGCGCCAGCATTAGCGTTCTAGTGCCAGGGCTACGCCCATACCACCGCCAATACACAGCGAAGCAATACCCTTCTTGGCATTGCTACGCTGCATTTCGTGCAACAGCGTCACCAAGATGCGGTTGCCGGACGCGCCAATAGGATGGCCAATCGCGATAGCACCACCGTTCACATTGACCTTGGTTGGGTCAATGCCCAGTTCCTTGTTCACGGCAGCAGCTTGGGCAGCAAAAGCCTCATTCAACTCGAACAAGTCCACATCGGCGGCGCTCCAACCCGCACGCTCGAGTGCCTTACGGGTGGCATAAACTGGGCCCATACCCATGATGGCCGGGTCTAGCCCGCTGGTGCCATATGCGGCAATGCGTGCCAAGGGTGTCAGGCCCAATGCCGCAGCCCGTTTGGCACTCATCACCACCACGGCAGAGGCACCATCATTGATACCGGAGGCATTGCCAGCGGTCACAGTGCCTGCTTTGTCGAAAGCAGGGCGCAAACCAGCGAGCACTTCGGCACTGGTCTTGCGGTTCAGGTACTCATCCACATTAAAGACCAAGGGATCGCCTTTGCGCTGAGGAATGCTCACGCCCACGATTTCATCAGCGAACTTGCCTGCATCTTGTGCGGCGGCGGCTTTTTGCTGGCTGGCCAAGGCCAGGGCATCTTGCATTTCGCGGGTGATACCGTACTGCTTAGCCACATTCTCAGCAGTGATGCCCATGTGGTACTGGTTGTAGACGTCCCACAGGCCATCGACAATCATCGAGTCCTGCATCTTCCAGTCGCCCATGCGCTGACCATCGCGCGAGCCGTTGAGCACATGGGGGCTGGCGCTCATGTTTTCTTGGCCACCAGCGACGATGATGTCACTGTCACCATGGGCAATGGCTTGGGCGGCCAAAATCACCGACTTCAAGCCAGAGCCACATACAGCATTGATGGTCAGGGCTGGGGTTTCCTTGGCAACACCCGCCTTCATCAGTGCTTGACGGGCAGGGTTCTGACCCAAACCAGCGGTCAGCACCTGACCCATGATGACTTCACCCACCTGATCGGGTACAACCTTGGCGCGGGCCAGAGCTTCCTTGATAACGATGCTGCCCAACTCGGTAGCAGCCACCTTGGCCAGCGAGCCACCAAACTTGCCCACCGCAGTACGGGCAGCGGAAACGATAACGATGTCTTCCATGGTTTTGTCCTTGTTGTCAGAGAGGAAAGGAGCCTAGGATCAGGCTTTTTGCTTTACATAGCGGCCTGGGGCAGGTTCAATGACCTTGAACTTAGACCCCTTGCCGTAGCCTTTGGGGGCTGCAATCTGCGCTCCCGCGTGCCCTTGCAGCCAGGTGCTCCAATCGGTCCACCAACTGCCAGGATGTTCTTGTGCGCCTTGGAGCCAATCGTCAAATGCGGTGGGCAATTGATCGTCTTCTCGCGTCCAATAGCTGCGTTTTTTCTTGGCTGGCGGGTTGATCACACCAGCAATGTGCCCAGATGCCCCCATGACAAAGCGTTTGGGGCCAGAGAGGATTTGCGTGCTGGCATAAGCTGCCCCGATAGGCACAATATGGTCTTCACGGGAGCCATAAAGGTACACCGGGATATCAATTGCCCCCAAATCCACCTTCTCTCCGCACACAGTCAGCATGCCGGGTTTTTTGAGGTTGTTCTCTAGGTATGTATTGCGCAGATACCACGCAAAGAACGGCCCTGGCAAGTTTGTGCTGTCACTGTTCCAGTAGAGCAGATCAAAGGCCGGAGGGGTTTCACCTTTCAGGTAATTGCCTACAACGTAGTTCCATACCAAGTCATTGGGACGCAAAAAGCTGAAGGTAGATGCCAACTCCTGCCCTTTGAGCAGACCGCCCTTGCCCATTTGCATTTCGCGGAATTTGACGAAATTTTCGTCAATGAACACGTCCAGAATCCCCGTGTCACTGAAATCCAAAAAGGTGGTCAGCAAGGTCAGGCTGGCCACTGGATCGCGCCCGCGTGCGGCCAACACAGCCAAGGCGGTGCTCAAAATAGTGCCGCCTACGCAAAAGCCCAAGGCGTTGATTTGCTCTGCCCCTGTGATTTGCTGCACAGTGCTGATCGCTTCAATAGCACCGTCTTCAACGTAATCATTCCAGGTTTTTTGCGCCAGTTCGGCATCGGGGTTGCGCCAGCTGACCAAGAAGGTATGGTGGCCCTGCTCTACTGCGTAGCGCACCAAGGAATTGGCCGGCTGCAAATCTAGAATGTAAAACTTGTTGATGCACGGGGGCACCAGCAAAAAAGGCCGTTCGTACACATGGGCGGTGAGCGGTTTGTATTCGATGAGCTGGAACAGCTCGTTCTCAAACACCACGGCACCCTCTGTGGTGGCTACATTGCGCCCCACCTCGAACTGGCTCTCATCTGTCATGGAGACATGGCCTTGGCGCAGATCGTTGAGCAGGTTCTGGATACCTTTGGTCAGACTCTCCCCTTTGGTTTCCACGGCTTTTTGTTGTGCCTCTGCATTCAAGGCCAAGTAGTTGCTGGGGGCCATTGCGGCCACCCATTGCTCCACCGCAAAGCGCACGCGGTTGTGGGTTTTCTCATCGGCCTCTACGGCTTCGGCCAGCTCCATCAGGGTGCGTGCATTGAGCAGGTACATGGCTGCTGAGAATGCCGCCATCGGGTTGGCTTTCCAACTTTCGCCACTAAAGCGACGATCTTGGCCTACGGCCTCGGTTGGGGCTTGCAAACCCTGGTTCCACAAAGCCCGTGCCTCTTCAAGGTACTGCTGTTGCAGTTGCTGGAGTTTTTCTGGAGCGATTTTTAAGGGTACTGCTGGCCCAGGGGTACCTACAGAACCGATTTGCTGCAGGGATCGCAGCACCTGTGCCAGGTTGTCGCCGAAAATCTGCTGAAATTGCTGGGTATTCTGTCCCCAGGATGATTCAGAACTCATTTTTTCTCCTGAAATTGCGGATCACTCGCACGCAGCGACTTTCGCCCCGATTGTTGCTGACCACATGGTTATGGTAACGCCCCTTTTCACTGTTTCTGTCTTGGAGCACAGATGTATCTTGTAGTTATCGCATGGCTTTATGTCACCGTCATGATGGCCGTGGCCGAAGCCACCAGTAGCACGGGCTCGGTATTGGGGGCCATCATCACTTTTGTGCTGTATGGTTTGCTGCCTTTGTCGATTGTGGTTTACATCCTAGGCACACCGGGGCGACGCCGGGCCATCCATGCCAAAGAAATAGCCGAGCGGGCACAGGAAGCTGCGGCACGGGCTGCTGCATCAGACACCACCGTGGCGCCAAACGCACACAGCCATGCGCCCGCTACCGCCGAGGGCGATGGCATCACGGCGATGAGAAAAGAACCTTGATGGGTTGCCCACCGTACACCAAGTGCTGGTGCTGTCGTTGCCACTGATTTGCCGAATCCCCAAGGCTTGCAGACGCTGGCGGGCCAACGCGGCTAAATCAGCCAGATACTTCCCTGGCCTGTCTGTCTGGGGCTGAAAATGCAAGGCGGCCCTGCTGTCATGGGCACAAAAGGCTGCTCGCACCTCCTCCCCTACTTCAAAGGCCAATGGCCCAATGCACGGCCCCAACCAAGCCAAGGTGGATTGCGCCAGCGCCCATCGGTTGGCAGGCGTGGTCTCATGCAGCAAACGGGTGCAAAAGGCATCAAACACTGATTCAAGCACCCCATCGGCCAGCCCCCGCCACCCTGCATGGGCTGCTGCTACAGCACGGCCTTGCAAATCGGTCAATAGCACCGGCAGGCAATCGGCCACCATGATGGTGCATACTTTTGCGGGCATGGTGGCCACACAGGCATCCGCACAGATGCCATCGGATAGCCCGGCATCCAAATCAACGGTGTGCGTACCATGCACTTGGCGCAAGAACACCGCCTGCGCTGCTGGCAAATGGGCTTGCAATGCCGTTTGCAACCGCTTGCGATTGGTGTGCACATCTTCTGGCAAATCCCCCACATGATCGCCTAAGTTCAGGCTATCGTAAGGTGCTGCACTCACCCCCCCAGCACGGCTGGTACACAGTGCCTGCACATGGGCAGGTGCGGGCCAGTCAGGGCATATCCAATCAGGATGAAAGGCAGAAAGAGCAGAAGAAGATGGCATAGTGCCAGTGTACCGACCAAGCATGGCACACTCTACCAACCCAACACATCCCCCTCTTTCACTCCATCTCTGTTGCCATGAGCTATGTCTTTCCTCCTGCCCCAGTCACCAGTGTGCCCGTGCAGGGCAGCCATGATCGTTTTCCGGTACATCGCATTTACTGTGTCGGACGCAATTACGAGGAACATGCCAAAGAGATGGGCTTTACGGGCCGTGAACCACCGTTCTTTTTTCTGAAACCCGCAGATGCTTTGGTAGTGGTAGACGCAGGCAGTACAGGCCATTTGCCCTATCCCAGCCTAACGGGCAATCTGCACCACGAGATAGAACTGGTAGTGGCTATTGGCAAAGGGGGCAGCCATATTGCCGCCAGTGATGCACCAAAGCACATCTTTGGTTATGCCGTGGGACTGGACATGACCCGCCGCGATCTGCAAAACGACATGAAAAAACAAGGCCGTCCTTGGTGCATTGGCAAGGCGTTTGAGCATAGCGCCCCCATTGGCCCCATCACCCCTGTGGATCAGGCCAGTGAGATAGAGCGGGCAGCCATCTGGTTGCAGGTCAATGGCACTGACCGCCAGCGCAGCCAAGTTTCGCGTTTGATTTGGAATATTGCCGAAACCATTGAACATCTCTCTGCGGCATGGGAGTTGCAACCCGGCGATCTGATTTATACCGGCACCCCTGAAGGAGTGGGTGCGGTGGTGCGCGGTGATACGCTCGAAGGGGGCATTGATGGGCTGGGCACACTGCGCCTGCATGTGGTTTGAGTCTGACGCTATGAGCTTTCATCCTCCAATTCGGCACTGCCGTCAATGCGGCGCCCCCGTGATCTACCGCCTCCCAGACGATGGTGACACCCGAGAACGGGCCATCTGCACCACCTGTCAAACCGTACATTACGAAAACCCGCTCAATGTGGTGGGCACAGTGCCGGTGCTAGGAGACCGCGTGCTGTTGTGCAAGCGCAATATTGAGCCACGCAAAGGCAAATGGACATTGCCCGCAGGCTTTATGGAACTTGATGAAACTACGGCCCAAGGGGCCGCCCGCGAAACCCAAGAAGAGGCTGGCGCCGAGTTTGAGATTGGCACCCTGTTCAGTCTGCTCAATGTGCGTCGCGTGGGTCAAGTCCATTTGTTCTACCATGCCACGCTGCTCAGCGATGCCTTTGCCCCAGGTGAAGAAACCATGGAAGCACGTCTGTTTACTGAGGAAGAAATCCCTTGGGACGAGTTGTCGTTTCGCACTGTGCGCGAAACCCTGCTGCGTTATTTTGCCGACCGCCGTGGTGGTGGTCAGTTTGGCATCCACTGCATTGACATCGAATAACCGCTAGGCTACATGGGCACAGGCGGTATGATGCCGCCCGCCTGCGCCAGCAAGCGCCCAAAATCTTCTTCGTTCACTGGGCGCGAGAGCAAGTAGCCCTGAAACTCGTCGCAGCCCTGATAGCGTAGAAAATCAAACTGTGCCTGGTTCTCTACCCCTTCAGCCACCACTGTTTTGCGCAGGCTCTTGCCCAAAGAAATGGCAGCACGGGCAATCATCGCCACTTCTTCCTCGTGTTCAATGCCCGTCACGAGCGAGCGATCAATCTTGATAATGTCCAAAGGAAAACGGCGCAGATAACTCAAGGAAGAGTAGCCTGTGCCAAAGTCATCCATTGCCAAACTTACCCCCAGCGCCTTGAAATCACTGAGCACTGCCACGGCCCGCTCACTGTCTCCCATAAAGACCGATTCTGTGATTTCCAGCTCTACCTGACAGGGCGGTAAATCTGCCTCACGCAGCAAACCAGCCACCTGAGCGACGATATCGTCACTCAAGAACAATTGAGGCGACAGATTGACCGCAATGCACAAAGGTTTCTCGCGTTGAAGATTCCAACGCCGAGCAGCGGCAAAAGCCTGACGCAAAATGATTCGTGTCAGTGGCAGGATCAGGCCCGTCTCTTCCGCCACTGGAATAAAACGGTCTGGTGCTACCGCACCCAATTGCGGATGAACCCAACGGGCCAAGGCTTCCACTCCCACAATACGCCGCCGATGATCTACTTTGGGTTGGTAGTGGACAACAAAGCTCTGACTCTCCAGTGCAGCACGCATGGCCGCTTCTAAATTCAGGCGCTCATCGGCAACGCGATTGAGTTCTCTGGTGAAGAATTGGAAATTGTTCCGGCCTCGGTCTTTGGCAGCATACATAGCCACATCGGCATGTTTGAGCAGGATTTGTGCATCATCGCCATCATTGGGATACATAGCGACGCCCAAACTGGCTCCCACATGGAACTCACGCCCCGACAGCATGATGGGGCGACCTATCTCCTGCAAAATACGCTCTAACAACGAAATCACACTGTTGGTACGGTAGTGGTCATTTATAACGAGCACAAACTCGTCCCCACCCAGTCGGGCCACGGTGTCGGGGCTGCGCAGACAACTGGCCAACCGAGCGGCCACCTCTTTGAGCAGCTCGTCACCTGCCGCATGGCCTAGGCTGTCGTTGATAAACTTGAAATTGTCTAGATCAATAAACACCAGTGCCAAGTAGTAACCCAAGCGAGTGGCACGGGCAATGCCCTGATCAATGCGGTCTCCGAGGAGCACTCGGTTGGGCAATCCGGTGAGCAAATCGTGGTTGGCCTGGCGCTCAAGTTGCTCTTGGTAGTGGCGGCGCTCGGAAATATCTTGCACCGTTCCTTCGTAACAGATGAACTCGCCTTTGGGGCCGAGCACCACATGGGCGTTTTCAGAAATCCAGATGCGGGTGCCATCGCGCCGATAAACTTCGGACTCAAAGTTCAGTACCTGCCCTTGCGCCTGCATCAGGCGGTGAAAAACCTCACGACGCCCTGGCTTGACATACCGCCCTGGCTTGACATACAAACGCCGATCAATGTCGGAGAGGTCGGCCATCAACGCATTGGGCGAATCGTAACCATAGATATGCGCCAGTGCCGGGTTGGCTGCCAGATAGTGCCCATCGCGGGTGGTTTGGAAAATGCCTTCGCTGGCATGCTCAAAAATATGGCGATAGCGCAATTCGGCGTGCTTGAGGGCATCCAGCGTGGCTTGGCGCTCAGTGATGTCTTCAATGAAGCCTTCCACCACCAAAACGCCTTGTTCATCCAAGACACCAATGCCCCGCTCAGAAACATGCCTCAGCTCTCCTGACAGGGTAGTGATACGGTACTGGGCAGAAAAACGCTGTCCCCCTTCTACGGCCTGCTGAATCACTTGGCGCACCCGATCCCGATCTTCGGGATGGGTAATCTGCTCCCAAGAGATCGCATGGTTGCGAAGCAACTGCACAGGGGCGTAGCCAGTCAGTGCTTCACAGCCACGGCTGACAAAAACCATCGTCCAATGTGCATCGTTCAGACAACGATAGGCCATCCCTTCGAGATTGTTGACCAGCGTATCCAAGACACGCGAGCGATTGACGGTTTCAGTAGACAGCAGGCTGGCGCGGCGCATACAAATGGAAGATGGAACTCTCAAAAGGAGGAATTCTGACCGAGAACTCTTTCATCTGAAATGCAATTTCCATGCCTTGCTTGTTGCTTTGCCCACAATCTACTGCGTGTAGCTTGGCACCATGCCTCAGCCCGCATCGGGTTGTCGGGCAGGCGCCGCCTGTTGGAAGGCGTCTAACTCGGCACAAGCTTTGTCAATGGCGGCAATCAGCGGCCAGCGCGATAGGTCGACCTTGAAGCGGCGGGCGCTCTCTACCTGGGGCACCAGATAGACATCCGCCATAGTGGGTGTATGGCCAAAGCTGAAACGGCCTCGGCGCTGATCTTGTGCCAACAAAGCCTCGTAGGCATCAAAGCCCGCACTGATCCAAGTGCCACACCAAGTATTAATGGTGTCTTCATTGGCCCCAAACTGCTTGCGCAAGTATTCTAGGATGCGGCGGTTATTGATAGGGTGGATATCGCAGCCTACGATGGCGGCCAAAGCCCGCACATGGGCACGCTCGTTGGCATTGGTAGGCAACAAAGCTGGGGTAGGATGGGTCTCTTCTAGCCACTCGATGATGGCGGGCGATTGGATCAGCACCTGACCGTCTTCAGTAGCCAGTGCTGGCACCAGCATTTGTGGATTAATGGCCTTGAACTCATCTTGCAAATGTTGTTCCGCCCGCAGATCTACCGGAATATATTGTGCTTGCAGTCCCTTGAGCTGCAGCGCAATACGCAAACGGTGGGATGTGCCACTGCGAAAAAAGTTATAGAGCTTCATGTGGTGACGCTTTCAGGTGTGGAGAGATAAGGTCTGTCTGTGTGGCAGAGGTGGTGGGTGGCACTTCCAGCACCTCTGCCGCTGCAATCAATTGCTGGGTGTAGGCGTGTTGGGGCCGGTTCAGTACCTGCTCTAGTGGGCCACTTTCTAACACGGCACCATCTTTCATCACAATGATCTGGTGTGCCATGGCACGGATCACGGCTATGTCATGCGTGATGAGCAAATAACTCAGGCCTTTTTCGCGCTGCAAGCGTTGCAGCAGGCTGAGCACTTGTTGCTGGATAGTGACATCCAGGGCACTGGTAGGTTCATCTAGCACCAAAATGCGGGGTTGCACGATCAGCGCCCGAGCAATGGCCAGCCGTTGGCGCTGGCCGCCAGAGAACTCGTGTGGGTACCGTGCCAATAGCCCAGGAAACTGATATTCATCCAACCCCACTTCAGCCAGCATTTGCTGCACTTGGGCGCGCCGCTGTGCCGCGGTCAGCGTGGGGGCATGTACCCGCAAACCCTCACCGACAATCTCCTCCACCGTCAACCGAGGAGACAAAGAGGAGAACGGGTCTTGAAACACCACTTGTACCTGTTGGCGCAGCCGTTGGTTGGCAGGGGTATTGTGGTTGGCGGGCAATTGCCATGTTTGGCCCGCTAACTCCAGAGCCCCCTGGTACGGTAACAGACCCAAGATAGCCTGTGCCAAGGTTGATTTGCCCGAACCAGACTCTCCGACCACGCCCAGTGTCTGGCCGGGTAACAATTGCTGGGTCACACTCTGCACTGCAATGAATTCGCCACTTTGGAACCAGCCTCGCAACCCTGGCAAGGGTACAGAATAGGCGACCCGCAAATTCTGGGTTTTTAGTACAGGTGGTGTGTGTGTCGTCGTGGCGTGGGCCTCCACGACATCACGGCGGGGCTGACTTGCCATCAAACGACGGGTATAGCTGTGTTCAGGTGCTGCAAACACCGAGGCTACTTCCCCCTGCTCCACCAACACGCCATGTTCCATCACTGCTACCCGATCTGCAAATCGGCGCACCAAATTCAAGTCATGGGTGATCAAGAGGACGGCCATGCCGGTTTGACGCTGTAAATCTGACAGCAAATCAAGCATCTGACCACGCAATGTGACGTCCAGCGCCGTGGTGGGTTCGTCAGCCAACAACAGCAAGGGCTTGCTGGCCAAAGCCATTGCAATCATGGCCCGCTGGCGCTGGCCGCCACTGAGTTGGTGGGCAAACGCATTGGCTCGTCGATCTGGCTCTGGGATACCAGTATGTGCCAACATTTCTACCGCAGCATGCCAAGCCTGCGCACGGCTGAGTGCCTGCTTCAACTCCAATACTTCGGCAACTTGTTGGCCGATAGGAATTAACGGGTTCAGCGCGGTCATGGGTTCTTGAAACACCATGGCAATTTGGCCTCCACGCACAGCACGGATAGCAGGTGCAGGTAGCGTGAGCAAGTTTTGCCCCTGAAACAAGGCTTGACCACTCATGGTGGCCTCTCCGGCCAATTGCAGCAAGCTCAATGCGGTGATGGTTTTGCCAGATCCAGATTCGCCCACCAGTGCCAACTTTTCTCCCGCACCAATGCTAAAACAGACCCGATCAACCACCGTTTTTTGGTCAAATCGCACCGACAGATCACGCACGTCTAACAAGACTGCTGACGCCTCGTTTTTCTGATGGAATTTTTCTTGGTTTTGAATGTTATTTTCTTTCATATCTAAAAATCATGTAAGTAACATTCAATGCAACAAGCTCAATCGGCTTTGCGTGGATCTAGCGCATCGCGCAAAGCATCCCCCATGAAGGTGAGCAACAGCAAAGTAACCACCAGCACAGCAAAGGTAGACAACGAAATCCACCAAGCATCAATATTATTTTTGCCTTGGCTAAGTAGTTCTCCAAGCGAAGGGGTGCCGGGTGGTACCCCCAGACCCAGAAAGTCTAGTGAGGTCAGCGCCAAAATAGCCGCACTCATGCGAAATGGCAAAAATGTAACCACCGGCGTCAAACTATTAGGCAAAATGTGCCGCCAGATAATTTGCCAGTTACTAACCCCCAGTGCCCTGGCCGCCTTCACATAATCAAGCTGTCGATTACGCAAAAACTCCGCTCGCACATAATCCGACAACCCCATCCAACCAAATAAACTTAACAACAGCAACAGCAAACCCACACTGGGCGATAGCACAGCACTGAAAATAATCAGCAGATACAATTCCGGCATGGAGCCCCAAATCTCAATCAAACGCTGGGCAATCAAATCTGTTTTTCCTCCAAAGAACCCTTGAATCGCCCCTGCCACGACTCCTAACACGACTCCCGTCAAAGTCAAAGCCAGTGCAAACAATACACTCACACGAAATCCGTAGAGCAATTGTGCCAATAAATCGCGCCCTCGGTCATCAGTGCCTAACCAATTGAAGTTTGACGGCGCTGCAGGATTGGGGCTCTCAGCAAAATAATTCAGAGTATTGGGGCCATAGGGATTGATGGTATAAATGGCCCAGTTATCACCTTGGGTAATGCGTTCTTTGATGAAAGGATCTAAATAATCAGTGGGCGTAGCAAAATCACCACCAAAGGTGGTTTCTGGATAGTCTTGCAGCATTGGCCAGTAGGTCTGGCCTTGGTAACGCACAAGCAAAGGCCGATCATTGCTAATGATCTCAGCACATAGGCTCATCAACACCAACGTGCAAAAAATGATCAGGCTCCAATAGCCCAGGCGCTGGCGCTGAAAACGACGCCAAGCCCGCCGCGATGGGGACAAAGACACCGAATGCACTTCAGAATTAATCAAACTTGACACGCGGATCTACCCAAACATAACAGAGATCACTGATCAACTTGGTTACCAATCCAATCAGCGTGAACAGATATAAAGTTCCAAGCACCACTGGATAATCACGTCGGATGACACTTTCAAAACTTAACAATCCTAATCCGTCGAGTGAGAACAGTGTTTCTATCAACAAAGATCCGGTAAAAAAAGCCCCAATAAATGCTGCTGGAAACCCAGTCACAATCGGAATCAATGCATTGCGAAAGACATGTTTATACAATACTTGTCGTTCTGATAACCCTTTGGCGCGTGCCGTAAGCACATACTGCTTTCGAATTTCTTCCAAGAAAGCATTTTTGGTTAGCATGGCTGTGACAGCAAAACTTCCTAGCACCATTGCAGTAATAGGCAAAGTAATATGCCAAATATAATCAACGATACGCGCCCCCCAAGACAATTCTTCCCAGTGGGCAGAGGTGAGCCCACGCAGCGGGAACCATTGTAACTGCCCACCAAAAACCACCAACAGTGCCACCCCAAGCACAAAACCCGGAATGGCATAGCCAATCAAAATCAACAAACTGGTGACAAAATCGAAACGCGAACCGGCTCGCACAGCCTTGGCAACACCCAATGGCACGGCCACCAGATAGCTGATAAAAAAAGTCCACAACCCCAAACTGATAGAAACAGGCAACTTTTCTAGAATTAACTGCCAAACCTCTTTATTTTGAAAGAAGCTGCGTCCTAAATCAAAGCGTGCAAACTGGCCCAGCATTTGCACAAATCGTTCATGTGCTGGTTTGTCAAACCCATACAGTGCCTTGATTTGCTCTAAACGCTTGGGATCAACGCCCTGCGCCCCCCGGTACGATAAGCCCCCACCTTCAGCGCCACCACCACTGGCTCCAGCTTTTGCCTCGGCCAAATACTGCTCCACCGGGCCACCCGGCACAAATTGCAGCACCACAAAAGTAAGCAGCAGCACACCCAACAAGGTGGGCAGCATCAGCAAAATACGTTTCAGGATATAGGCAAACACGGTTTAAGGCCTCTTCTGTGTGGGCGCAGGTTTGGCCCACCAAGTGTCCATCACCCACCCCTCGCCACTGGTGTAGGGAGGCACGGTGGCAGGGCGATCCAGCCGCCAAGCGTTGTAGGCCATGCGGTGGGTGGGGGCCGTCCACTGCGGAATCAGAACATGGCTGTGGGCAATAGCCCGCTCTAGTGCATGGCAGGCAGGCAACAATTCAGCTTCGGTTTTGGCCGCTGTCATGGCGGCAATAAAAGCATCTACCGCTGGGTTCTTGATGCCAGCAAAGTTGCCCGAATCCTCGGTGTCAGCGGCTTGACTGCCAAACAGATCGGCAAATTCCTGACCTGGATTGTGCGTGCCCCCATAGGCAATGCTGGTGATGTCAAAGTCAAATTTTTGCAACCGCTGTTGGTACAGCGCAAAATCTACTGAGCGAAAACGCAGCGTAATCCCCAATTTTTCTAAATTGCGCATCCACGGCGCTACTGTGCGCATTCCCCCTTCGTTACTGTCCATGTATTCGAGCACCAGTGCCTGCCCTTGGGCGTTGCGCAAGGCGCCATCGCGCACTTGCCATCCTGCATCTTGGAGCAGTTGTTGGGCACGACGCAAGTTACCACGCAAAGACTGTGGTGCGTCGGTGCGCGGTGGCAGTGTCATCGGGCCAAAAGCAGCGGCAGGCAACTGCGCACGCCAAGGTGCCATCAAGGCCAGCTCGGCCACTGAGGGCTGACCCTCGGTAGCGCAAGCGGTATTGCCAAACAAGCCATTGACACGGGCATAGGAGCTATAAAACATCTGCCGGTTCATCCACTCGAAATCGACCGCCAGCCCCAGTGCCTCACGCACGCGGACATCTTGCAACAACGGACGGCGCGTATTGAGCACATAACTCTGAAAACCCGAGGGCAGCTGGTGGCGAAACTCGCCCTTCACCAGTTCTCCGGTTGCAAAGCGTTTGCCATTGACGCGCCGGGCCCAATCTCCGGCACTGAAAAAGCGCATCAAGTCGAACTCGCCCGCCTTCAATGCTTCTAGCCGTGCGGTAGCGTCTTTGTAGATTTTGACGGTAATACGGTCAAAGTTGGCAGTGCCCCGGCGCACGTTCAAATCTTTGGCCCAATAGTGGGGATCGCGCACGTAGGTGATGTCTTTGCCAAAGCGCACTGGGCCAATTTTGTACGGGCCACTGCCCAGCGGCTCTTGCGTCACGACTTGGTCAAACGGTGTGGGCTTGCCATTGTCGAGCCCCCAATCACGGCTAAACACCGGCAGTCCGCCTACCGTCAAGGGCAACTCTCGGTTGGGCTTTTTGAAGCGATAACGCACTGTGCGCTCGTCCAACACATCTACCCCCAACACGTCCATCAGCATGGTTTTGTAAGCGGGCGAGGTGTGTGGGCCAGTAAGGGTATCAAAGCTGTGCTTCACATCCAGCGCCAGCACCGGCTTGCCGTGGTGAAACCGCGCTTCGGACCGCAAACGAAAAGTAGCACTCAGGCCATCAGGAGCCACATGCACATCTTCGGCCAGCAGACCATAGGCAGTCGCAGTTTCATCGAGTGAACCAGCCAGCAAAGAGTCAAACAACAACTGTGACAAATAGGCTGGCGCACTGCCCTTGATGGTAAAAGGGTTGTATTTGTCAAATGTGGATGCCCGTGAATTACTCACCAAGCGCAACTCGCCGCCTTTGGGCGCTTGTGGATTCACATAGTTAAAGTGGCTAAAACCCGCTGGGTATTGGGGACTGCCCCAGAGCGCATAACCATGCGCCGACCAAGCGGGGAAGGTCACACAGAGCAGAGAAAGAAACAAACAGCGCATGAGACAATTCTGCACCACGTTGTCAGGGTTGCTTTTGCGCGCCCTTTTACTGCATGGCCCGCACACCTTGGCTGCGGCCTTCTTCTACTTTCCTCCAACACTCACTTCCTTCTTTTCACAGGAGAACCATCATGGGTTTTTTGACGGGTAAAAAGCTGCTCATCACTGGCGTATTGTCCAACCGCTCCATTGCCTATGGCATTGCCAAGGCTTGCCATGCTCAAGGTGCCGAACTGGCCTTTAGCTATGTAGGTGAACGCTTCAAAGGCCGGATTACGGAGTTTGCCGCCGAATTTGGGTCTAACCTCGTCTTGGATTGCGATGTGGCCGATGACGCACAAATCGACCAACTTTTTGCTGACCTGGGTGCTGCCTGGGGTAAGTTTGACGGTTTTGTCCACAGCATTGGCTTTGCCCCACGCGAGGCTATTGCCGGAGACTTTTTGGATGGTCTCAACCGCGAAAATTTTCGCATTGCCCACGACATCAGTGCCTATAGCTTTCCAGCCATGGCCAAAGCGGCCCTGCCTTACCTGAATGACAAGTCTGCGCTGCTGACACTGTCCTACTTGGGGGCACTGCGCGCCATTCCCAACTACAACACCATGGGGCTAGCCAAAGCCAGCTTGGAGGCCAGCGTGCGCTTCTTGGCTGAATCGTTGGGGCCACGAGGCATGCGGGTTAATGGTATCAGTGCTGGCCCCATCAAGACATTGGCGGCAAGCGGCATCAAGGATTTTGGCAAGCTATTGGGCACTGTAGCCAATGCCTCACCACTGCGACGCAATATCACTATCGAAGATGTAGGCAATGTCGCAGCCTTTCTGCTGTCGGACTTGGCCGGTGGCGTTACCGCAGAAATCACCTACGTTGATGGTGGCTTTAGCCAAACTGCCGGTATCAGCCGCGACAGTGCAGAACTGGCCTAACTGGCCTAAAAGCCCCTGTGGTTAGGCGGCAGGGCCACAGGTGCCCTGCCCACGCCGCCAGACTTTCTCCTGCAAACGCCCTCATTACCATGATCGCAGCATCCGTGCCACCCACCAAAAATCAGTTCATCAAGGAATGGTTGTTTCTCGTGGCGGGCTTGCTGCTCTTGGGGGGCTTCATTGGCTGGTCACTCTGGAACGAGCGCAACGACATTGCCATCCGCGAGCACGAGCGCCTGAGTACCCAAGCCCGTGTGGTGCATCAAAACATGGAGCGCCAGCTAGAAGCCATCAACCTGGCCCTGTTGGGTGCGCGCGATGATGCCGTAACATGGCGCTCCTCTCCGGAAGGTCTGGCTGAGGCCAACCGTCGTCTGCGCTCTCTGAACGATGCCATGACGGGGGTGCGTACCATGCTGCTCATGAACGCACAGGGCGTGGTCGAGGCCTCCAACCGCCCAGAAGTCTTGGGCCAAAACTTTAGCCAGCGTCCATATTTTCAGGCAGTACGCCAAAATCCAGACCTCAACACCCTCTATGTCAGCCCCCCTTTCACCACCAGCCTAGGGGTTTGGGCCATCAACTTGGTGCGCATGGTACCCGGCCCTCAAGGTGAATTTCAGGGCCTTGTGAGTGCCACCCTAGATCCAGAAGAATTCCGGGTGCTGCTCGACTCGGTGCTCTATGCCCCCGATATGTGGTCGGCACTGGCCCACGGCAGCGGTGTTCAATTCATGATGGTGCCCGAACACCCTGATCAAGCGGGCAAGAATTTGGCCCAACCTGGCTCTTTTTTCTCGCGCCACCTGAGCAGTGGCCAACCCAGCAACGTGCTGACAGGCCAAGTCTATGCCACCGGAGAGCTGCGGATGCTGGCGATGCACACCATACAGCCAACACCACTGCACATGAACCATCCACTGGTCGTGGCCGTGGGGCGTGACCTGAGTGCACTGTATGCAGGTTGGGAGTCCCGTGCCACCTCCATGCTGATGCTGTTTGGGCTGTTGGCACTGACGAGCATTTCGGGTTTATGGCTGTTGCAAATCCGGCAACGGCGGGCTTGGGCGGCCAGCTTGGCTGCCCAAGCCGAACTGGACGCACAAACCGCCTCCCTAGAAATGCGCTGGCAAGCCGTGCTCAATGCCACCAATCAGGGAGTATGGGACTGGAACACACAAACCAACCAGGTTTTTCTGTCCACCGTCTGGAAGACCATGCTCGGTTATGCCGCCCATGAAGTTGGCAACCAATTGAGTGAATGGGATTCGCGCCTGCACCCTGAGGATAGGGATAAAGTCTATGCCAACCTGCAACAACACTTAGACGGACACACCCCGTTTTACGAGAGCACACACCGTTTACGCTGCAAGGATGGCAGCTACAAATGGATTTTTGATCGTGGCTGTGTCATTGAGCGCAACGCAGCCAACAAGCCTGTGCGTGCAGTGGGCTCGTGCACCGATGTCACTGAACAACGCGAGCAACAAGAACGGCTGCAACGGCTGGCCGAGAACGTGCCTGGTTTTCTCTACCAATATCACCTCTGCGCAGATGGCAGTAGCAGCTTTCCGTATGCCAGTGCAGGCATCGTTGGCATTTATGGCATACCACCAGAGAGCGTACTGGAAGATGCCCGCAAGGTGTTTGACCACATCCATCCCGACGACCATGCACGGGTGCTAGCCAACATTCAACAATCTGGGCAGCACCTCACGCCTTGGCATGACGAATACCGCACTTTGCATCCCACACTGGGCGAACGCTGGGTCAGTGGTCAGGCCACGCCACAACTTTGCAATGACGGCTGCATACTGTGGCACGGATATATCCACGATATCACCGAGGCCAAAGCCAAACGGGTGGCGCTACAAGGCGCTGAGCGCCTGCTGCGCCACCTGATGCACGATATGCCGGTTGGACTATGCCAAATCAACGCCCAAGACCAAATCTACTTCCGCAATCGCCGTTTTACTGAGCTGTTCGGTTACAACGACACCGAAACCCCCACCTTACAAGCCCTGCGCACACTGGTACACCCCGATGCCCAGTACCGCGCCCAAGCCCATCAAGCTTGGTCTGCTGCCGTCCAAGAAGCCATGCGCGAAGGCAGTGAGATTGCACCGCAGGAATTTGTATTCCACACCGCCCACGGTGAAGAACGCACCGTACAGGTGGGTGGCATTGTGTTTGGTGACAACCTTCTGGTCACTTTTATTGACCACACGGAGCAAAAGCAATACGAAGCCAACCTACGCCAAGCCAAAGAAGCTGCCGAAGCTGCGAGCCAAGCCAAGAGTAGCTTTGTGGCCAATATGAGCCACGAGATTCGTACCCCCATGAATGCCGTGTTGGGTATGTTGCAATTGCTTCTGCGCACTCCGCTAGATGCCAGTCAGCGCGACTACACCCAAAAAGCCCAAGAAGCGGCCCGCTCGCTGCTGGGTATCATCAACGATATCCTGGACTACTCCAAAGTCGAAGCAGGCAAGCTGGTATTGGAACAAGCACCCTTCCGCATTGACGAGGTGCTGCGCAACCTTTCAGTCATTGTCTCGGCTGCTTTGCAGCAAAAAAACATTGAAATGGTGTTCGATATCGATCAGCACCTGCCCACCGTGTTGCGTGGCGATGGGCCACGACTGCAACAGATTCTGCTGAACCTGAGCAGCAATGCCATCAAGTTTACGGAGCAAGGCGAAATCGTGCTCCAACTTCGGGTACTGGCTGCCGATGCAGACCATGCCCGCATTGCATTTGCCGTGCGCGATACGGGTATCGGTATTGCACCAGAGCGTCAACAGGCCATCTTCGAAAGCTTCACCCAGGCTGAAAACTCCACCAGCCGCCGCTACGGCGGCACAGGTTTAGGCTTAGCCATCTGCCAATCGCTGGTAGAAGCGATGGGGGGACGACTGACCGTACAAAGCACTCTGGGCCAAGGCAGCTGTTTTGGCTTTTGTATCGATTTTTCACGCGATGCCACCACCGAAGCGATGGAAGCCAAGATACGTCAGCAAGACAACCCACCAGCACGGACTTCGGGCCTGCACGTACTGATCGTAGACGACCACCCTACAACCCGCGAAGTGCTATTGAGCCTAACCCAATCTTTTGGCTGGCGGGCAGAAGCGGTTGCCAGCGGCAGCCAAGCTCTTGAACGCGCCCATGCGGCCCAGACAGACCCGTTTGACTTGGTCTTGTTGGACTGGATGATGCCCGGCATGGATGGCTGGTCTACACTAGAGCAACTGCGCTCCATCGACACCGTAGGCAATGCAGCCAAGGTACTGATGGTCAGCGCCCACAGCCGCGAGTGGCTGGAACAACGCCAAAACACCCAAGTGGAGCTGCTGGATGGCTATGTAGTCAAACCATTTACGCCATCTGCCTTGTTCGATGCCGCGATAGAGGCCACCAGTGGCCGCTCTGCCCGCACACTGGCACCAGCAGATACTGCTGGCAATGATCAACCACTGAAAAACTTGCGCATCTTGTTGGTAGAAGACAACCCCTTAAACCAACAGGTCGCCCGTGAATTGCTGTTGCATGCTGGAGCACAGGTGCGGGTGGCAAACCACGGCCAAGCTGCCATTGACTTGTTGCAAGGGCAAACCGATGCCTGCGACATCATCCTGATGGACATTCACATGCCAGGCTTGGATGGCTACCAAACCACCCGCGTTCTGCGCCAAGATCTGCAACTGACACTGCCCATCATCGCAATGACCGCCAATGCGATGGCCAGTGACCGCGATGCCTGTCTGGCCTGTGGTATGAATGACCATATCGGCAAGCCATTTGACATCCAGCACCTGATTGCCACCTTGCGCCACCATTGTGGCTTGGATGCCGACCAAACCACCAGCACCGCACTGAGCACAGAACCAGCTGGCAATCTACCACCCTGCCCACCCAACATCCATCTGGCTCAGGCGCTGGCGCGGGTAGGTAACAACCGCACACTCTATGCCAAGATGGCTCGCCATTGTGCACAAGAACAAAGCGATGCTCTCCACCGTACCGCCCAATGCTGGCACAGCGGTGATCGTGAGGCCGCACTACGCACCCTGCACACCCTGAAAGGGCTGTTGGCAACCCTGGGAGCACAAACGCTGGCGGATCAGGTAGCCCAAGCCGAAGCAGCACTGCAAGACTGCCCCAGCACCTCAGAAATTCAACCCCTTCTGGCACTATTAGAGGCACCGTTGCAGGCCGAACTGGCCACGCTAGAAGGGTTGGCCGACCAACTACACCCTAGCACCACCACGCCCCCTATCGTGACGCAACACAACGCTGTGGATACCCAAGACCTGCGCACACTGCTGCTGGCACTGCGCGAGCCCTTGGGCAAACGCCAACTACGCGCCCGCAAACTGCATGAGGAGCTACAACAAAAAGCGGCGGGGCTAGAAATGGAGGAACTGCCGGCACTCGCCACGGCAATGGAGCGGCTGAATTTTAAAAGCGCACTGGAACTGGTTGAGCAACTGCTCCACAAGCTCCATCAGGCCTGATTCTCTTGGGTCTGGCGTTTGCCTGCTACAGACGCCATTTCTCCAACAATTTTTGTGGCGGCATACTGTCGTACACCTCAAATGGCTGGTGAATCCAAGGGTTACTGGGCAAAAACTCCACCGAATAATCTGGGGTAAAGGTAGAAACACCCTTAGTCCAGATCACAGCACTGCGCAAGTCGGTGATGGGTGGGTAGTTACTGCGCAGCATTTGAATCACTGCATTCAGCGTTTTGCCCGAGTCCGCCAAGTCATCCACCAGCAAGACCCGGCCCGCAATTTCACCTTGGGGTGTCGTAATAAAACGTGCAATGTCGAGATAGCCCTGTACCGTGCCAGCCTCGGCACGGTAAGAACTGGTGGACATGATCGCCAGCGGCTTATTAAAGATACGACTCAGCATATCGCCCGGACGCAATCCGCCACGGGCTAAACACAAGATGGTGTCAAACTGCCATCCCGACTGATGTACCTTAAGTGCCAGTTTCTCAATGAGGTTGTGGTACTCATCGTAACTCACATAGAGATGCTTGCCATCTTCCGTCAACATGACGCCTCCTTCAAGTTTGATTGGCACCCGCCGCCAGCTCGGTGCTGGCAATGCTGGGTCATTCAGTCGGCCAAATAGGGATGGCGCAGCAAAATAGTGTGATCCCGGTCTGGACTGGTAGAGATCACGGCAATAGGCACCCCAGTCACATCCTCAATGCGTTGCAGATAACGGCGTGCATTCTCGGGCAGCGCATCGTATTGCGTCACACCTACGGTGGTTTCACTCCAGCCGGGCAGGATTTCGTAAATGGGCTCGCAACGGGCAATGTCATCGGCACCCATGGGCAGCAAATCAATACGTTCGCCATCGAGTTGATAGCCCACGCACAGTTGCAACTCGGTCAGGCCATCGAGCACATCCAGCTTGGTGATGCACAGGCCAGTCAATCCATTGACTTGCGCACTGCGCTTGAGCAAGGCTGCATCAAACCAGCCACAGCGGCGGCTGCGGCCTGTGGTCACGCCTTTTTCGGCTCCCACGGTGCTCATGTGGTAGCCGGGGGTACCAGGCTTTTCCCATTCCAACTCGGTAGGGAAAGGGCCACCACCCACACGGGTGCAATAGGCTTTGGTGATGCCCAAGATATAGTGCAACAGCCCTGGCCCCACGCCAGCACCGGCGGCGGCATTGCCCGCGACACAGTTGCTGGAGGTCACGTAGGGGTAAGTGCCATGATCGACGTCCAACAATGTGCCTTGGGCGCCTTCAAACAGCAAATTGCTGCCTTGGGCATGGGCATCGTTGAGTTCACGCGACACATCCGCCATCATGGGCTTGAGCAGTTCGGCGTGGTGCATGGCCTCAGCATAAACTGCCTCAAATTGCACTTGGCCATCTTGCATATAAGGTGCCAAGCCGGGGCCAAAATCGAACTTTTCTGAGCCCAAGAAGGTGCGCAACACATGGTTGTGCAAACTGAGCAACTCCCGCAGTTTGCTGGCAAAACGCTCGGGGTATTTAAGGTCTTGCACACGCAAGGCGCGGCGGGCAATTTTGTCTTCGTAGGCCGGGCCAATACCACGTCCGGTGGTGCCAATTTTCTCGGTGCCGCCTTGCTCGCGGGCTGCTTCACGAGCCACATCGAGTGCGACATGGAAAGGCAAAATCAGCGGGCAAGCCTCGCTCACACGCAGGCGTGAGCGCACTTCTACACCAGCTTTTTCCAAACCCGCGATTTCATCAAACAGCTTGGCTGCAGACAGCACCACGCCGTTGCCGATATAGCACTTAACGCCGGGACGCATGATGCCGCTAGGGATCAAGTGCAATGCCGTTTTAATGCCGTTGATCACCAGGGTATGGCCTGCATTGTGCCCACCTTGAAAACGCACGACGCCTTGGGCACTTTCGGTCAACCAATCAACCAGTTTGCCTTTACCCTCGTCACCCCATTGGGTGCCGACCACGACCACATTACGACCTTTGGTAGTTTTCATCTCAAACCCGATCAATTGTCAAATTCACTCAATGGCTTGCACGATCCAGCGGCCTTCAACGCACACCAGTTCGCGGTCACAGCGGAACGCATCCGCCTCATACGTTTGCCCCGGAAGGACGCAAACGACGATTTCGCCCTGGCGGCGCAAGTCGGCCACCACACTGCTGACCTGGGGGTCACTGCTCCAAGGAGCACAAATGGCCCCCTGCGTTGCAGACTCTGGCAGAGCCTGCACCAGTTGCTTAATATCTAGGCTAAAGCCTGCGGCGGGTCGGTTGCGGCCAAATACCGCACCCACCTCGTCATAGCGCCCCCCACGCACCAGTGCATCACTGGCCCCTTGGGCATACATAGAGAAGCGGACACCGCTGTAATAGGCATAACCGCGCAGGTCTGCCAAATCAAACGTCACCCGATCGGTGCCGATATGGGCCATCACTGCACGCAGATGGGCCAAGGGTTCTTGCACGCCAGGAATGTTACGGAAGGCTTTTTCTGCCACATCCAGCACAGAACTGTCACCATACAACTGCAACAATACCTGTAAGCCATCGCGAGAGGCTGCAGGAAAGCCTTGGGTCAACGCGCGCAGCTCACTGGCATCTTTGGCCGCCAGAGCAGCGTGGACTTGGCGCAACACCACCGCATCGGCAGGCACCCCCGCCAGCAAACTACGCACAATGCGAACATCTGCCAAGTCGACACTGACCTGATCAATACCCGCCACTTGCAAACAACTAAGCGCCAGCTCTACCGCTTCCAGATCAGCCTGCAAACCAGCATGACCATAAATCTCGGCACCAAACTGCAATGGTTCGCGGGTGGCATGGGGACGGTCTGGCCAAGTGTGCAGCACCGAGCCGCAATAGCACAAGCGCGTCACACCCGGACGATTGAGCAAATGGGCATCCATACGGGCCACTTGCTGCGTGGTGTCGGCCCGCAATCCCATCATGCGCCCAGAAATTTGGTCTACCAGCTTGTAAGTTTGTAGATCCAGTGCCTCGCCCGTACCTGTGAGCAAAGACTCTAGGTGCTCCAACAAGGGGGGCATGACCAATTCATAACCGTAGCTGTGCGCAGTATCTAGCAAGCCACGACGAAGCTCCTCGATATGCCGGGCCTCACAAGGCAAAACATCGGCAATGTAATCCGGCAAGACCCAGGCAGACATGGAGGAACGGTTCGCTGTTAAAAAAGCGATTCTACCGGCTGCGGGTGACTCTGGAGAGTCCGCGCCGGAAATTTGGCTGCCGGCCTGTCCGAAAAAGAACAGTTTGCTCTGAAAGCAGCCACTATGGACATGAAAATTGGCGGAAGGTCAGGGATTCGAACCCTGGAGGGCCGCAAAGCCCTGCCGGTTTTCCTTACCTGCTATGGTTTTCACCACCAAGAACATGCTGAACATGCCTTGTTTGGGGTCTGGACTTTGCCTTCACCGTGGCCTATCAAAGGCTGTTAGGTGGGAGCCGTCAAGTCTCTACACGTTCTGCTGCTTTGAATAAAAGCAGCAGCTTCGCTCGGCGTTACCTCGACCTAGGCCAGGGGCTTCTCCGAATTTGACTCCTTACAGCCAATGCGTTTCCACATTGGCGCTCGATTGAACAAGACCGGTGCAATCGACCACTCTGCCAACCTTCCGCAGCCGGGATTGTAACCACTTTACAGGGACTGCTGACCCAAGCCACAGACAGACTTAGGTATTTTTATACAGCAAGGCAAAAAAAAGCCCACCAAGGCGGTGGGCTTTTTTGTTTGGCTCCTCAACCTGGGCTCGAACCAGGGACCTACGGATTAACAGTCCGGCGCTCTACCGACTGAGCTATTGAGGAATGATCGGTAAACAAACCCCGCGCTGTGCAGGGCAATAAAATTTTGGCTCCTCAACCTGGGCTCGAACCAGGGACCTACGGATTAACAGTCCGGCGCTCTACCGACTGAGCTATTGAGGAATGATCGGTAAACAAACCCCGCGCTGTGCAGGGCAATAAAATTTTGGCTCCTCAACCTGGGCTCGAACCAGGGACCTACGGATTAACAGTCCGGCGCTCTACCGACTGAGCTATTGAGGAAAGACCCGAATTATATACAGAAAAAACGGCATCCATCCGCATGTGGATACATTCAGAGGCAATTTGCAGGGTAACTATGGCGATATACCATCAACCCCATCATGCAAGACACCGCCCCCCACCTGTCCACCCGCCTTATCCACCACGACTACACCCCTCCCGATGGCTTCATGGCGCCCGCACCTGCCGTACACAAAGCGTCTACGGTCATTTTTCCCAATGTGGCCGCTATGCGCACCCGTGAGTGGAAAGACAAGAGCAGTTACACCTACGGCCTGCATGGCACTCCCACCACCTTTACGCTGGAGGAGCGGTTGTGTACGCTCGAAGGCGGATTGCAATGCGTGCTGGTGCCCAGTGGATTGGCGGCCATTGCCACGGTGTCGCTGGCTCTGTTGCGCAGCGGCCAGCAGGTGTTGATTCCGGACAACGCCTACGGCCCCAATGCCTCAATGGCAGCGGCCACACTGGCCCCATTGGGGATTAAACACGCACTGTACGACCCCTTAAATCCTGCCGATTTGGCAGCCAAAATCACACCTGCCACCCAATTGGTCTGGCTGGAAGCGCCTGGTTCAGTAACGATGGAGTTTCCAGACCTGCCCGCACTGTTGCGCATCTGCCAAGCGCAGGGCATTACCACCGCACTAGACAATACTTGGGGGGCTGGGCTGGCTTTTGCCCCATTCGACCTTGAAGGGGATGGCCAACTAGCGGTCGACATTTCGGCCCATGCCCTGACCAAATACCCCAGTGGGGGCGGTGATGTGCTAATGGGCAGCATCATCACCCGCGATCCGGCACTGCACCTGAAAATCAAACTGCTGCACATGCACTTGGGTTTGGGCATTGGCGGCAACGATGCAGAAATGCTGTTGCGCTCTTTGCCCAGTATGGCCCTGCGCTACCGTGCCCACGACTTGGCAGCCCGCCACTTGGCGCGCTGGCTGCAACAACAACCTGCCGTGGTACAAGTGCTGCACCCGGCTTTACCCGGCGCTCCAGGCCATGATCACTGGCAGAGAATGTGCGGCCAAGCCCATCATGGCGATGGTGCAGCAGCCGGTTTGTTCAGCATTATTGTGGATGGGCGCTACAGCCAACAACAGGTCGATACCTTTTGCGATAGCCTGCGCCTGTTCAAAATTGGTTATAGCTGGGGTGGGCCCATCAGCTTGGTCATGCCTTATGCGCTACAGGCCATGCGTAGTTTGCCAACGCCACATCTACGCCACGGCAAATTGGTGCGCTTTTCTATTGGCCTAGAAAGCGTGCAAGACTTGCAGCAAGACTTGGCACAGGCGCTAGAGCAGGCTTTTGTGCCGCTGTAACACTCTATGCCATACCAGCCTGAGGTGGAACTGTTACAGTGGGCTTTCAAATTTTCACTTTATAGAAAGCACCACCACCTTGGCAACCCCCAACTACGGATACGAAAAACGCCAGCGCGAACTGGCCAAGAAAAAGAAAAAAGAGGACAAGCTGCGGGCCAAGGCCAATGGCACGGTCGTGCGCCACAGCGACACTTACGTGGCCCCAGACAACGCCACAGAGGTTGCGTTGGGCAGTGCGGCGTCCGTTGCCGACAACAGCACACAACAACCCAGCTAATTGGTGGCTTTTGGGCCCTGTCTTAACGCAACAGCTTGCGCAATGTGGGCCAGACGTTGTCCAGAATGCGGGGATGTGCCTCTGCACGGGGATGGATTCGGTCAGACTGGAACAGGGCCAGCGGATCGGTGCCATCGGCAATGCCTTGGAGTAGAAAAGGCACCAATGCAGCCTGATTTTCTTGTGCCACGGTGGCAAACATCGCTGCAAACTGTTGCGCATAATCGCGGCCATAGTTGGGTGGCACCTGCATCCCCGCCAGCAAGACCTTGGCGCCCGTAGCACGGGCAGCGTGTGTCATGGCCTGCAAATGCTCTCGGGTGCTTGACAAAGGCAAGCCACGCAAGGCGTCGTTGCCCCCCAGTTCAATCACCACCACCGCTGGCTGGTGCTGCGCCAACAGCGCCGACAAACGGGAACGGCCACCGGCAGTTGTATCGCCACTGATACTGGCATTGACCACCGTGAAGGGTAGCTTTTCAGACTGCAGTCGCCGCTCCAACAAAGCCACCCAGCCCATACCCCTGGGCAGCCCATATTCGGCACTTAAAGAGTCCCCCAATACCAAGATAGTTGCTGGTTTGGCTTGTGCTTGCACCATCCCAAACAGCCCGCCCAGCATCACGGCCATATGGGCCCGGATAAAGTGGCGCCGATACACTTTCTGATTCACTGTGATAAGCCCTTCCATGTCCGACTCTGCCATTCCCTCTGCGCCTCCCCTCATCGCCGTGCAGCATGTCACCAAATCGGTGATGGACGCCAGCGGCAGCTTGCAGATTTTGCGGGATATCGATTTTCAACTGGTCGCCAAAGAGACCGTGGCCATTGTCGGCGCTTCTGGCTCCGGGAAAAGCACTCTGCTGTCTATTCTGGCGGGCTTAGACACGCCCAGCACGGGCACAGTGCTGTTGGAAGGCCAAGATATTTTTGCCTTGAATGAGGATGACCGTGCTGCGCTGCGAGCGCAAAAAATGGGTTTCGTTTTCCAGAGCTTCCAGCTGATGGGCAACCTGACCGCGTTAGAAAACGTGATGCTACCGCTGGAGTTGGCTGGGCAACGTGATGCACGCCAACGCGCTGCGCAGATGCTGCACCATGTAGGCTTGGGCCAACGCTTACAACATTACCCCAAAGTGCTCAGTGGTGGCGAACAGCAACGCGTGGCGCTGGCACGGGCTTTTGTGGTGCAGCCCGCCGTGTTGCTGGCCGACGAGCCTACAGGCAGCCTGGACTTTGCCACTGGAGAGACCATCATGCAATTGATGCTGGACTTGAACCGCGAGCAAGGCACCACACTGGTGCTGGTTACCCACGATCGGGCGCTGGCAGCCCGATGCGAACGCTGCATCACGATGGATGCGGGACAAATCAAAGAAATAGGCATCACGATGGATGCGGGACAAATCAAAGAAATAGGTTAGTTCTTTACTACGCCCAAAAACAAGGAGGCCATCAGGCACTGACGGGGCAAAAAACCCAGTGGTTAGCTGAGCGCGGGATAATCTGTGCCTATGTCTTCCCCCAAAGTTCTGTTTGGCTTTCATGCCGTGGGCGTGCGCCTGAAAACCGCACCACAATCCATTATCGAAATCTACTACGAGGCCACACGGCGCGATGCACGGATGCGCCAGTTTCTGGACCGTGCCCGTGAAGCTGGTGCCCGATTGATTGAAGCTGACAGCGTACGCATTGCCAAGTTGGCGGGCAGCCACGGCCACCAAGGGGTGGCGGCACGGGTAGAGCCGGTAGCCCAAATTACTTCGTTGGACGAGCTGCTCGAGAATCTGGAAGAAAGCGGCATCGCCTCGCCCTTGCTGCTGGTGCTCGATGGCGTGACCGATCCGCACAATTTGGGTGCTTGTTTGCGTGTGGCCGACGGCGCGGGGGCCCATGCCGTCATTGCACCCAAAGACCACGCCTCGGGCATCAATGCCACTGTCGCCAAAGTAGCCAGTGGTGCTGCCGAAACCGTGCCCTACTTCATGGTGACCAATTTAGCACGCACGCTCAATGAACTCAAAGAGCGCAATATCTGGATTATTGGCACCAGTGGTGATGCCCCACAAAGCATCTACCAAGCCGATTTGAAAGGCCCGGTGGCATTGGTGTTGGGTGCCGAAGGCGATGGTATTCGCCAACTAACGCGCAAAACCTGCGATGCACTGGTCAGCATTCCAATGAAAGGGGCGGTAGAAAGCCTGAACGTGTCGGTAGCCAGCGGTATTTGTCTGTACGAAGCCCTGCGCCAGCGCGGCGGCTGATTTTTATACCCAACCCAACGCCCCCAAGAGCGCCCCAGCACCCAACAGCCAGAGCAAATGCAGGCGGGTGCGCCACACCAGCAGGGCACAGACCAAACCGAGCATCCATAAACCTGCGTCGGCTTGGACTTGCCCCTGGCCTCTGCCCAATACCCAGGCCGTGGCCATCATAAAACCAATCACGATAGGGGCCATGCCTTGTTTGAAGGCACGCACGCTGCGCCGCTGGCGGTTACGCTGTGCCCAACGGGTAGCCAACCAAGTCAAGGTCGCACTGGGGAGCAAAATACCCAGCATGGTCAACCCAGCCCCCAGTAAGCCCAGTGCCCAGCCCGCACTACCAGTGCCAGCGCCAGCAGCGTTCAGGCCCACATTCCAACCCAGCAGAGCAATAAACAACAAATTAGGCCCAGGGGCCGCCTGTGCAATGGCAATACTGGCATTGAATTGCAAATCGGTCAGCCACCCTTGTTGATCCACCAAAAAACGGTGCATATCTGGGGCCAAAGAAATGGCCCCCCCCACCGCCAACAGAGACATCGACAAAAAATACAGCAACAACCCCAGCCAATCTGACACCTGCAAATTCAACACGATCATGGGGCCACCTTGCGCCAAGTCAGACCACAAGCCACCAACCCCAACACCAGCAACACCCACGGCAAAGGAATACGCCACCATGCCACCAACACAAAGGCAGTCAGCGCAATCAGGCCACTGAACACTGGCCCCAAAGGGTGTTGGCGCAAAGCAGGCATGAGCTTCAACCCCATACCACCGATCATGCCCGCTGCCACCGCCCCCATACCACGCAAGGCACCCGCCACAGCAGGGTGCGTGGCCCAATGTGCATAGGCCAAAGCGGCCAGCAACACCAAGACCAAGGGCAGCGCCAGCATCCCCAGCAAAGCCGCCACCGCACCACGCAAGCCAAAATAACGATCCCCAATCATGATGGACAAATTGACCACATTGGGGCCAGGCATGACCTGAGCCACAGCCCACTCCTCGACAAACTCCTCTCGGGTCAGCCAGCGCCTTTTTTCTACCAATTCCCGCTGCACCACCGCCACCACACCACCAAACCCCTGCAAGGCCAGCCAAGTAAAAGACCAAAACAAATCTGCCACATTGCGTGGGGCAGGGCGGTTGGCGAGAGGATCGGGCTGCGCCGACTCAGGGACAATTACAGGCATGTGCGACGTCATAGACCGGGGATTTTCTACCGTCTGGCCTTTGTCTGCACTGGTGGGCCTGAGACAATTCAGACCATGAGCGATTTGAACGAAACCCCACCCGCGTACCCCGCCGATTGGCTGGAGGTGCATTCCATGGATCTGGACGCCCAAGGCGTGGCCCGCAAGCCCGATGGCAAAGTGATCTTTATTGATGGTGCCTTGCCCTCTGAGTGGGTCACGGCCAATACCCATCGTAAGAAGAACAACTGGGAACAAGCCAGCCTTACGGCGATTCACAAAGAATCATCACAGCGTGTACGCCCTGGTTGCCCACATTTTGGCCTGCACTCGGGAGCCTGTGGCGGCTGCAAAATGCAGCACTTACACGCCGGTGCCCAAGTGGCCGTCAAACAGCGGGTACTCGAAGACAACCTCTGGCATTTGGGCAAGGTCAAGCCCGAGACTTTGCTGCGCCCCATAGAAGGCCCAGCTTGGGGCTACCGCTACCGTGCCCGCTTATCGGTACGGCATGTACTCAAGAAAGGTACCGTACTGGTTGGTTTTCACGAGCGCAAGAGCCGCTATGTGGCTGACATGGAAGTGTGCCCCATCCTGCCGCCGCATGTCAGTGCCATGCTCATGCCCATGCGGGCCTTGATTGCCTCCATGGAGGCGCGCGACACCTGCCCACAAATCGAGCTGGCCTGTGGTGATCAGGTCACCGCCTTGGTGCTGCGCCATTTGGAACCGTTATCGGCCAGCGATACAGACAAGCTGCGTGCCTTTGCCGCAGAGCACCGCGTGCAATGGTGGCTACAACCCAAAGGGCCAGACACCGTGCATTTGCTCGATGAGCGAGGCCCAGAACTCTCGTACGCGCTGCCCGAGTTTGGCATCACCATGCCCTTCAAGCCTACCGACTTCACGCAAGTGAACCCCCATATCAACCGGGTGCTGGTATCGCGCGCGTTGCGCTTGCTTGATGTGCAAAAGCACGAGCGGGTGATTGACTGGTTTTGCGGCTTGGGCAACTTTACCCTGCCACTGGCCACCCAAGCGCGTGAAGTGCTGGGCATTGAGGGCAGCGAAGCCCTGGTAGCCCGCTCCCGCTCCAACTACGCCCTCAACCAAAGCCATGCACCCACTGGACAGGCGCTGGCTCCTACTGGCTTTGTGGCACGCAACCTGTTCGAGATGACCCCAGAGATGCTGGTAGCCGACGGAGTGGCAGAAAAATGGCTGATCGACCCCCCACGCGAAGGGGCCTTTGCGCTGTCCAAAGCCTTGGCCGACATTGAGCAAGCCCGGCTCGGTGCCGAAGGTGCCAGCCCCCTGCCCGCAGAAGCACAACACTGGCATCCCCCACAACGAATCGTTTATGTGAGCTGCAATCCGGCCACTTTGGCCCGCGACGCGGGCTTGCTGGTACACCAAGCCGGTTATCGTTGCGTAGCGGCAGGGATGGTCAATATGTTCCCACACACCGCCCACGTAGAAAGCATGGCCGTGTTTGAACGCGTCCACACCACATAACGCGCCACTCAACTGCGCCGTTCGGCACCACCACGCGGGGCTGTCTCAATGATGGTCTCTGTGGGTGGCTTGGCGGGCTTTTCTGCTTTGCCCAGCACAGAAGGCGTGCCCTCTATCTTGTTGTCGCGCATATAAGCATCCATGTCTTTCCAACCAGCAAAGACCGCTGCCTTAGGCGACTTGGGATTAAGGGTGTAACAGTCTTCCAGACCACGCAGGGCATGGCGACAGGCACTGCCTATGGCCTTGGCTTCGGCTTCACTTTTCAGGACAGCAGGGCTGGGCCCCAAGCCCGGAATCTCGCAGCCAGTCAGTAACAGCAATGCAAAAAGGGCAGGAAGGCGTAGCAGCATGGGGGACACTTTCTGGAACATGTTTTCCATTATCGGCACAGCGCAGGCCAGGTTGAGCCTTGTAGCATCAACAGACAAGGGAATGGCTTATATTGGTGCCGTGGCGCGTGGTTATATCCGCACATGCCCCAAGGAATCAGAATATGTTCCCCAAAAAATTTGTAGCCACCCTCAGTTTCTTCCTGTTTTTTCTGCTGGGGTTGGTGGCATGGTGGGCACAAAACCGAGCTTCTGAAGAACCACCCGCAACAGTAAATAGCCCCGCATACACCTTACGGTTAGGGCACAACATTCCTGTAGACAGTGCGTTGCACCAAGCGGCGGTGCGCTTGGCAGAATTGGTGGCAGAACGCAGCCAGCACCAGGTCAAAATCGAGGTCTTTCCGGCACAGCAGCTTGGTACCGACGATCAAATGCTGGAAATGGCCCGCACTGGCGAATTAGACATTGTTCTGACCCCTACAGCCAAAGTCAGCACATCGGTTCCGGCCATGCAGTATGCCGACCTTCCGTTCTACTTCCCCACCCGTGAAGACCTGTATGAGATGCTCGATGGTGAGCCAGGACAAATGCTGTTGCAGCGCCTACAGTCGATTGATCTGGTGGGTGTGACATTTTGGGAAAACGGATTCAAGCATTTCACGGCCAACACACCCCTGCGTGCTCCCACTGATTTTCAGGGGCTCGACATGCGCACCATGAAAAGCCGGTTGCTGATGGAGCAATTCAAGAACCTTGGTGCCAACCCCATCCAAATTGACTTTCATGCCACACGCCAAGCCTTGGCCGATAAGGTGGTGGATGGACAAGAAAACCCTCTGGTAGCCATCGTCAGTATGGGACTGCATCAGGTGCAAAAGCACCTGACGCTCAGCAGCCACGGCTATATGGGCTATGTGGTGATGATCAGCGCCCGCAGCTTCAACAACTTACCAACCCAATGGCAGCAGCTATTGGTCAATACCGCCAAAGAACTGACCCCCTGGGAGCGGCAAGAAACCCACCGCCGAGAGGCCGCCCTGCTAGAAACCATTCGCCAAGCGGGTGTGACAGTGCATGAACTCGGCCCCACCGAGCGCGCCAAATTCAAGGCCACTATGGCCAACATACCAGCCCTGTTTGAAGATGTGATCGGCTCAGACATCCTGTCACGCACCGAAGAAATGCTCGACCGCAAGTATGGCACCGCACAACGCATTGTCATCGGACTAGATGCCGACCTGTCGCAGTATTCAGCCACAGCCGGTCTGGGCTTTCGGCGCGGCGCTCATCTGGCTATTGACGAAATCAATGCGGCCGGTGGGGTGCTAGGTCGGCCACTGCAATTGATAGCACGCGACCATAAGGGCTTGCCCAGTTTGGGGGTCAGCAATATCAATGCCTTTGCAGCACAACCCGAGGTCGTGGCTGTGTTGGGGGGGGTGCAGTCTGCGGTGGTTATGGCAGAAAAGGAGCCGGCAAGCACCACAGGGTTGCCATTGCTGGTGGCGTGGGCATCGGTCGGCGATCTGTTCACACCCCATCAGCCCCCTGGCCCCGTGTTCAGGCTCTCTGCCGACGATCGGCTGGCGGCGCCGTTCATCATGAACCACTTATTGCAGCAGCGTTATCGCCGTCCTGCCATCCTGCGAGAAAACACGGTGTGGGGCCGCGTTAACCTAGAGCGGATGCAAGAATACCTGCAACAGTCTGGCCATGATTTTGTACAGGTGGAATCGTTCAACCGTGGACAAACTGACTTCAACGACGTGCTGCGCCGCATCGAGCGGTCTGGCGCCGATGTATTGGTGCTGGTGGCGACTGGGGCCGAAGGGGGACAGGTGGTGCAAACCTTGGCGCAACGCTCGTCTGCACTGCCAGTCATTTCACATTGGGGCATCAGTTCTGGCAATTTCTGGGCAGCCAATCGGGAGGCTCTGAGCAAAATCGACATGCGGTTTTTTCAGACATTTACCTTCATCGGTAATCCCCGTCCACAAAGCCAACGGTTAGCCGAAAAATACCAAAACCGCTATGGAGTGGCATCGCTGCGAGAAGTCGCAGCCCCACAGGCAGTGGCACAAACCTATGATTTGGTGCATTTACTGGCACGGGCCATTGCTCAGGCAGGCAGCACCGACCGGCTGGCAGTGCGCCAGGCGCTCGAGAAATTGCCCCCCATGGAGGGGGCCGTGCGCCGCTATGCCCCCGCCTTCAGCACAACACGCCATGATGCGCTGGATGCAGAAAACTACCACATGGCCCGTTTTGCAGAAGACGGGGCCATTCTGATGGTGTCGCCATGAAAGCACCCCACAACACCCAAAATGCTGGGGTAGAGCGGCTGCTCGGTATGCGCCGCAGTCTCAAACGGCGGGTGATTTTGCAAGTCTGTGCGTTGGTGTCTGCCACCATGCTGCTCCTGACCGTAGCAGTGGCCCTGATGATGGATGCACAGCTCGGACGCCAGATGCAAAATAGCTTGCGCGACATGGCACGCTCTTCGCTGGTATTGCTGGAGGCCCGCATCACCGCTCTGGTAGAGAACACCGA
The DNA here is from genome assembly GCF_042652905.1 of Giesbergeria sinuosa. Lineage (NCBI taxonomy): Bacteria > Pseudomonadati > Pseudomonadota > Betaproteobacteria > Burkholderiales > Comamonadaceae > Giesbergeria > Giesbergeria sinuosa. The sequence goes on along the minus strand of NZ_JBHSHJ010000002.1, from coordinate 218,094 downwards.
ACGGTTGGCCGACAATCCGTTGGTGGTCAATGGCCTGATGGATCAACAAGGCCGCGAGACCTATCTGCCACAGTTGGCCCGCAATTTTGCCCAAGGCCGAGAAGTGGTAGCGTTTTCGTTGGTCGATTTTGATGCCCAGCCAGTCTACCAGTGGCACACCGAACACATTGAGTACAACGCCTCACCAGAACTACGCAATGCCTTGAGCATGGGGCGTCGGGTGCTCTTTGTGCGCCCTTCCAATAAGCGCCTGGTGGTCATGGTGCCGATCACGTTCTACAAAACCGTCCAAGGTGCGGTGGTGGTGGAGTTTGACCTGCCCGCCCTGACCATGAACCAATCCCCTGGCTATCCACAAGCCTGCTACCACCTGCTCATGGGCACAGAGACATTGCTGGTGCATAACCACACCTCCACCCAGACCTATATCCATCAAATATTGGGGCCGGAGGCGGCAGCCACGCCTTTGCTCAAGATACTCAATCTCCGTCTGGAAATTGGTTTGCCCGAATCCGTACACCGCCAAGCCGTCTGGGCGGTGGTAGAGGGCTTTTTGCTGATTGGGGTGTTTTTGCTGCTTGGAGCCCTGCTACTGGCTGCCTGGATGGGCAACTCCATCACCACCCCCATACTCACTTTGTACCAACGCATCACCGGCAAGGATGTGAACACACCGCTGGATGCACCACTGGGCACTGACGACGAATTGGAGGAGCTGGCCCGTGGTTTTGCGCAGCGCACCGCCGAATTGCATGCCATTCAGAACCAACTCGAAGTACGTGTGCAACGCCGCACAGCCGAATTGAGCAGCACTACCGCCCAACTGGTAGAGAGCCGCATCATGTTGGAAAGCGCCCAAGAAATGACGCATTTGGGCAGCTGGGTATGGGACTTGCACGATGGCACCCAACGCTGGTCTGATGAGCTCTACCGGATTTTGGGTTACACCCCCGCAAAAGTTGCCAGCACTCCCGCCCAGTTTTTACAAGCAGTGCATCCCCAAGACCGGACGATGGTAGAGCAAGCACTGCTCTCGGCCCAAGAAACACCGGGAGCTGCATGGCAAATTGAGTACCGCATCTTGCGTGCCGTCACCGGCGAAGAGCGCCATGTGCAACAGGTAGCCCAGGTGCTGTGTGATGCCGAGGGCAAACCATTGCGCATGCTGGGGGCAATGCTCGACATCACCAGCCGCAAGCGCAGCGAACAACAATTACAGCAGGCACAAAGCGAAGCCGAAGCGGCCAACCGTGCCAAATCAGACTTTCTGGCCAACATGAGCCACGAGATCCGCACTCCACTGAACGTCATCACGGGCATGGTGCATCTGGCCCTAGAGACCCAACTCTCTGACCGCCAGCGCAATTACCTGGTCAAGGTACACCGCTCTGCCCAATCACTGCTGGGCCTGATCAATGACATTCTGGATTTCTCTAAGATCGAAGCACGCAAACTCACACTAGAGCAAGTCTGTTTTAACTTGCAAGACGTGCTGGAGGATTTCTCCGGGATGGTGGGCCTACGGGCAGAAGAAAAAGGCCTTGAACTGTTGTTCGACATTCCGCCCCACCTTCCGCGTGAATTGACAGGTGACCCATTGCGTCTGGGCCAAGTGCTGACCAACATTGGTTACAACGCGGTCAAGTTCACTGAGCATGGTGAAATCGTGCTAGGCGTTCGGATCATGCACCAAGCCCACGCAACCACCGATGAGCGCACCACATTGGTGTTGCATTTCATGATCCGCGACACCGGCATTGGTATCAGCCAAGAGCAGCAGGAACGGCTGTTTCACAACTTCACCCAAGCAGACAGCTCCACCACCCGCCGCTATGGCGGGACTGGGCTGGGTCTGGCCATTTCCAAAAATCTGGTCGAGATGATGGGAGGACAGATTTGGGTCGAAAGCACCTTGGGCCAAGGCAGCACCTTCCATTTCACTTGGCCCACCATTGGTTGTGCCAAGCACACCGACGAGCGGCTGCCACTGACACCACCACTGCAAGGCCAACGGGTGCTGGTGGTAGACGACAACGAAAGTGCCCGTGAAATCCTCGCCCGCATGGTCACGGCCCTACATTTTGAGGCCAGTGTGGCAGACAGCGGTGCCAATGCCCTGACCCACATCGTGCAAGCCCAACAAAGGGGGCAACCCTATGCCGTGGTGTTGATGGATTGGATGATGCCAGAAATGGATGGTTTGGAATGCGTCCGTCTGCTGCGCAACCAATTGCCACCAGAACAATGGCCCAAGATGGTGATAGTCACGGCACGCGATCCAGAAGACCTGCCCGACCGTACCGGCATTGAAGAAGTCTTGGCCAAGCCCGTCACGCCCTCCACCTTGCTCGAAACGCTGCTGCGAGTGCATGGCCATGCAGTGCCAGTGCGCACCCACCGCACGTTGCGCAATGAGGAGTTGCGTGCGCTCATGGAGAGCCTGCACGGTGCCCATCTGCTGCTGGCAGAAGACAACGAACTTAACCAAGAATTGGCAGTAGACCTGCTGGCCGAAGCCCAGATCACCACACGCATTGCCAACAACGGGCAAGAAGCCCTAGACTGGCTCGCCAAAGAAGCATTTGATGGTGTGCTGATGGATCTGCAAATGCCAGTCATGGATGGTTATGCGGCCACACAGGCCATCCGTCGCTCCGAATGGGCCGATCTGCCAGTGATCGCCATGACAGCCAATGTCATGGCCGGTGACCGCGACAAGGCGATGGCCGCCGGCCTCAATGACCAAATTGGCAAACCGCTGGATGTGGTGCAAATGTTCACCACCATTGCCAAGTGGATTCATCCCCATGTGCGTAGCCCCCTCCCATCGGCAATGCCAGTGCCAGCCGCGCCCCCACCCACCACCGCCCCTCCAACAGACGCCTTGCCCACACGCCTAACGGGTATCGACTTGGAGGCTGGACTGCGGCTGTCCAATGGCAACCGTGCCACCTACAGAAAACTGCTGGTACTCTTTCAGCAAGGTCAACAAGACTTTTCAGCCCAATTTCACAACGCCCTGCAAACCCAAGACTGGCCCACCGCCAACCGCTTGGCGCATACGCTCAAAAGCGTCTCTGCCACGGTGGGTGCGCAGGCATTGTCTGAAGCAGCCAAAGAACTGGAACTGGCCTGCCGTGAACAGCAACCCCTGACACAAGTGGAACAATTCTTGCAGGAAGTGGTTGCACAGCTCACACCCGTGATAGAAGGGCTGACGGATCTGACATCGCCACCAGCAGTGGCAGAAGCTACACCGCAGATCAACCGCCAGCAATTGCACCATTTGCTCTTGCCATTGCGCGAACTATTGTCCTCGGGCAATACAGAGGCTCTTGATTTGATGGAAGAATTACAAACCCGCTATGGCCTGTCTGACCAGCACTTCAAAGAACTGGAAAAGAAAGCCAGAGTGTTCGATTTTCAAGGCGCCTGCGATACGCTGGATGAATGGATGATCGACCTTGCGCCCAACCGGGAGTCACAATAAAGAGAGGGAGCGTACGCTCATGCCAGAGAAACGGCAAATTGTTCTAGTAGTGGATGATACCCCCGAAAATATCGAGATATTGCGTCAGTTGTTGCGCACTGACTACACCATCCACGCAGCCATCTCTGGAGAAAAAGGGCTGGAGATCGCCCGCAAGCTGCCCCAACCAGACATCATTCTGCTGGACATCATGATGCCCGGCATTGACGGTTACGAAGTCTGTCGACAACTCAAGCATGACCCCACCACGGCGCATATTCCGGTTGTCTTTATCAGTGCGCTCGACCAAGTGGGGCATGAAACCCTAGGGCTTGAATTGGGTGCTGTGGACTACATTCGCAAACCATTTGAACCCGTACTGGTCAAAGCCAGGGTGCGCAACCACTTGGTACTAAAACGCTACGAACAACAACTAGAAGAACTGGTGCGCGCTCGCACAGCCGAGTTGGCCTTGACACAGCAAATCACCATTGAAGCCTTGGCCAATCTGGCGGAGTTTCGGGATAACGAAACTGGGGGACATATCAAGCGCACACAAAATTATGTGCGTGCGCTCACGCAGCATCTCAGCCACCACGGCCCTTACCAACATTTGTTAGATCCTGTCAGTGTCGAAATGCTCTACCGCTGCGCACCACTGCACGATATTGGCAAAGTCGCAATCCGGGATGTGGTTTTGCTCAAGCCAGGACGCCTGACCCCCGAAGAATTTGAAGAGATGAAGCAGCATGTCATCTATGGGGCCAAAGCTTTGGAAGTAGCTGAAGGCACCCAAAGCGAGAGCGTATTTTTGCAATGTGCCCGTCAAATCATTTTGGGACACCACGAACGCTGGGACGGCAAAGGCTATCCGCAAGGGCTCAAAGGCTCCGAAATTCCACTGCCTGGCCGTATTATGGCGGTGGCCGATGTCTATGATGCACTGATCAGCCGCCGGGTATACAAACCAGCCTATTCACACACAAAGGCTACAGAAATCATTGTCGAAGGCAGTGGTAGCCATTTTGACCCGGTTGTTGTAGATGCCTTTATTGCGCTGGGTGATGAGTTCCGCATGATTGCATTGACCCATGCCGACGAAGGAATGGAAACTTGGATCTAACAATGGATCTCTCACTGGATAACAAAGGAGCGATGGTATGGCTGATTTTCGTGTGGTGGTGATTGGCGCTGGTGAAACTGGCACCCCATTACTTCAACAATTGCTGAGTGCAAGTTTTGTCAAAGTGCTGGGGGTGGCTGATCTGAACCCTCAGCAACCCGGCATAGCCTTGGCACAAGCACATGGAGTGCGTGTTACCACCGACTTTATGGAGCTGCTTGCTTTGGGTACAGAGGTTGATATCGTGATTGATGTCACGGGTGTGGGTGCAGTGCGTGAGGCACTGCGCAAAGCAATGGTCAACACAGGCAATCGGCACACCATTCTGATGCACGAAAACATTGCCATGCTCATGATGTCTCTTTCAGCAGGCAAGCTGATTCAGGGAAAACATGGGGACACAGATTACACCTAAACCACTCTGTGCTGCATGGTGCCCATGCCTAAAGAAAAAGGGCCGGTTCAACACCGGCCCTTTTTCTATGTGCAACCCTATTGCATGCTCAAAGGTTGACTTGTGGAAATTTTCGAAAAATTTTATTCGCGCTCACCACCAAAGATACCCAGCAGTGCCAACAAGCTCTGGAATACATTAAAGATGTCCATATACAGTGCCAAGGTGGCGCTGATGTAGTTGGTTTCGCCACCATCAATGATTTGCTTGAGGTCATACAGCATATAGGCACTGAAAATGCCAATGGCGGCCACCGAAATAGCCATCATGCCTGCACTAGAACCAACAAACACGTTGATAACGGCACCCGCCATCAACACCAAAGTGCCCACCATCAACCATTTGCCCATACCAGACAAATCACGCTTGATAACGCTAGCCAAGCTAGCCATCACGACAAATACCCCAGCAGTGCCTGCAAAAGCAGTCATGATCAGTTCGGAGCCATTTTTGAAACCCAGCACCGAACCAATCAGACGTGACAACATCAAGCCCATGAAGAAGGTAAAAGCCAACAACACGGGAACGCCCATCGCGGAATGCTTGGTTTTTTCGATGGCAAACATAAAACCGAAGGCACCCGCCATGAACACAATCATGCCCATCATGCCGCCCAGCATGGAGGTAATGCCAGTAGCCACCCCCACCCAAGCACCCAACACGGTGGGCACCAAGCTCAAGGCCAACAACCAATAAGTATTGCGCAGCACCTTGTGGCGCTGCTCCTGCGAAATGCCGTAGCCATAGTCCGCAGAGGAGTAGAGGGTGGAAACGCGGTCGTTCATCGATATGCTCCTGAGTGACCTGCACAGCGCAGGCGTCTGGATTCTAGGTGGGGACTTTCCTGCAAGAGTCAATACCCCCACAAATCGTGGCAAGAATCAATACAGTTGATTCACCCCATCCCACAAAGTTCCCATGGAAAAAAAGCCTGGCTACGCGGCAAAAAACCGTTGGCTGGCCAAAACGACCCTGACGGGCTTGCAACAAACCCGGGAGTCGCCCCACGATGAAACCTACTTGGTCAAAATCAATTTACCCAAACGGGTGGCCTGCAAACGGTACACACTGCCATTGTGTGCAATAGTCACCGTCTTGCGGCCTTGCAATAAGTCTCGGCTGTCCAAGGTATCCTGTGGCGCTGCGCCATGTCCCTCCAAAGCGGCAGAGGTAGGCAAATCTTGGGGGGTCGCGCCCAAGGCCACAGCAAAATAAGGCGAAGCACTGGTCAGACTGGCGGCGTACATGGTCTTCATACTCCAAAGCAAGGGTTACTGGGGATCTGTGACAAAGCCGATTTTGCGCACCCCGGCCCGTTGGGCGCTAGCCATCGCTTGGGCTACACGCTCATAACGCACGGTTTTATCGCCCCGGATATGCAAGTCAGGCTGCGGCTCTTTGGCGGCTTCGGTTTTCAACATCGCCTCCAGCTCCGCATCCTCTACTGGTGCGCCATTGAGAAAATAAGCGCCATCTGCCGCTACGCTCAGGCGCACCGTTTCGGGTTTGATGAGTTCGGGCTGATTGCTGGCACGGGGCAAATCTACATTCACCGAATGCTTCATCACCGGCACGGTGATGATGAAAATGATAAGCAACACCAGCATGACGTCCACCAACGGTGTCATGTTGATCTCGTTCATCACCTCATCGGTGTCGTCCTGGGTTCCAAACGCCATGCTCAAGCTCCTTTCTTCAAGGCATGGACATTGCCTGCTGCCTCGGTGTTGCCAGAAACGCGCGCACCCGTCACGCAATAAGCATGGAGGTCATGGGCAAAGCTATTCAGACGATTCAGGATGGACTTGTTTCCTCGCACCAGTGCGTTGTAGCCCAGCACGGCTGGAATGGCTACAGCCAACCCCAGTGCCGTCATGATGAGCGCCTCACCAATAGGGCCAGCCACTTTGTCAATCGTAGATTGGCCCGAAGCACCAATGGCAATCAAGGCATGGTAGATGCCCCAAACCGTGCCAAACAGACCAATAAAAGGGGCCGTAGAACCCACCGAGGCCAAAATAGCCAGCCCCGATTGCAGACGGGCCGTGAACTCATCAATGCTGTTGCGCAGGCAGCCCGTGACCCAATCACTCACATCCAAGCTGTCGTGCAACTGGCCTTTGGTATTGCGGTGGTGGGCAGTGGCCTCGCGCCCCTCAATGGCCAACTGGCGAAAAGGATTGGCTGGATCAGCACCGAGCTTTTCCAACCCGGCGGCAAAATCTTCACTGTGCCAAAAACCCAAGGCAGCCCGTGCGTGTTTCTTGAATTTCATGATGTCCAGCGCCTTGACGATGATGACAATCCACGATGCCAGCGACATGCCCAGCAGCAGTACCGCGACCAAACGGGTCACAAAGTCACCCTGCATCCAGACGTGGGCCAAGCCAAATTGCGATTCCATGAAAACTCCTGACGATGGATTTGATTATTCGAGAACAAAATTGATCGGCACCAGATTCCACATGGTCTCGGGCACGCCGTTGCGCTTGCCTGGCACAAAGCGCCAGCGCATCACGGCCTCTTGGGCTTGGCGATCCAATCGGTCATAGCCACTCGATTGCTGTAATTCCACTTTCTGTGGCAGACCATCAGCACCAATGAGCACACGCAGCACAACCTTGCCTTGCTCGCCCATGCGCTTGCTGATGGCAGGATAGGCTGGGGCCGGATTTTGCAGATAGGCGGCATGGCTTGACGGCAATTCAATCCGGGGCGGTGCCGGTGGAGCAGGCGGTGCTGGAGGGGCCGGTGGCGCTACTGGTGCAGGTGCTGCGGGTGCAGGCGTTGGCACGGCCTCACTGGCCTGCACCACAGGGGCATTGGGGGTGGCAGGGGCTTGAGCCACAGGCAACGGCATAGGTGCCGGTGCAGGCCGAGGCACTGGTGTTTTGACAACCGCCGGACGGGGCAAGGGCGGTGTTTTTGGTGCTGGCGGTGCCGGGGGGGGAGGTGCTGGTGGAGGTGCCGCAACGATCACCTCGGCCACCACTTCCGCAGGCACCACCACGTCTTGTGGAACCGCCTTGCGCAATAACCCGGCCTCTAAAGTCCATAACCCGACGGCATGGGCCAACACCACGCCAGAAGCAATGAATGCATGGCGCGCAGAAACGGCAGGAAAAGCAAAACGATCAGAAGAAGACATAGAACCATCAATAACGGCCAGCACCCAAAGCCAATATGAAACTCAAACCCCGTGGCACCTGCTCAACGGTGAAATATCCACCAAGCAGAAACCACTACCAACAGGGCACTTCCTGCCAAGATGGACAGCATCATGGCGCATCACACCCCAGCCCCATGGGAATGGGGGGCGGCCAACATATTGTGCAAAGCGGCCACAGGTCGACTGGCATGGCACTGCGCCACCACCTCTCGGGCACAGCCCTCACAGCGGCCACATTGGGTAGCCACACCCAGCTCGAACTGGATGTCGTCAAAGCCCATCCCTGCATGGGCATGGCGGGCGATTTCACGGTCAGAGACACGGCGGCAGACACAAACGATCATGGCAAAACACCAAATCAAGACTGGCAGTTAAAAGACAGCCTGATTATAAATGAGAATTTTTCTCATTCAATAAAGTCTATGCCATCAAGATGGGATTTCATCGAATGCCCAAAGGAGGCATAGGCAAAGAAACAGCAGCCACGTCCGCCAACGTAGCGCAACCCATCAGCGCCATCGTGGCTTCCAACTCATCACGCAACAGGCGCAGCACATGGGCCACCCCCGCTGCCCCCGCGTTGGTCAGCCCATGAATGGCCGGCCGCCCCACCAGCACCGCACTGGCCCCCAGCGCCAGCGCCTTGAACACGTCAGTGCCTCGGCGAATGCCACCATCGACCAACACAGGCAAGCGCCCCTCTACAGCCTGCACTACAGCAGGCAAGGCTTGGGCTGTGGTGATAGCGGTGTCTAGCGTGCGTCCACCGTGGTTAGAAACCACCAGACCCGCCACACCAATAGCCGCAGCTTGTCGGGCATCCTCCGGATGGAGCACACCCTTGAGCAGTACCGGCAAACGGGTAATGGATTGCAGCCATTGCACATCTTCCCAAGTAGGGGCATCGTGCAAGAGATCATGGAATAAAGCACTTTGTCCGCCCTGCAAGGGCCGTGCTGGGCGCGGGGCTAAGCCATCCAAATTGACAGCACGAATGCCGGGGGGCAACTGAAACCCCGCCCGACGCTCCCGGTCACGAATACCACTGACGGGGGCATCCACTGTCAATACCAAGGCTTCATAGCCGGCAGCCTCAGCCCGCTGCACCAAAGCACGGGTAAAGCCCCGATCATGCTGTAAATACAGTTGAAACCAGAGAGCACCACGGCCCGGATCTGCCAGAAAAGCATCGGCCACCGTTTCCAGCGGTGTGCTGGCTTGGGTGCTCAACACCATACCTGCCCCCAAAGCGGCAGCAGCATAGGCGGTAGCCACTTCACCATCCACATGGGCCAGCCGCTGAAAAGCCACTGGGGCCAACATAATTGGATGGGCCAGCGTGCGCCCTAACAAGGCAACCCGGGTATGCCCACCTGCCACACGCTGCAACACACGTGGTTGCAGCCTCCAAGCATCCCACGCTGTGCGATTGGCTTGCAAGGTGATTTCATCACCGGCACCACCGCCAAAATAGGCCCAAGCGTTATCGTCAAGGCGTTGTTGGGCTAATTGCTCGTGGTCGGCCAAATTGACAATGCCCGCAGGCACCGATTGGCGTTTCAAGGTGTGCATCATCGGGCGTTAGACATCAGCCCACATGCGCAGCAGGTTGTGGTAGGTGCCCGTCAGGCCCACTACAGCAGGCGCGCCTTCGCCCACCGCAGCGCGCAAGCGCAGCAAGTCCATGTCCATGTCAAACAACAACTGGCGCTGCTCAAGCGAGCGCACCATACTCTCAATCCAGAAAAAACTGGCAATGCGGGCACCCCGTGTGACCGGCGCCACTTGGTGTACGGTAGAACTGGGATACAGCACCATATCACCCGCAGGCAATTTGATGGCCCGCTCTCCTTGGGCCTCACGAATGAGCAATTCACCACCGTCATACTCTTGTGGCTCAGCCAGAAAAATCGTGCACGACAAGTCGCTACGCACCCATTGCTCAGGGTAATGCGAGCGCAACACAGCACCATCCACATGGTTGCCATAAAAGTTGCTGTCGCCGCTGTAACGATTGAACAGCGGGTTAAAAATCTTCTTGGGCAGGGCCGCTGAAAAGAACAAGGCATCGCGCTGCAACGCGGCCAGCACCAAGGCACGCAATTGCTGCGCTTGGGTGCTGTCTTGGGCCAATTGTTCGTTGCGCTTGTGCGCCAGCGCCTGTCCCCCCGCACTGCTGCGCCCGTCTCGCCAAGGGGCATCATCGCCCAACAAAGTGCGAGCAGTCTGAACCTCTTGCGGAGTCAGGATATTTTTCAGATGCAAAAACATACGGGGCAGACAGTGCGTTGTGTAGAAGATACCGCTTAGAAACGGGTCTTGAGCGTCAGTTGCACCGCACGGGCAGCACCGGGCGCATAGAACCCACGGTACAGGCTATCGGCATACAACTCGTCGCTCAAGTTGGTGATGTTGAGCTTGAGCGAGGTTTTCTCGTTGAAGCTGTATTCCACCATCGCATCAGCCGTGACAAAGCTGTCGGCCACCACTGCACGCGAGCCTTCCGGATTTTGCTTGCCACGGTAGTTCAAGCCAGCCCCCACACGCAACTGTGGTGTCACGGCGTAGGTTGTCCAGAAGCTGCCGCTGTGCTTGGGCGTCAGGCCAGGGCGGTCGCCCTTGACCTGGGCACCCCCACCGTTGGCGGCCAAAACCACATTGCTTTCGTCAATCTTGGCGCTGGGGATCCAAGTGTGGTTATAAAACACTTCCCAACGCGGTGTCACACGCCCGGCCAAGTTGAACTCCATCCCTGTGGCATGGCGCTTGCCCGACAACAATTGCTGGGTTGATGCGGTATCAGGGTCGGTGTTGCGTTCGTTGTATTTCTCGCTGTAGAACGCGGCCACCCCTAGGCTGGCACGCTTTTCAAACAGTTCAAACTTGCCACCAATTTCAAAATTGCGGCTTTTCTCTGCGGGGGTATTGGCTGTTTTTTCTGTGCCAGCATTCGGGTTGCCAAACTGGTAAGTGTCGCCCGACGTGTTGTACGAAGTGCCATACGACACATAGTACGAAGCCAGATCATTGGGCTGATACAAAGCACCAATGCGTGGGCTCCAGAGATCATCGGAACGGGCGTGGCTCAAGTCGGTACTGGTGTGGTACGACGCCTTGAAGTGGTCATAACGCAAACCTGCCACCAACTTGAACGCAGATGTCAGGCTCATCGTGTCTTGTGCGTACAAACTCACATTGCGCGCCGTGAAGCTGTTGTAAGCTGGCACGCCACGGGTGTCTGCACGCCAGTCGCCATTGTTGGGTGTGCCTACCGTCGTGTTCAAGCCACTGGGAGTTCCAGCAAAGTTCTGGTTGCGATCAGCGTCATCGTGGTAAACATCTACCCCGGCAATCAGTGCGTGCTTCTTACCCAGCCAGTCGAAGGTGTTGGTGTAATCACTTTGCAGTTGCGTCAAATCGCTACTGCCCACCCGACCCTTAGGGGTACGAGAGACCACCGTGCTGCTATTGATGTTTTCTAGCGTGGTGCCCGTGCCAAAGCGAATCACACTGGCCCACAAATCGCGTTCATAGGTGCCGTGGCGCAAACGGGTGTTCAGCTCGCCACGATCATCAAAACGGTGAATATGCGACAGCGTGACATACTTGGCCGAAGTGTTCAAATAATCACTGTTGAGGCCATAGTAATTCTTGGCAGGCAACGATGGGACGATCACGCCGTTGTCCAAAAACCAAGGATGGTTGTACGAAGGACGCCCCTGAATGTCCAAATAGTACAGCCCGACTGAGAACTCATCACGGGTGCCAATACCCCAACTGAAGGTGGGCGCAATGCCACGCTTTTTCTGCGTAGCACCGTGGTTGTCGGCGTTGTGCACCATGGCATTGACGCGCAGGGCTGCGTTTTCTCCCGTCTTGAAGTTAAAGTCGCCCGTCACGCGGTGTTCATTGCCCGTGCCAATGGTGTAACTGGCTTCGTGCTGATCCATCAACAATGGCGCCTTGTTGACTTGGTTAACCACGCCACCCGTCGAGCCCTTGCCAAACAACATGGAAGCAGAGCCTTTGAGCACTTCTACCCGGTCGTTGTTGAAAGTGTCGCGCTCGTACAGTGGGGCATCTTTCATGCCATCAATGTAGATGTCTCCTGCCTGGCCCAAAGAGAAGCCGCGCAAACGCACATCTTCTTCGCCGGTTTCGCCTGCCTGAAAAGTCACCCCCGAAGTGGTGCGCAGCACTTCACGGAAGTCGTCTTGGTTACGGTCGTCCATCAGGCGCTCAGTAAACACCGTGACGCTTTGCGGAATGTCGCGCAGTTCTTGCTGGCCTTTACCAATGGTGGTCTTTTTGACCTGCAAAGTGTCTTTGCTTTGGATTTGCACCGCTTCACGCACTGTCACCGCAGGCAAGGTGGCACTGGGCGCCTCGTTGGTCTGCGCCCAGCTGCCCATCGAAGTCGCCAACATCAAGGCACCCAGGGGGAGCAAAGGCTTGTCAAAACCTGCGGCCATACGGCCCGACAGCACAGCGGGCTGCAACTCGGGCATGGGGGTTGTTTTTTGCAAATGCGGTGCGGGTTTCTTTGCCAATTGGGCCTCCGTAGATAGGTCATTGCCATCGGCACCACCATTGGTGCCGATACAGGTACGAAGCAGTGGCTAGAAAAATTGGCTGTGCATCGTCGAACTGTCAATCTTAAATCAAATAACAAGTATTCTCATTCATAAGTAAAGTTCAGGCAAAAAAAAGGCCGGCAAAGCCGACCTGGTGTGCAAAGCGTGCGAACGCTTATTTCACATGCTTGCCGATCAGACCAGCCATTTCGAACATCGAAACTTGGGGCTTGCCAAACACCTTCTTGAGCTTGGCATCGGCGTTGATGTTGCGCTTGTTGGCTTCGTCTTGGAGCTTGTGCTCTTTGATGTAGGCCCACAGCTTGCTGATGATCTCTGTGCGGGGCAGGGGAGCCGCACCCACCACAGCGGCCAGTTCGGCGCTGGGGGTCAGGGGCTTCATGAAAGCCGCGTTGGGAGTGCGCTTTTTGGCAGCAGGCGCAGCCGCTTCAGCAGCGGGAGCGGCCTTGGCCGGGGCTTTTTTGGGAGTTGCCATGTTGGGTTTCCTTGTGAATAACGGGCAGTGTGAACCAGCGAAAACCAGTTTCTCCACTGGCTGGAGCGATGCTACTGGGAAAAAAAGGGCTTTCCAAGGGGAGGGGCGCTTTTTTTGCCACAAACTATGACAGAAACCCAACCAATAGCCTGCCTCAGATACGGCGCAGTGCTCAATGGCAAGCTTGTTGGTTATTGACAATGCGTTTGAGCGCATCGGTGCTAAGAATGCGCACATGGCGCTGACGCACTTCTACGATGCCATCTTCCACAAACTTGGAGAAAGTGCGACTAACGGTCTCTAACTTCAGGCCCAAATAGCTACCAATCTCTTCGCGGGTCATGCGCAACACCAGTTCTGACTGCGAAAAACCACGGGCGTGCAGACGCTGTACCAAATTGAGCAAAAAGGCTGCCAAACGCTCCTCAGCCCGCATGCTGCCCAGCAACAACATCACTCCGTGCTCGCGTACGATCTCACGGCTCATGATTTTGTGGACATGGCTTTGCAAGGCCGTGACCTCACGCGAAAGCTCTTCAATCCGGTCAAAGGGCATAACGCAAACCTCTGCATCTTCCAATGCAATGGCATCGCAGGTATGTCGGTCATTGACGATGCCATCCAGACCGATGACTTCGCCTGCCATCTGAAAGCCAGTGACCTGATCGCGCCCGTCCTCGGTAGCCACACAGGTTTTGAAAAACCCTGTGCGAATGGCATACAGCGAGGTAAATGCCTCGCCATTGCGAAACAAAGTGCCACCACGCTTGATTTTGCGCCGGGTAGCCACTACTTCGTCAATGCGTTGTATTTGTGCATCCGTCAATCCCAGCGGCATGCAAAGCTCGCGCAAGTTGCAGTTGGAACAGGCGACTTTGATGGTGTGTGGATTCATGGCGACTCGGAGCTACTTCAGATAAATCAGCCACACTGCCATCCCCTTGACCCGATTGCGCAGTAAGGCATTGCTGGGGCGGGAAAGATAGTGGACATGTTCAAATTATCGCCCATCCCCCACTGCTGCCAACACAGTGCGCCTTTGGTGTTTGCTCTTGACAGACGTCAACGCCTGTCTGGCCCATTTACGGCACAGTGCATTGGCACTTAAGGAATTTTCCCATGACCGTTGTTTCCCCCGAATTGCTGACCCGGTTTGATGTGCCCGGACCGCGTTACACCTCTTACCCAACGGCAGATCGCTTTGTGGAGGCTTTTGGTGCCAACGACTATGTGCTCGCGTTGCAACAACGCAGCGTGGGAACATCGGCCAAGGCGCTGCCACTGTCGTTGTATGTGCACATCCCTTTTTGTGAATCGCTGTGCTACTACTGCGCCTGCAACAAAATTATCACCCGGCACCACGACCGGGCGGAAGTCTATCTGCGCTACCTCAGCCGTGAGGTAGAACTGCATACCGCCCATTGTGGCAAAGGCCAAGTAGTGAGCCAGCTGCATCTGGGCGGTGGCTCGCCCACCTTCTTGTCAGATGAAGGTCTGCGCGAACTGATGGCGATGTTGCGCAGCCACTTTACGTTGGCTCCCGATGGGGAGTACTCCATCGAGATTGACCCGCGCACAGTAGATGCCGGGCGGCTGGCCTTGCTGGCCGAACTGGGCTTTAACCGCCTGAGCTTTGGCGTGCAAGACTTTGACCCCGAAGTCCAAAAGGCCGTACACCGCATCCAACCTGCCGAACAGGTGTTTGCACTGGTAGATGCGGCACGCGCCTTGGGTTTCGCCTCCATCAACATCGACCTGATTTACGGCCTGCCACGCCAAACACCTGCATCGTTTGAGCGCACCTTGGCCCAAGTGGCGCAGTTGCGCCCCGATCGCATCGCGCTGTATGCTTATGCCCACCTGCCCGAACGCTTCAAGCCACAGCGGCGCATCGTATGGGCCGATTTGCCAATGGCCTCTGCCAAGGTCGCCATGTTGGCACGCTCATTAGAGGCTTTTAGTGCAGCGGGCTATGTGTATGTGGGCATGGATCATTTTGCGTTGCCCGATGATGCGTTGGCCGTAGCCAAGCGCCAAGGACGCCTGCACCGCAATTTTCAGGGCTACAGCACCCAACCCGACTGCGATCTGATTGCACTGGGCGTATCGGCCATTGGGCGTGTGGGTGCCACCTACAGCCAAAATGCCAAAACTCTGGACGAATACTACGACCACCTGAACCAAGGTCGTCTGCCCATCGTGCGAGGCTTAGCCTTGACACGCGACGACTTGGTGCGCCGTGCTGTCATCATGGCCTTGATGTGCCAAGGCGAGCTGCTGTTTGAGCCCTTAGAAGCCGCTTGGCTGATTGATTTTCGCCAGTATTTTGCCGTCGAGCTAGGCGTGCTACAAGAAATGGCCGGCCAAGGGTTGGTGATTTTCAACGCCGATGGGGTGCAAGTCACAGAGATGGGCTGGTACTTTGTACGAGGTATTGCCATGACTTTTGACCGGTATTTGCAGGCCGACCGGAACCGAACACGGTTTTCCCGCATCATCTGAAGATGATGCTTTTTTCAGTGGCCTGGACGGCCTTGCTCATGGGGCTGGTCGGTGGGCCGCATTGTTTGGCTATGTGCGCAGCCCCTTGCGGTGCCGTGGTGGGTGCAGGCACCAACACCCCCCCCGAACAGCCCGTGCATTGGCAGGGCGCTCCACCACAACACCAGCGGCGTGTATGGGCTTACCACCTTGGCCGTCTGCTCGGCTATGCCGCTGTGGGCGCTCTGGCCGCAGTAGCAATGCAAAGTTTGGCTTGGCTCACAGTGCAAAGTGCGGCCTTGCGCCCGGCTTGGACGATGCTGCATGTGGGCGTGCTGGCTTGGGGGTTGATGATGGTGGTGTTGGCTCGCCAACCCGCTTGGGTAGAACAAACCGGACGGAGCCTCTGGCAGCGGGTGCGGCCTGTGGTGGCTAAACCGGGGGGCGTGTTTGCAACAGGTTTTCTGTGGGCCTTGATGCCCTGCGGTCTGCTTTACTCGGCCTTGTTAGTGGCCTCTCTCAGTGGCAGTGCAGTGTCGGGTGCCATCACTATGGCCCTGTTTGCCGTGGGCAGTGGCCTGTGGCTGGTGGCAGGGCCGTGGCTGTGGCTGCGTTTACGCCAGCGCCTCAAGGTGCATGGCGACCGTGGCACACGACTGGCAGGCATTTTGCTCTGTGGTGTGGCCTTATGGGCACTGTGGCTTGATGCCACCCATGGGCCAGAACTGTGGTGCAGTTGATGGCCCGGTTGCGTTACAACGCGGCATATCCCTTCCAAAACATATAAACCGCCAGCACCAGCAATAAGCTGGCAAAAACCCGCTTGAGTTGGCGCACAGGCAAACTGTGGGCCGCACGAGCGCCCAGAGGGGCCGTGAATACACTGCACGCGGCAATTACGCCCAAAGCTGGCAACCACACATAACCCATGGAATGTGCAGGTAGACCGGGCACCGAAAAGCCCCCCAGCACATAACCAGCCACGTTGAACACTGCAATCGGAAAACCCAAGGCGGCGCTGGTAGCCACAGCATTGTGGATGGGCACGTTGCACCAAGTCATGAAGGGCACGCTGATAAACCCCCCCCCAGCCCCCACCAACCCAGCCAAAAAACCAATGCCACTGCCAGCGGCTACCTGTCCTGCCACCCCTGGCATTTGTCGGGATGGTGCTGGTTTGCGGTCACGGAACATCTGCAATGCAGAAAAACCCACAAAGACCCCAAAAAACAGTGCCAAAAAAGACCCTTTAAGCAAGGAGAACACCCCCAAGCTGGCCGCCATCCCTCCCAAAGCGATACCGGGGGCCAACCGCTGAACCAAATCCCAACGCACAGCACCACGGCGGTGGTGCGCACGCACACTGGAGATAGATGTAAACAAAATAGTAGCCATCGCCGTGGCAATGGCCATCTTGACGGCCAAATCAGGAGATACAGCCCGCTCAGTCAGAAAATAGGTCAGAAAAGGCACCAACATCATGCCGCCACCAATACCGAGCAGTCCGGCAAAAAAGCCCGTACACAGGCCCAGCAAGGCCAACTCAACAATTAGCAGGGTATCGAACATAAATGGTGGGGGGGGGGATCAAGGGGAGCAGGCCCGCCTGACCAGAGGCTGCTGGGAGTGCCCCAGACACGATACAGACTGGGGAGGGCAAGACAATGAAGGTGTCTGCCAGTGCCACCGAACCTGCATCCTGAACCGGGGGTTCAGGGGGGCAAGGGCAGCCAGGTGTTGGGTTCATCTGACGCGAGACGATCACGCTCACCGGGCAATGTACCAAGCCCAGGCTCAATGAGCATTGGTTCAAGGAAATATAAAGCCCAGCAGCACCGCAGACAGGCCGATTGTAGCGGTACTGGGCGGCCATAGGCGCTGGCCCACCACAGCCACCACACCTCAACCGGGTGTGGTGCCGTCTTGCAGTGCCGTATCGAGGCGCTCCAACAAGGCCTGGCACTTGGCCTGCATTTCGGGGCCAGAGACGCTTTGTGCCAAGATAGCCGCCTCTTGGGCTTGCACCAGTGCATTGGCCGCAGCAGCTTCTGCCTGTTCAGCGCGCGTCAGGGCCGTCTTTTCGGCTACCGCCGCCTTGACCATCTCAAAAGCCAGATTGATAGCCGCCTGCACAGCAATTTGTTCACGCAACCGCACCTTGCCACCGTCACGGATCTGGGTCATGGCCTTGTCTACCCGTGCGGCGGCTTCCCGCAGGTAGGCTTCGCCACCTTCAGGGCAACTCAGCAGCAGGCTCTGCTGCATGATCTGCACCTCGATTTTCTTCATCATCATGCGCCACCCTCTTTCTCTGCGGGACTGGCTGGCAAGGTTTCCATCAAAGCATCCATGCGGGAGCGGGCCGTTTGCAGGCGGGATTTGAGCATGTCATGCTCACGGGTGAGGGCGCTGATCTGCTCGGCCTGCCCAGTGCTGGTTTGTTGCAAGGTGTCGCGCTCCTGGGTAAGGGCAGCAATTTGTGCCAGTTGTGCCTGCCCTGCCTGTTGCAAGGTTTGGCACTCTTGGCGCAAGGCAGTCACTTGGGTGGCCTGCTCGGTGCTGGTCTGCTGCAAGGCCGCATGGGCCTGCTGCAAGGCGGCATGCTCCTTGTGCAAAGCCGCCAGTTTTTCTGTTTGGGGTGCCGTATTGCGCAGCAATTCTTCATGCTGACGGGTCAAGGCGACCAATTGTTCTGTTTGGGCGGCGTGGACTTTCTGCAAGGCATCGCGCTCCTGCTCCAGATGTAGGCTCTTGGCCTCTTGCCGCAGTCCATCCTCTTGCAGGGCCGTATGGGCCTGGACGAGCATATCGTGCTCTTCCAGTAGCCGCACTATCTGTTCAGCTTGTTGCTCGCGTATCTTTTCCAGCGCCTGTCGATCACGGGCCAAATCGGCCAGCTGTTGCGCCTGCTGCTGCTGAGTCTGCTGAGACTGGGTCAGGCGTTGGAGCAGGTGCTCCACACGCGCGGTGATGAGATCGATGGTTTGCAAGGGGGCCATGCCTGCAATTGTAGGGTTGCCAGTGGCCAAAGCGCCGTAGAATCCGCGCCGTTGGTGCTCTTGGTGTGGTTCACATGCCGAAGTTCAACGGGAAGCAGGGAGGAAAGCCCCCATCAAGGGGGCTGCCGAGCCTGCGCTGCCCCCGCAACGGTCAGCGGACGAGTCCATGCCACTCTCTCTTCAGCCACACGCCACTGGATGCCTTGAACAAGCACTGGGAAGGCGCTGAAGGGTGCTCCGCCAGCCCGGATACCGGCCAACACGGTGGTCGCACATAGCCTTGGTGGCTAGTGTGGCTGTATCACCCAACGCTGGCGGGGAAGCCAGCACGGGTTGCATTCTGATTGTGTTCCCATGAAGATCTCTACCGTCCCAGGCTGCCCCAGCGTTGCCCTGAATGTGCGCCCTGTGGTTTGGGCCTGTGCCCTGTTGTCTGCACTGTCTGCACACGCACAACAAACCTCAGATGCCCCAGGCCCACTGCTATTGGCACAGAACCTGCACACACCCTCGCTGTCTGATGTGGTGGTCACGGCAACCCGCACGCCACAACCTTTGGCCGACTTGGTGGCCGACGTCTCCATTGTGGATCGCGAAACGCTTGAATCTAGTGGTGCCAGTGTGTTGGCGGATGTGCTGGCCCGGCTGCCGGGCTTAGAAATCTCGCGCAATGGTGGCCCTGGCAATGCCAGCAGTGTGTTTGTGCGTGGGGCTGAATCGCGCTTCACAGCGGTCTATATCGACGGCGTACGGGTGGACTCCCAATCGACGGGTGGCGCACAATGGGAACAGATTCCGTTGGCACAGATGGAGCGCATTGAGGTATTGCGTGGCCCGGCAGCGGCCGTGTATGGCTCAGACGCTATTGCTGGCGTGATCCAATTATTTACCCGCAAGGGCGAAGGCCCAGCCCAACCCATGGTTGGGGTAGGTTTGGGCAGCCAAGGCACACGCAAAATAGAGGCGGGCATCAGTGGCAGCACTGGCACCGATGGTGCCTTGGACTATGCACTGGGCCTGCACCGTACCACTAGCGATGGTTTTGATACCAAAACCAGCGGCAGCCACCACCCAGACCGCGATGGCTACCGCAGCACATCGGCCAATGCCCGCCTAGGCCTGCGCATCAACACGCAACACCGTTTGGATGCCACCCTGCTGGCGCAACGGCTCCACTCTGATTACGACGCTTTCAGCTACACCCCTGCTGCGCCTGCCGATGACCGCAATTTGCATCGCCTGCGCACGGCGGGTTTGAGCTGGCAGGCGCAATGGAGTGAGGCGTACCGCACGCGTCTCTCTGTGACGGAGGCGGCCAGCCGCTACGAAACCACGCCTTCGCCCTACCTGACAGAAACCACACTGCGTGGCTACCTATGGCAGCACGATTACCAATGGGGCGCACATCGCTTTAACGCAGCCCTCGAGCGCCGCGAAGACCAGCTCTACAACCCAGCTTTGGATGCTTGGGGGGTCACGCTAGACCGCCAACGTTCACAGGATGGGGTTGCACTGGGTTATGGCTACAACGCAGGGGGGCATACCGTACAGCTCAATGCCCGCCACGACAACGACAGTGAATTTGGGGGTCAGAACACAGGGAGTTTGGCCTATGGCTATGCCCTCACCCCCCAATGGCGAGCCACAGCCTCGGTGGGCACAGCGTTTCGGGCGCCCACTCTGTACCAGCGTTTTAGCGAGTACGGTGTCGCCACACTGCAACCAGAAAAAAGCCGCAACGCCGAAATTGGCCTGCGTTGGGCTGAAAAAAGCAGCACTTTCTCAGTGACGGCCTACCGCAACCGGGTACGCAATTTGATCTCCTTCGTAGGGACGGGTGCTTGTGCTTCTGATTTTGGCTGCTACGCCAACACCGCCCGCGCCCAATACGAAGGCGTGACGGTGGCAGGCTCCTACCGGCTGGCTGGGGTGCAGTGGCGCGGCTCAGTGGACTGGCAAAACCCCCGTGATTTAGACACCGGCAAACAGCTGGCACGCCGGGCCAAACGCCATGCCACCTTGGGCGCCGATACCCTATGGGCAGGCTGGAATCTGGGCGCAGAAATGCAAGCCTCGGGCCAGCGATTTGACACCATTGCCAACACTACCCGACTGGGGGGCTACACCCTCTGGAACCTGTATGCCAGCACGCGCATGGCACGCAACTTCACTTTGCTGGCACGCATTGACAACTTGGCCGACAAAGATTACCAGCTTGCCCGCAGCTATGCCACCCCAGGGCGTAGCCTGTATGTAGGCCTGAAATGGACGCCCCAATGAGCACCCGCTGCCCCGCACTGTTGATAGCTGCCCCAGCCTCGGGGCAGGGCAAAACCACCCTCACTGCCGCTTTGGCACGTTTGCACAGCCGCCAGGGGCGCAAAGTGCGCGTGTTCAAGTGTGGGCCAGACTTTCTCGATCCGCACTGGCATGAGCTCGCCAGTGGTGCCCCCGTGCATTCACTCGATGGTTGGATGACTGGCCCCGAAGATGTGGCGGCCCGGCTCCATGACGCCGCCCAAGAGGCCGATCTGATCTTGATTGAAGGGGTGATGGGCTTGTTTGATGGCAGCCCCAGCGCCGCCGAATTGGCACAGCGGCTGAATATTCCGGTGCTGGCGGTGCTAGATGCGGGAGCCATGTCCACCACTTTTGGCGCCTTGGTCTATGGTTTAGTGCATTACCAGCCGGGCTTGCGCTGGGCCGGGGTGCTGGCCAATCGCGTCGCTACGGAACACCATGCTGATTTGCTCCGAGCGGGGCTGCGCGACCCTGCCTTGTGGCAAGGGGCTTTGCAAAAAGTCACCCCGGCAGGAGACAGCTCGCTGCTGCCCGAACGCCATTTGGGCTTGGTGGCCGCCCATGAATTGGGCGATGCGCTGCAACGGCTCGATGCCGTGGCCGATGCACTGGCACAGACGCCGTTGGGCCAGCGTAGCTGGGAACAATGGCAAGCATGGGCGGCGGATTTTGCTGCGCCAGCCGCCAAGCCAGCGCCAGAAGAGGTACAGACTTGGCTGCAAGGCTGCACTGTGGCCGTGGCACGCGATGCGGCATTCAGCTTTATTTACCCAGCCAATCTGGACTGCCTGCGTGCGATGGGCGGGCAACTGGTGTTTTTCTCCCCTTTGGCCGGAGAGGGCTTGCCACCCTGCGATGCGGTGTGGCTGCCCGGTGGCTACCCCGAACTGCACGCTGCGGCCTTGATGGCCAATCATGCCGTGCAAGAGGACTTGCGCGCCCACTGGGGCGCAGGCAAGCCCATCTGGGCCGAGTGTGGCGGCATGGTGGCCCTGTGTGAAGGCATTACCGGCCACGATGGCCAGTTTGCCCCTCTGTGGGGGCTGTTGCCCGGTAAGGCCGTGTTGCAAAAACGGCTGGCAGGGCTGGGTATGCAGCAACTGGCGACTGACACAGGGGTGCTGCGTGGGCACACCTTTCACTATTCGCGGTTGGACAGTCCAGCGCCAGTACTCACGCGCAGCAGCCGCCCCGGCCAAGCTGTGGAGGAAAGCAAAGGCGAAGCCCTGTACCAACACGGTAGCCTGCACGCCAGCTATTTTCATGCTTGGTTTGCCTCCAGCCCACGCACTGTGGCCCGCTGGCTGGGTGGGGTGGACTTATGAGCTTGTCCATCGCCCGCAGCGAGCTAATCTTGGGAGGACAAAAAAGCGGAAAATCCCGCCGTGCCGAGCTATTGGCCCGCCATTGGCTGGATCAATCCCCCCTGCACCATGCCCTCATGCTGGCCACCGCCCAAGCGTGGGATACAGAAATGCAAGAGCGCATCCAGCGCCACCAGCAAGATCGGGCCATACGCGTACCGGGCATGACCACGCTCGAAGAGCCCCGCTACCTGGCACAAGCCCTGCAACAACACAGCAGCCCAGAAACGCTCATTGTGGTGGATTGCCTCACCCTCTGGCTCACCCACTGGCTGATGCCCGCCCATGATGCTTCATCAGACACCGCCCCGTTGGGAACCTGGCAAGAACAGGCCACCGCTTTTGGTGCTGCACTGGCACAAGCCCCCGGCCCAGTAGTACTGGTGGGCAATGAAATCGGCTTGGGCGTAATCCCACTGGGCCACGAGGTGCGGGCTTTTGTCGATGCACTGGGGCTGCTCAACCAGCAAGTGGCCCAAACCTGCCAGCGCGTCACGCTCATGGCCGCAGGCTTGCCACTGACCCTCAAGGATACGCCATGCAGTGGTTGCCACGCAGTTTGACCCGACTATCTGCGGTGTTGGCTTGGAGCGCAGCGGTGCTCAGTGTGCAGGCCCAGCCGATTGCATTGACAGATGATCGGGGCCATGCGGTGACGCTGGCTCGGCCCCCACAACGCATTGTCAGTTTGCTGCCCTCGCTGACGGAAACCGTTTGCGCGCTAGAACAATGCCACCGGCTGGTGGGCGTAGATCGCTACTCCGACTGGCCTGCCAGCGTACAAAAACTGCCCAAGGTGGGCGGTGGTCTCGACCCCAACATTGAGGCCATTGTGGCGCTGCGCCCCGATGTTGTTCTCATGGCTACGTCCTCGCGTGGCGCAGCACGGCTCGAATCGCTGGGAGTGCCCGTAGTGGCACTGGAGCCTAAAAGCCATGCCGACGTGCAGCGCGTACTGGGCAAAATTGGTCAAGTGCTGGCCGTGCCCGATGCCCAACGGCTGTGGCGGGTGATTGATGCTGGCGTGCAGGCCGCAGCACAATCGGTGCCCGTTGCGGCCCGCAACGCGCGGGTCTATTTTGAGGTCAACCGGGGGCCGTATGGTGCGGGTATGCAATCCTTTATTGGCGAAACCCTGACCCGCTTGGGCGCACGCAACATCCTGCCCGCCGCGCTGGGACCATTTCCTAAACTCAATCCAGAATATGTGGTGCGTGCCAACCCCGACTTGATCATGGTGGGGGCACGCAGTGTGGAAGGACTGGCGCAACGCCCCGGCTGGCAAGCCATGCAGGCACTGCAACAGCAACGTCTGTGCGTTTTTACGCCACCCGAGTTTGATATGCTGATCCGCCCCGGCCCACGCATGGCCGAAGGTGCTCGCCTCATGGCCCGTTGCCTGACGGACAAGGCCACCACCCGATGAGTGCGCCGCCGTCGCGTGGGCGCTGGTTGGCACTGGCGCTGCTGTGTTCTAGCCTATTGTTATTGCCATTGGGCACTGCCGTGGGCAGCACTGGGCTAGAGAATCTTTGGCCCACTCTCTGGGGCAATGAGTCCGACACCGCCAGCCGTACCATGGCTTGGCAAATCATTTGGGACATTCGCCTGCCCCGTACGCTGGGGGCGTGGTGCGCTGGGGCTTTGCTGGGGCTGGCGGGTGCTGTAGCCCAGGGCTTGTTTCGCAACCCGCTGGCCGACCCCTATCTGTTGGGCAGTGCCTCAGGGGCATCACTGGGGGTGGCCTTGGCTTTGGCGTTGATGGGATCGGGTATCGGCATGGCAGGGACGGGCATGGGCAGCTATGCGGTGTCGGTGTTTTCTGGGCACTGGCTGGTGCGCTTGGGCCTGACCGGGGCCGCCTTTGCCGGAGCAGTGCTGGCGGTGGTGCTCACGCTGGTGCTGGCACGAGGGGTACAACACACCTTGCGGCTGTTGTTGGCTGGGGTAATTGTTGGTGTTGTGCTGGGGGCGCTGACCTCACTCATCTTGCTGCTCTCGCCCGATTCGATGCAAGCGATGCAAGCCTTTTTGTTGGGTTCTACCGGCTTTGTCGGCTGGACGGCATGTCTGCTCATGGCCGGTACTTGGCTGCTGTGCCTGCTAGCCGCTTGGGCGTTGTCGCGGGTGCTGGATGGGCTGGCTTTGGGCGAATCCACAGCCCACAGTTTGGGCTTGCCGCTGGCCCCCTTGCGGGCTGCATTGGTGGGTGTGTTGGCGCTGGCAACGGGCACCGCCGTAGCCCAAACCGGATTGATCGCCTTTGTGGGCTTGGCAGCACCACACTTGGTGCGGGCAGTGGCTCCCGTACCCCACGGCCGGCTGATGGTGCTAGCCAGTGCTATGGGGGCGGTACTGCTGGCCGGTGCCGATTTGCTAGCCCGTGGTCTGATGGCACCGCAAGAGCTGCCGGTGGGTGTGCTCACCGCTGTATTGGGCGGGGTTTACTTGCTCTGGCTCATGCACCGACGCACTGGAGGACTGGGATGAGCACACCACCTCTCTGCGCCTTGCACGCCCAAGCCGTAGGGGTACAAATCGGGCAACGTGCCATCTTGCACGACCTGAATCTATCGTTGGCAGCCGGGCGGTGGACCAGCATGGTTGGCCCCAATGGCGCGGGCAAATCCACCCTGTTGCGGGCTTTGGCTGGCTTGCTGCCCTGCTCGGGCCAAGTGCAACTGCTAGGCCGCCCACTGCACCACTGGCCCCGGCGCGAACGCGCTCGCACCCTGTCATGGCTGGGCCAAAACGAGGCAGCAGCAGATGACCTCAGCGTTTATGACGTGGCTATGCTAGGCCGCTTGCCACACCAAGCATGGCTGGCCGCCCCCAGTGCCGCCGACCATACCGCTGTAGAGCAAGCCCTGCGCGCTACCCAAGCATGGGACTGGCGCGGGCGCGCCTTGGGCCAACTCTCCGGTGGCGAGCGCCAACGGGTGTTGTTAGCCCGCGCTTTGGCAGTGCAAGCCCCAGTACTGCTGATGGATGAGCCGCTGGCCAACCTAGACCCACCACACCAAGCCGATTGGCTGTTGTTGGTGCGTGATCTGGTGGCCCAAGGCCATACCGTGGTCAGTGTGCTGCACGAGGTCTCACTGGCGCTGCAAGCAGACGACATCGCTATCGTGGCCGATGGCCGCCTGCACCACCACGGCAGCGCCAGCGACAGCACAACCCACAGAGCCTTAGAACAAGTCTTTGACCAACGCATCCACATCCAGCAAGCAGCAGGCATGTGGGTAGCCCTGCCCTGTTTGGAGCGGCGCACGCTGGCCCTTTAATTTTTCTGGATTGGAGCACTGTATGCAACTCGAAACCCCTCCCACCGAAAAACGCTACGAAAAACCCAGCGGCGAGCGCCGAGGCCTGACCATCGTCCACACTGGCGATGGCAAAGGCAAAAGCACTGCGGCCTTTGGCCTTGCGCTGCGCGCACATGGCCGAGGCAAAGCCGTCAAGATCTTCCAGTTCATGAAGGTGCCCAGCGCCCGCTTTGGCGAACACCGCATGTTTGAGCAAATTGGCTTGCCTATCGAAGGGCTAGGCGATGGCTTTAGCTGGAAGAGTCAAGATCTGGAGCATTCGGCGCAATTGGCCCGTGATGGCTGGGAAAAAGCCCGTAGCGCCATCCTTTCGGGGGATTACTTCATGGTGGTGCTCGATGAAATCACCTACCCACTGATTTACGGTTGGCTGCCACTGGACGGCGTACTCGAGACCCTGCGCCAACGCCCCCAAGACGTGCATGTGGTGCTCACAGGCCGCCGCTGCCCCACAGAAATCATGGAACTGGCCGACACCGTCACCGAAATGAAACTTATCAAACACGCCTTTCAAGCCGGTATCCCTGCCCAGCGTGGCATTGAGGATTAAACCCATGCCGCAATCGACCACAGAAGCCATGCCCAACGCACAGGCTTTTACCGAAGCCGAACGGCTGGCGGTGTACCGTGCCATCCATGAGCGGCGCGATATGCGCCACTTCTGTGGTGGCCATGTAGCCCCTGAGGTGTTGCTGCGCCTGCTACAAGCAGCACACCATGCCCCCAGCGTGGGCTTTATGCAGCCGTGGCGCTTTATCCGCATTACCCAAGCTGCACTGCGCCAGCCACTGCATGATTTGGTAGAGCAAGAACGCATCCTGACCGCCCAAGCCCTAGGGCAACGCCAAGAAGAATTTATGCGCCTCAAGGTGCAGGGCATCTTGGATGCCGCCGAACTCCTGGTGGTAGCACTGGCCGATGGCCGAGAGCAGCACGTTTTTGGCCGACGCACCATGCCCCAGATGGATTTGGCCTCGGCCAGTTGTGCCATTCAAAACCTGTGGCTGGCAGCACGGGCCGAAGGGTTGGGCATGGGCTGGGTCTCAATCTTTGATCCAGCAGCCTTGGGTCAGTTGCTCGGACTGCCTCTAGGGGCTGAAGTCATCGCCCTGCTGTGCTTAGGGCCAGTGCAGGAGTTCTACCACGAACCGATGCTGCAACGCGAGCGTTGGGCGCAACGTGCGCCACTGGCTTCGTTGGTATTTGATGACCAATGGAATACGCCCTCGGCACTGTTCTCCAACGGCCTGAAAGACGCGGATGCCTGAAGCAAATTGGCTGTGGGGGCCGTTGTGGGCCAGCGGTCACAACGGCAGCCACATCGCTCTTTGGGCACTGCTGGTGGCTTTGGTCGTGGACCACTGCTGGGGAGAACCTCCAGCACGCTGGCATCCAGTGGTCTGGATGGGCCACGCTCTGGGTTGGGCCAGCCGTCGGCTGGCACCCACCGCCGCCACTGTAGGGCCAGATTGGCGCTCCTTTTGGTTGTTTGCCATCCTTTGGTGTGTGCTAGCCACGGTTGCTAGCGGCAGTTATGCACTGCTGCAATGGGCAACCCTCCATTTTTTGCGCGATAGTTCGGCCGCCCCCCTGCTCACAGGGGCATTGCTGGGCCTGTGGCTCAAGCCGTTGCTGTCTTGGCGAATGCTGCGCCACGAAGTGCAGGCCGTCGAAGCGGCCTTGGGCCAATCGCTCGATGCAGGTCGTGCCCGATTGGCTTGGCTGGTAAGCCGCGATGTGACCACCTTGGATGCAGTGCAGGTGCGCGAATCGGCCATAGAGTCCTTGGCAGAAAACCTCAGCGACTCAGTCATCGCACCGCTATTTTGGTTTGTGGTGGCAGGCTTGCCCGGAGCCGCACTGTACCGGCTGGCCAATACCGCCGATGCCATGTGGGGCTACCCCGGCCTGCGCGGCACGGGGCCTGCTGCCCGTTATTGGCAATGGGCAGGCAAATGGGCTGCCCGTGCGGATGATGTGCTTTCTTGGCTGCCCGCACGCCTAACAGCGACTTTATTCGCCTTGGCTGCTGGTGGTCTGCCCCTGCGGACATTGGCACGAGAAGCACGGCAAACCCCATCGCCCAACAGCGGCTGGCCTATGGCCGCAATGGCGCTGGCGCTGCATATCCGGCTGGGCAAACCTGGGGTCTACCAGCTCCACGCCAGCGGCCAGGCCGCCAGTGCTATCGACACCCTCCGTGCCTGCACCTTGGCCTCTGTAGCCGTTGCAGTGCCCTGCCTGCTGGCACTGCTGTGGTTGCTGATTTGCTAAATTGAAGGCCTTGTCTGTGAACGCTTCTTTGCCTGTTTCTTTTCTGGCGGAGCCTCCGCCCCACGGCGGTCCCGATGCCCGTGGCCCCGCCCGTTGGGATTTTTCTACCAACAGCAATGCCTGTGGCCCTTGCCCTGAGGCCTTAGCGGCTGTGCAACAGGCCGATGCCAGTCGTTATCCAGACCCCAGTTACACCGCATTGCGTACAGTACTGGCCGAATTTCATCAAGTCAGGCCCGAACGTATCGTACTGGCAGCCAGTGCCAGTGAATTCATCTGGCGCATTACCACTTTAGCCGCCCGGTGCGGTGCCACAGCCGTCTCTTTGCCCACCCACAGTTATGGTGATTACGCACAGGCTGCACGGGCTTGGGGCTTGTCCATTCACCATCGCCCAACACACTGGACAAACAGCACAGATATCCATACCACAACGGCAGACCTGCACTGGATGTGCGAACCATCCAGCCCACAAGGATTGACCGACCCCATGCTACAAACAGCGCAGCCCCTGTCTGGACGCTGGTGGGTGCTGGACTGTGCCTATCGCCCCTTACAGCTGCATTGCCCACCACCTCCCGCCCCCATGGATCACCTCTGGCAGCTGTGGACACCCAACAAAGCCTTGGGTTTGACGGGTGTGCGGGCAGCCTATGCCATTGCACCATTGCACAGCGCAGAAGATGCGGCCCGGCTGATCGCTTTGGCCCCCTCTTGGCCCGTGGGTGCCCACGGTGTCGCCCTGCTCCACGCTTGGGCACAGCCCACCACGCAGCACTGGTTGGCATCTAGTTTGATCACCCTGCGTCATTGGAAAAAAAGCCAACAAACACTTTGTGCCACATTGGGCTGGCAGATTGAGCCTGGCAGCAGGGCCAACTATTTCGTAGCTCGGCCACCCACTCACACACTACACACCGCGCTCACCCACCTGCGGGCGCAGGATGTGCAATTACGCGACTGCACCTCCTTCGGACTGCCTGGCTGGCTGCGGCTGGGCGTATTGCCACCGCAAGCACAACAAGCCCTGCATCAAGCATGGCTCAACATGCAACCCGTACCCCATCCAACATAACGCATTAGCAATTACGACTAGAATCGCGGCCGATGCCACCGTCTGGTCAGGCCATCAGCTTTCTGCATGCGAATAGCCGCCATCATGTCACCTCCAAGGTGTTTGGCGCCATTCCATCTCCTACTTCTCCCAACCTGTCTGCATGTGGGATGCCCCATTGGCAGGTAGTCCAAGCCACCCCAAACTACTCTTCTGCTAACAAGAGGTTCCTGTGAACAAAACTGAACTGATCGAGCACATCGCCAACCACGCCGACATCTCCAAAGCTGCTGCAGCCCGCGCTTTGGAAGGCACCATTGATGCGGTCAAGACCACCCTGAAGAAGGGTGGCACAGTGTCGTTGGTGGGGTTTGGCACCTTTGCAGTGGGCCAACGCGCAGCCCGCACAGGCCGTAATCCACGTACTGGCGCGGCCATCAACATCAAATCCGCCACAATTCCTAAGTTTCGTCCTGGCAAAGCACTCAAAGATGCTGTAAACTAACGACATCGGTGGGGTGCTTAGCTCAGTTGGTAGAGCGGCGCCCTTACAAGGCGTAGGTCAGCGGTTCGACCCCGTTAGCACCCACCACCACCAAACCCATGAAAAAAGCCACCTTAAAGGTGGCTTTTTTCATTTCACACAGCGACGTTGTCGCCGTCTCCCAGTCACGGCAACCGCCTCATACCGGTCTTGCACTGCTGGCAAATTCCCCCAAAACATCCTGGGCCTGCATGAATGCAGCACAAGAACTGACCACCGAGGCGATGTAGTGCACACCACTGGCCATACGAACGATATAAAACTTCATTGGCCCACCCTTCGTGCACTCAAACCATAAGGCACTGTGTTCATGTAACAAATACACGCAAGAACAGTA
Source organism: Giesbergeria sinuosa (assembly GCF_042652905.1). Taxonomy (NCBI): domain Bacteria; kingdom Pseudomonadati; phylum Pseudomonadota; class Betaproteobacteria; order Burkholderiales; family Comamonadaceae; genus Giesbergeria; species Giesbergeria sinuosa. Next base: position 188,129 of record NZ_JBHSHJ010000002.1, on the reverse strand, counting down.
CCTCCCATGATGATCACCCGCTCCATCCGCCTGCTCCTTCCAATACTTGCGCGTTATGGTCTATCCAACATCGGCCACAGCAAACACATGGGCATTTTTCACCCGAGCCCACTGTAGCAACAGTATGTGACATCGCGTAACGATAAGCCACATAAAAATGACTGGGTTTCCCCTTACAAGTGGCAAAGAGGCCATCGCTCAGATGTGGGGTACGCTAAACAGGTAAAATTGGCATCGTTCCCCGATTTCGGGTGGTATACGGGTAATAATCGATGCAACCCATTGATTTATAAGCAACAGGCAACCCCTCGCAACACTTGAGTCCGCGATTCCATCCTGCCAACCCCAATCACCATCCATATAAAGGCGAACGCAAGTTCGCTTTTTTTGTCACTGAAAGATTGACCATGTTTGAATCTATCCGCAAGCACTCCAAGATTGCGATGTTCTTGCTGTTCTTGCTGATCATTCCGTCCTTCATCCTGGTAGGCATAGATTCCACGTATTTTTCAGGCAGCAGTCCCGTAGTGGCACTGGTGAATGGTCATGAGATCACCCAGACCGACTGGGACAATGCCCATCGACAGGAATCTGACCGTATCCGGGCACAGCAACCCAATATCAACGCAGCTTTGCTGGATACGCCCGAGGCACGCTATGCCACGCTAGAGCGCCTGGTGCGTGAGCGGGTATTGCAAACAGCCGTCCACAAAGCCCACCTTGTGACCAGTGATGGACAACTGGCCCGCCACCTGAGCGAGATTCCGCAAATTGCCGCCCTACGGCGGGCCGATGGCACACTGGACATTGAGGGCTACAAAGCATTGGTAGCCACCCAAGGTTTGACACCTGAGGGTTTTGAAGCTGCCGTGCGCAATGAACTGGCCGTGAACCAAGTGCTAGGCAATATCAATGCCACGGCCTTCAGCACGCCCGCCCAAACCAAAGTCACGGTAGACGCGTTGTTGCAAAGACGAGAAGTGCAACTGCTGGAATTCAAACCAGCCCACTTTACTGCCAAAGTGGCACAAAGCCCCGAGCTGCTGGAAGCGTATTACAAAGCCAACCCCGCCAAGTTTCAACAACCCGAGCAAGCCAGCATCGAATATGTACTCTTGGACTTGACCAGCGTAGCCGCTAGCATCAGCCTGAACGAAGCAGATCTACGCACCTATTACCAAGAGAATATAGACCGTCTTGCAGGCAAAGAAGAACGCCGTGCTAGCCATATTCTGATCACCGCTGCGAAAGATGCCCCCGCAGCAGAACGTGACAAAGCCAAAGCCCGCGCCCAAGAGCTCCTAGAACAAGCACGTAAAGCCCCCGGTCACTTTGCAGACTTGGCCAAAAAATCTTCACAAGACACTGGCTCAGCCACCCAAGGTGGTGATTTGGGTTTCTTTGCCCGCGGAGCCATGGTCAAACCCTTTGAAGATACAGCCTTCGCTCTGAAGAAAGGCGAAATCAGCGATGTGGTTGAAAGTGAATTCGGCTATCACATCATCCAACTGACAGAAATCAAGACACCTCGCCAGCCCAGCTTTGAGGAACTGCGCCCCCGCCTAGAAGCGGAAATGCGCCAACAACAAGCCCAGCGCAAGTTTGCTGAAGTCGCCGAGACGTTCAGCAACACCGTCTATGAACAAGCGGAAAGCCTGCAACCCGTGGCAGAAAAATTGGGCTTGAAAGTCCAAACGGCCATGAAGGTACAGCGCAAACCTGCGCCAGGCACTACAGGCGTACTGGCCAATGAAAAACTCCTCACAGCCTTGTTTTCTGAAGACTCTATAGCGCAAAAGCGCAATACCGAGGCACTGGAAATTGGCAGCAATCAATTGGTGGCTGCTCGCATCACGGCTTATCAAGGGGCGTCGACCCTGGCTTTCAATGAAGTACGTGAACAGGTACAGAAGCTGTATGTCAGTGAAGAATCTGCAGAACTGGCACGCAAAGAAGGCGAGGCACGGTTGGCAGCTTGGCAAGTCAAACCTGAAGCAGCGACTGGTCTGAGTGCCCCACTGGTGCTCTCCCGTGACCAACGACAAAACCAGACTACAGCACTGGTAGATGCCGTACTCTCCACTAAAACCGACAAACTGCCCACTTGGGTTGGTGTCGATCTGAACGACAACGGCTATGTGCTGGCACGGATCAATCGCATTGTGCCGCGTGAAACCACCGACGCCTCGCTGGAAACACAACGGCAGCAACAGTATGTGCAGTGGTTGGCCTCGGCAGAAAGCCAAGCCTACTATGAGTTCCTGAAAACCCGCTTCAAAGCACAGATCAAAGTGCCCCGCCCAACAACATCCACCGAAAAGAATTAACCACTTCTCTTGGTAATCAAATTTTGATGTTATAATTCAAATCTACACTACGGTGGCTGTAGCTCAGTTGGTAGAGTCCAGGATTGTGATTCCTGTCGTCGTGGGTTCGAGTCCCATCAGCCACCCCAAATAAAACAAAAAAGCCACTTCTTCGGATGTGGCTTTTTTTTGCCTATTTACGCTGCAAATTTTTCAAAAAAGCCCAAGACTGCTCAATCATCAAATGGTTGTCTAACGTCAGGCGTTCCCCCATTGATCAACCTGATCCGCATAGAGGTGGCACCTGATGGGCTTTGCGCGCGGCTCTTCCAAGCATTTCTTCCGCTAAAAACGGCATCCTCTGCCACTGGGGTAGTTGGGCGGCCATGCCCAAGCTGGCAGGGTCGAAGTCACAGCAGGCCAAACCCAAGGATGGTGGCGATCACATCGGGGGACTCGATGAGATTTCGCTTAGAGCAGCCCACACCACTGATTAACGAACCGAGACCCATCGCACAACCAATACAAGAGATGGTTAACTGCGCTTTTTCTTCGGTTTTCCGCTAACTCTGGGCTTTCATGGTTCCTACACCCTGATGCCCTTGAGTGATACCCCAAGGGCCACAAGACATGCAACCCATGAACTCTTGATCTAGATCAAGTTTTTACCCCTGGCAGTGGCGTCCAATGCCTTATCCCACTTGCTTTGCGGAGGCGTCCAATGGTACCTAACCCGTCTTTGTTCGGCATCACGGCAATTGCTGCCTTGTTGGTAGCTGCCTGTGGTTCCAGCGACTCTCCTCCCGCCTTTAATGGCTCGGCCTTTAGTCAGGCCAAAGCGTTGGAGCAGCCTCAAGGAGCAGCCATCTCCACCCTGAAAAGCACCGTGGGCCTGTCGGTGTCTTTGGCTAATGTGCGTATGCCTACAGCCGATGAGTTGTTCAATTGGGCTGAGTCGACCTATCCTGTAGTCTTGCCTGGCCCTCGTCCCCCCACACTCACCTACGAAACCTATACCTTCCGCTACTATGCAAGCACCAATGTAGCCTTGGGTGTCAATGGCACGTCTGTGGTGGGTTTGGTCAATGCACTGTCCAACAATCCACAATGGGTTGCGCTAGGAGACTTGGCTGATTACTCCTGTTCTATCTTTCCCGAAACTTGTGGCCCTGCGCCTGCCACTTTCGATGTGGCCGCGGTAAACAACGGCAGTGCAGAACTGGCCTCTTTCCTGACCGTTTGTAGCCCGGTTTCTGGCCTCAGCTCTGCCAACAACACCGCCAGCGGATCAGCATCTTTCGAGCGTGCTATCCACGCAGCCATGGCCGCACGCTCGCTGGGTTCCGGCAGCGGTTCGCGTTCTATGGCAACCTATACCAGTACGCCCCCTGCCGACAAGCTGGGGAGTTGTGGTGGTCGCATCAGCTTTCCTGACTACACACATGCCAACGGGGTGACCACCGCCACCCGCGTGTTCGACAACTATTGCACACAGGACTCTGACACTGGCAGCAAGACCTATTACAACGGTCGCATGTCATTTACCAACAGAGCCACTCCTACAGCCAATGGGCCCATCACCACCCAACTGGCAGCCCACAGTGCCGATGGCATCAGCATGGAAAAGAAAAATGCAGCCGGTGCTGTGGTTGACTCCCAAACTGTGCGTTTTACCAACTATGTCTATACACCGGGTGTGCCGGGTGGTGATGCCACAGCGAACCAGCCCGACCGGCTACAAGCCGATGAGATTGCAGTGGTTAACCGGCTAACGCAAAAAACTTACCGACAAACCAACTACACGATGACAACCTTCAAGCGGACAGACGGTGGCGAGCAAATCTCTATCACCGGTCGGGGATACCGCTCTAACGGTCAATACTTCGATCTGACCACGACAGCCCCCATCATTACCAACGATTCTGGAGACTATGTTTCCGGCATTGTGACAATGACAGGCGCAGCCAACTCTACCTCTGTCGCGACCATTGTGCCGGGCTCCAAGCTGCAAGCGGCCATGACAGTCAACGGAGAAGCTGTGACCTCTGCGCCTGCCTGCAATCCATAAAGATTGTGCAAGCCCATGTAGCAGCAAACTACCCCGTCCATGATCTTTCTGCGCAATGTGCTGCGCGCTCCTGTGCGCAGCTTGCTCACACTGCTGGGGGTTGCCGGTGGTGTGGCGTTGTTTGTAGCGATCAGCACGATTACTGCCGATCTGCGCACACAAATTGCCCATGCCGTCAGTGCCTATAACCTCGAAGTAGTCGTCTACGAGCGCCGGGCTACTTCAGCCTTCTCTTCGCGCATTACACAGGCCCAAATGGCAGCGTTGTCTGCCCGTTTTGGTTCAGCCTTGACCCCGATGGTGTTGGGTTCACTCAATGAGAAATGGAATGCCTACGCCTTGGTAGTGGGAGCAGGGGCCGATTTTTCCCGGCGCATTCCATTGGTAGCAGGGCAGCACTTTACTGCGGGCCAACCCGAAGTCATGGTAGGCGAGATCAATGCACAGCGCCTCCAGCTGGCACCGGGGAAACGCATCATGCTGGATGGACAAGACTACCTTATCACGGGTATCTACCGCACTGGCAGTAGGCTGCTGGATGGGGGAGTGATGGGCAGTATTACGGATGTGCAACAAATGTTGACCCGTCCGGGTGAAGAAGGGCGCTACACCTTGGCGTTACTGCAAACCACCAATCCCCAAGCCCGCGAACGTTTTTTACAAGAAGTGGCCGAGCATTTCCCACAATTGCGTGCAGTTCCTGGGACTGAGTTTGCAGGCTCACTGCGCCTGCTCCGGGTGGTCAATGCCTTTGTCACGGCTATTTCCATACTGGTATTGATAGGCACTGTGCTAGTGGTCACCAACACTTTGGTCATGGCGGTAGCTGAACGTACGCGAGAGATTGGCATCTTAATGACCGTAGGTTGGACTCCTTGGCGGGTGTTGCGCATGCTGATGGCCGAGAGCCTGCTGCTGTGCAGTTTGGGCGCCGCAGCAGGCCAAGGATTGGCTTTGTTATTGCTGCACCTACTCAACCGGATGGAGTCGGTGGGTTATGGGTGGATTCCTGTCAAACTCTCATGGTCAGTCATGGCCGATGCCGCAGCAATGAGCTTTGTCGTAGCCCTGTTCTCGCTGTTGTGGCCAGCCATTGTGCTGTGGCGCATCCAACCCTTGCATGCCCTTCGCCATGAATGATGCCTTGCCCCTGCTACAGGTTGTCCAACTGTGCCACCGCTACCACCGCAGCGAGGCACCTGCGCTCCAAGATATCTCCTTTGATGCTTGTCGTGGTGAGGTCGTGGCACTGACTGGCCCCTCCGGTTGTGGCAAAAGCACCCTGTTGTCTCTGATTGGCTTATTGGATCACCCCACCAGCGGGCACATTACTTTGTTAGGGCAAAACCTGTCATCGATACGACAAGTCCCCCAGTTCCGCGCCCGACATATAGGCTTTGTCTTCCAGTTCCACCACATGGTGCCAACCATGACACTGCAAGAGAACATCGAGGCTCCAATGTTGGCCTTGGGCACAGACCGCAAGACACGGCAAAAACAGGCAGCAGAGTTGTTGGAACAAATGGGGTTAGCCCATCGGGCTGCTTTTTTACCTGCGCATGTTTCCGGGGGAGAACGTCAACGGGCTGCGGTCGCACGGGCTTTGGCCAATCGCCCCGCATTGATCTTGGCTGACGAACCTACCGGCAATCTTGACACCCGCAACGGAGAACGGGTGGTAGATCTACTGACCCAACATGCCAAATTGACGGGTGCTTTGGTGCTGATTGCCACACACAACCCTGAAATCTCCCGCACCGCCCATCGGTGCATGGCCTTGCGGGATGGTCAATTGATTTCAAACACCCCATAAAGCGGCCATCTCACTAGAAAGGCAGCATTCCATGAAAAAAATAGATGTTTTTATCATTTTCAACACTCTGCTTTTCTTGTTTCTGTGCATTTTTAGGTATTACGCCAGATTTATAGAATACCGGGGCAGCGCACATGTTGAAGAGTTTTTTATTTATGCCATCTTTATATTAATCGGCATCGTTGCTTTGTGGTGGGTATTTCGCAATTACGAATTCAATTCTTTACTTTTATTGTTGGTTCAATGCGGTATTTTGATGCACTTTAGCGGTGCCTTTATTCAAATAGAAGGCAGCAGATTGTATGACGCCTATATTTTTAACATACGCTACGACAAATACGTTCATTTTATCAATGCTTTTTCTATCAGCATTTTAATTAGCAGGCTATTTCATATACAACACATTGCACTAACGCGGGTTAATCGCATATTTGTAGTATTGGTAGTCATGGGGCTAGGTGCATTGGTAGAAATTGTTGAATATTTAGTTGTTTTGACTGTACCCCATCATGGAGTTGGTGGCTATGACAATAACATGCAAGATTTGATTGCCAATTTTCTCGGCTCATGCAGTTTTGCTTTTCTTCATTCTTTGGCACACAAGCATCGATCCAACAAGGCAACGCCTTATATAATCATCACACCCACCACCATTCAATCCGATTAAAAATCCAACAATTTTATAAATATATCCCTCACATTCCCCTGAACGAGGACATGAGGGATATATTTATTTTATAGCCAACATCAGCACAATATTCACGAGAATTCTTTTTCCTCAATACCAAAACATTGGATGTTAACGTTCCAACTTGTAAAAATCCCGAATCATGGCCCAGGCTTCGGCAGCATCATCGGTCATGTGAAATAATTTAAGATCATGGGCCGATATAGTTCCTTCTTCCATAAGAAACTCCCAATTGATCAACCGCTTCCAGTAGTTGCTACCAAACAATATAATTGGCACGGGTTTGGCCTTCTTGGTTTGCACCAAAGTGAGCACTTCAAACAACTCGTCTAGCGTACCAAACCCCCCCGGGAACGCCACTAAGGCCTTCGCCCGAATCATAAAGTGCATTTTGCGCAATGCAAAATAGTGAAACTTAAAACTCAATGATGGCGAGATATAACGGTTGCCTCCTTGCTCATGGGGTAAGGCAATACTCAATCCCACATTGGGCGCTCCGGCATCGTGGGCACCCCGGTTAGCTGCCTCCATGATGCCGGGGCCACCTCCAGTGCAAATATACAATCTATTTTCTGGTTTTTGGGTTTTGCTATGTTCAGCCACCAACCTGCCAAATTTTCGGGCTTGGGCATAATATTCAGCATTGCGCACAGCCCGCTCTGCTTCTGCAATATGATGGCTATTTCCTTTTGCCTTGGCTTGGTTGAGTTGTTTGGCAGCCTGTTTGGGTGAAACAAATCGGGCGCTACCATACACAACCACGGTATTATCAATACCTTGCTCGGTCTGGCCTAGGTCGGGTTTGAGCATTTCCAATTGGAAGCGAATACCACGGGTTTCACGCCGAAACATGAATTCTGGGTCCGCAAAAGCCATGCGGTGGGCATCGGCATGTAAAGGATTGCCTTGGTGGGCATCGGTGTGCAGTTCAGCCCAAGCATCGGCCAGGCGGCGTTGGTTCAGTCGGGTATTGGTGTCCATGGTGTCCAAAAAAGAGAGGCCAAAACTTGAGACCGGGGTGGAATCAGGTGCGCAACCCCAGCCACAGCGACGTAGTCTGCAAGCCTGCGGCAGTCATGAGCAAAGACCCCAACAGATGCAGCGCGCTCCAGCCTAACGCGGTTAGATAACGCTGTTGTTGCAACAGCCCCACCACTTCCACAGAAAAACTCGAAAAAGTGGTCAATGCACCCAAAAATCCTGTGATCAAAGCCAAGCGCCAAACCGGATCGAGCTGTGGCATCACTTGAAAGACGCCTACCAGCACACCGATCAAGTACCCCCCCACCAAATTGGCTGCCAGCGTGCCCCAAGGCAAAATGGCATCGGTACTGAGCCAAAGGCCCAAACGCCAGCGGGCCAGCGCCCCCAGACTGGCTCCGCAGCAGATACTCACTATGTGTATAGGCGTCATCAAACAAGGTGTCTCAGGATTTACTGGGGCGCGAAGGGGTGATGCGGCTCAGGGTGGGGGGAATGTCTTTGCGCCTGGCCTGCCGGGCACGAAACAGCCCTGCCCGCATCAAAAAGATGGTGGTGATAGGTACCGTAATCGCCAAAAAAATGGCAATCAACAAGATATGCAATGCCAATTGTCCTGAACGCAGTGAAAAATACAGCCCAGCACCGCCCACAATGCACCAACAACCCAAGGTAGAAATCATGGCTGGGGCATGCACCCGTTCAAAAAAACTGGGCAAACGCAGTAAACCTGTAGAACCCAACAACGCGATGGCAGCACCACACAACAGCAGTGCAGCAATGGCTATTTCTGCCCACAGGGGCAACAACACGGTGGTACTCACTCAATCACCTCGCCCCGCAACAAAAACTTGGCCATCGCCGTAGAACTGACAAACCCGAGCAAGGCCACCAACAAAGCGGCCTCAAAGTAGTGTGGGCTGTCGTAGCGTAAGCCCAGCACCAACATTGCCAACATGCCATTGAGGTACATGCAGTCCAGTGCCAACACCCGGTCTTGGGCTGTGGGGCCAATCAACACACGTACCAAGGTGCAGGCCATGGCCAGCACCAATATCAGCAGGGCCAGAGGAACTGCCCACGACAGAATTGGCGTGGTGGTCATGATTCAAAAATCTCCATCAAGGGGCGTTCGTACTGTTGCTTGATATGTGCGGCAATGGCCTCGGCATCGTCCAACTCGAGCACATGCAACAGCAATACGCTCCGGTCTAGCGCCAGTTCGGCCCAAGCAGTGCCAGGTGTAATACACACAATCATGGCCAATACGGCCAAGGCATTGGGGTCGCGGACATCCAGAGGCACATAGACAAAACCTGCCGGATGGCGTCTACGGCTGGGCCACAACAAAAATCGCATCACGGTGATGTTGGATTGGATGGAGTCCAGCGCAACTCTGCACAACAAACGCCCCATCGCGCCGGGCCTGCGCACTTGCACAGGCAATGGACGCAGCCCCTGCGTGAGCAGTGGAATGAACAGCGCCAGCAACGAGGCCATCAGCAGATGGCCTGCACTCAGACTGCGGTTGAGCAATAACCACAGTAGCAGCAAAGCCAGTGACAGCAGAGGCATGGGCAACAGGTTTTTCATGGCCCATCCTCCAAGGGTTGCTGCTTTTCAGGGGACATATAGACGGGCGATGGTGTGGGCACCGCTGACATCACGGCCCGTATATAGGTACCGGGCGAGTGCAGAGCATCGGCAGTGGCCTGGGTGTAACGCAACACAGGCTCCGCCACCACCGACAGCAGCACGCAAGTCAGCAACAATCCGGCAATCGGCAACCCCTCTGCCCAGCGCAATTGGGGGGGCGGGCGGTCATGCGCAGCCCAAAAATGCCGGATCCCCACCCGTGTCAAGGCAATCAGGGCCAGCAGTCCGGAGGCAATCAGCAGCGCCAAAAAACTCCAGCCATACCAGCCTGGCTGATGCCCTGCTGATGCCCCCATACCCAAGGGGTTGAGTACCGCTGTGAGCATGGCAAACTTGCCAACAAAGCTAGCCAATGGTGGTAGTCCGGCCACCATCAAGGTGCAGCCCAAAAAAGATATGCCCATAAAGGCTGCTGCCGCAGGAATGACCCGACCCACCAACACTTCCTCATCGTCATCAAGGTTCATGCCTGCAGCGGGCACCAGCTCGGCATCAAGAAAGGGAGCCTCATCGGCCAAGGGTTCGTAGGGCATGGTGCCGCTGCCTTCGGTGCGCCAGCGGTCAATGAGGTCACTTAGCAAAAACAGGGCACTGACCGCTAATGTGGAACCAGGCAAGTAGTAGAGCAGGCTGCCAGTGAGCAAGTTGTGACCAAAACCCATGGCTGCCAGCAAGGTGCCTGAAGACAGCACCGCAGCATAACCCGCCAAATGACCCAAACGTTGTGAGCCAAGCATACCAATAGCACCAAAGGCCATGGTCAACAGACCACCACTGAGCAGCCACAGGCTACCAAACCAAGCCGATGCACCAGACTCCGTGCCAAACAACAGCGTCCACAGGCGCAGCAAGGCATAAATGCCTACTTTGGTCATGAGGGCAAACAAGGCACCCACTGGAGCAGTGGCCGCACTGTAGGCGGGCACCAACCAGAAGTTCAGCGGCCAAGCCGCTGCCTTGATCAAGAAAGCCGTGGCCAGTATGGCCGCAGCTGCATGAAGCAACCCCCGGTCGTTGGGGGCAACCGCAGGCATACTGCGAGCCAAATCGGCCATGTTGAGGGTGCCAGTGATGCCGTAGAGCATGGACACCCCAATCAAAAAGAGTGCGGAGGCCGCCAGATTGATGGCAATGTAATGCAGGCCCGACTGCACCCGCGCCCGACCCGAACCATGCAAGAGCAAACCATAAGAGGCTGCCAGCATGATTTCGAAAAAGACAAAGAGGTTGAACAGGTCTGCGGTCAGAAAGGCACCACTCAAACCCATCAACTGGAACTGAAAGAGTGGGTGGTAATGCACACCCGCACGGTGCCAGCGGGCACTGGCAAACAGCACGGAGGCCAACGCCACAGTGCTGGTGAGCACAAGCATGAGCGCCGCAAGCCTATCGAGTGCCAACACAATGCCAAAGGGCGCAGGCCAGTTGCCTGGCAGGTACACGCCCAGACTGGTAGGCAACCCCTGCTGGTTGCTCCAAAACAGCAGTACCAGCGCAATCAACAAACCAAGTGCGGTCGACAACAGATTGAGTGTGACCTTGAGGCGCTGCTGCTCTTCACGCAATATCAGCATCAGTGCGGCAGTGACCAATGGCAAGGCAATGGGTGCCAACATCAGGTGGGGCATAGTAGCCTGCGCCAGCGATAGCAGCAGGGCTTGCATCAAGTGTTCTCCTCTGGATGCTGACCAGGATCACGGCCATCCACATGGTCATTGCCTGCCAGTCCGCGTGAGGCCAGCAACACCACCAAGAACAATGCAGTCATGGCAAAACCAATGACGATGGCGGTCAATACCAGTGCCTGTGGCAAAGGGTCGGCATAGTGTGCCAAGTCTTGGGCCACCCCTGAGCGCAGCACTGGCTCCATTCCGGTGGACAGTCCGAGTCGCCCCATACTGAAGATGAAAAGATTGACGGCATACGACAGCAGTGACAGCCCCATAATCACCTGAAAAGTACGTGGACGCAGCAACAGCCAAACGCCTGAGCCAGTCAATACGCCAATGGCCAATGCCAAGGTCATTTCCATCAATGCTCTCCTGACTGCTGGGCAGCTTCTTCTGCAATTCGGGCGTGGAAACGATGGCCGCGCACCGACTGGTGGGCAATAGAAGTCAAAATCACCAAAGTGGCTCCAACCACCAACGTGAAAACGCCCAAATCAAAAAACAGGGCGCTGGCAAGGTGTAATTCACCCAACAACGGCCAATGCACATGGACGCTGTGGGTGGTCAAGAACGGGTAGCCCCAATACAGTGCCCCCAGCCCGGTAGCCAGCGCAAACAGCAAGCCAGTAGCCATCCAGCGCCGAGGCGTCAAGGGCATATGGGCTTCTACCCACTGGGTGCCAGACACAATATATTGCAGTAGCAAACCCACGGAGAACACCAGACCGGCAACAAAACCACCACCTGGCTCATTGTGGCCCCGCATAAACAGGTGTACCGCCACCACAATGGTGAACGGCAGCAGCAGTCGCACCAGCACCGCAGGCACCATCAAGTAGCCGACAGCAGTGTCGGTGGCTTGTCGTGGATTGATCAGATCGGTATGCAAATCCGCTGGCAGCGCACGTTGCTGTACGGGCAAATCCATGGTTTCGGGGGCAGGCCGGAAACGCCGCAACAGGGCATAGACCGTGAGTGCAACGATACACAGCACCACGATCTCACCAAAGGTATCAAACCCCCGAAAATCCACCAGCATCACATTGACTACGTTGCTACCACCACCGCCAATGAGGGCATTTTCTAGAAAAAAGGTGGACGTGCTTTCTGGGAAAGGCCGACTGAGCATAGCCAACGCCAAGGCTGCCATGCCCACCCCAGCGGCCAACGCGATCAATAGATCACGTAAGCGCCGTCCTTGGGTGCGCAGGCGTGCTGTGCTAGCAGGCGGAATGTCTTGCTCACGCCGAGGTAACCAGCGCAGCCCCAGCAGAATCAACACGGTAGTCACAATTTCCACCATCAATTGTGTCAGGGCCAAATCGGGTGCAGAAAACCACAGAAAGGTGATGCTGGTACACAGCCCAGCCCCCCCCATAAGCGTCAAGGCTGCCATACGATGGTATTTGGCCTGCCATGCAGCGCCCACTGCACAGGCCATGCCCGCCACCCAGAGCCCGACAAAAGCCAATGACACTGGCATGGTCGAGCGGTTACCAATGTGCAACCCACGGCTCCACAATGGCACCGTGGCTACCAGCAAAGTCATGAGACAAAGCCAAAACATTTGCCATTGCAACCGATGGGTACTCCATAAACGCCGCCCTTGGCGCCCCATCAGGGACAGTTGGGCCAACAGATGTTCAAACATACGTTTGGCATCCACGCCCTGCAACCCTGGAGGGGCTTCCAGTGTGGTGCGAGCACGCCGCCAGCGCAACACCCCATACAGCAAGGTGCCGCCCAGCAAAGCCACCAGACTCATGACAAATGGCGTGTTGAACCCATGCCAAACCGCCAAACTGAATGCTGGCAAAACCCCACCGACCACAGGCAGTGCTGCCGCCTGAAGATATTGGCCCACGGCCCATGCAGGCAATACGCCCACCACCAGACAGGCACAGACCAACAACTCCACTGGTACCCGCATCCAATGGGGCGGTTCATGGGGTTGTCGGGGCAAATCAGTAGCCGGTGGCCCCCAAAACACATCCACCGTAAAGCGCAATGAGTAAGCCACGCTGAAAATCCCAGCCACAGTGGCAGCTATGGGCAAAAAGTAGTTGATCAGTGTGCTGCCATCGATAAACACCGTTTCGGCGAAAAACATCTCTTTGGACAAAAACCCATTGAGCAAAGGCACGCCAGCCATTGCTGCGGCAGCCACAGTAGCCAGCGTAGCTGTCACAGGCATCATGGTGCGTAGCCCAGACAGGCGCTGAATGTCACGCGTGCCACTCTCATGGTCAACAATGCCGACCGCCATAAACAATGAGGCCTTGAAGGTGGCATGATTCAAAATATGAAACACGGCCGCCACGGCTGCCAATGGGCTGTTGAGGCCCAAGAGCAACGTAATCAACCCCAAGTGCGAGATGGTCGAATAGGCCAGCAAGCCCTTGAGGTCGTTTTGGAACATGGCCACATAAGCCCCCAGCAGCAGGGTACAGGCTCCAGCGCCACCGACCAACCAAAACCATTCTTCAGTGCCACTGAGTACCGGCCACAACCGCGCTAGCAAAAACACCCCTGCTTTGACCATCGTGGCCGAATGCAAATAGGCAGACACGGGCGTGGGCGCTGCCATAGCGTGGGGGAGCCAAAAATGGAAAGGAAACTGCGCGCTTTTGCTCAAAGCCCCCAGCAAAATCAGCACCAGTGCTGTCAGGTAAAGTGGGTGGTCACGCACCAACTGGCCTGCTACCAAAACATGATCCAAATCGTAACTGCCGACGATATGGCCCAGCACCAACATGCCAGCCAACATGCACAAGCCACCGCTACCGGTGACTGTGAGCGCCATACGGGCACCACGCCGAGCGTCTTTGCGGTGGTGCCAGTAGCCAATCAATAAAAAAGAGAACAGGCTGGTCAGCTCCCAAAACAACGCCAATTGGATGAGGTTACCCGACAGCACCACCCCCGTCATAGCCCCCATGAAGGCCAAGAAAAAGGCAAAGAAACGCGGCACTGGATCGGCAGGCGACATGTAGTAGCGTGCATACAGCACCACCAATGCGCCAATGCCCAGCACCAACATGCAGAACATCCAGGCAAAGCCATCTAGGCGCAACACCAAATTGAGCCCCAGCGAAGGCAGCCACGCTATTTCTTCACGCACCACTCCACCTTGGGCAATCTGTGGGAAATACAGTGCCGTTTGTATGCAGCAAAACACAGCCACAGCCCCCGCTAGAGTGGACTCGGTGTTGCGTGCATTAGAAGGCAGCACAGCGGCCAGTGCGCTGGCCAAAAATGGGAGAAATATCAGGAGAATCAATGACATGCGCTAAACATTCTACGGGGTAGCTGTGACACCCTATCCTTGCGTTGTGAAAGGAAATAGACATGTCTGGCGCAGAAGAAATCCGTTCCACCGACCTAAAAACCATCTTGCATTCCAAACGGGCCAATCTTTACTACCTAGAGCACTGCCGCGTATTGGTCAACGGTGGTCGGGTGGAATATGTGACAGACGCGGGCCAGCGCAGCCTGTACTGGAACATCCCCATCGCCAACACCACCAGTATTTTGTTGGGCACTGGCACTTCCATCACCCAAGCGGCCATGCGTGAACTGGCCAAGGCAGGCGTGTTGGTAGGGTTTTGTGGCGGTGGCGGCACACCTTTGTTCACAGCCAATGAAGTAGATGTGGAAGTGGCCTGGCTGTTACCCCAAAGTGAATACCGCCCCACCCAGTACCTGCAATCTTGGGTACAGTTCTGGTTTGATGATGATTTGCGCTTGGCCGCTGCCAAGCAATTGCAACTGTTGCGGCTAGAGCGTTTGCTACACGCATGGGATGCCCGTGCGCTGCGTGAGGCAGGCTTCGCGGCAGATACCCAGCACTTGCAAAAGCTAGCGCAACAGTTTCGACAGCTCATCACCCATGCCCCCGATGTCACGGCCTTGCTTACTGACGAGGCACGTCTGACCAAAGCCCTGTTTAAGTTGGCCGTAGAAGCCACCGGCTATGGCGACTTTACCCGCGCCAAACGCGGCACAGGCACCGACCCAGCCAACCGTTTTTTAGACCACGGCAATTATTTGGCCTATGGTTTAGGTGCCACGGCCACTTGGGTGCTGGGGTTGCCACATGGTTTAGCGGTATTGCATGGCAAAACGCGCCGGGGCGGCTTGGTTTTTGATGCCGCCGACTTGGTGAAGGACGCAGTGATTTTGCCGCAAGCCTTCCTCTCGGCCATGCGGGGTGACGATGAGCAAACTTTCCGTCGCCATTGCATCGAAGCCCTGACCCGCACCGAAGCGTTGGACTTCATCATCGAATCGCTCCAGCAGATTGCCACCGACACCGCACGACTGGCCCAGCCAACCGCAACCTCAACCAGTACGGCGGGAGACACGCCATGAATGTGCTGTTTATTTCACAATGCAGCAAGCGGGCCTTGACCGAAACCCGGCGCATCCTAGACCAGTTTGCCGAACGCCGGGGCGATAGAACGTGGCAAACACCCATCACCCAAGCCGGTTTAGACACTGTGCGCAAACTGCTGCGCCAAACTGCCCGCAAAAATACCGCTGTGGCCTGCCACTGGATACATGGCAAAGACCACAGTGAGCTGCTCTGGGTGGTGGGCGATGGCCGCCAGTTCAATCCCGAAGGTGCCGTGCCTACCAACACCACCGCCCACGATGTATTGCGGGCTGCCGATGAAAACACTTGGCATCATTTGCCATTCATCACGGCCTTGAGTGCCTTGGCTGCGTTGCTGCATGACTTGGGCAAAGCGACCCAAGCGTTTCAGCAACGACTACGGCAACCCACCCTGCGCGAACGCAATCTGTATCGGCATGAATGGGTCTCGGTGCGGCTGTTTCAGGCTTTTGTGGGCAACGATGACGATACAGGCTGGCTGCAACGCTTGGCCGCTGGTGGCGATGCGGCGGTCGATGCCTCAGCCTTTGAAGCCCTGTGGCTAGACCACCAAAACGGGCGCTTGTTGCGCGATACGCTGGACACAGCGGCACTGCTACAGCAGAACAATCCATTTGCCAGCCTGCCACCGTTGGCGCAAGCTGTAGCATGGCTGGTGCTTACCCACCACCGCCTGCCTTGTCTGCCCATTAAAAAAGCAGACGGTAGCAGTGACGAGGACATCGACCAGCCGCAATACCCATACCGCCGGTTTGGGGCACACCCTCGCTCGGTAAACCAGCGCGACCTGCAAGCCCTGTTGCAGCGTATCAATGCCGACTGGAACGAACCGCACGAAACGGGTAACAACGGCAGCAACGATGCCACCGTGCGCGCACATTGGACTTTTCCGCATGGCTTGCCAGTCGTCACACTGCCTTGGCGCAAGCAAGCCGCACGTTATGCCCAAAAATTACTGGCGCTGTCGCAACAGCCCGGCCAGATACAGGTGTTCGCAGATCCCTTTGCCATGCACCTGTCGCGTCTGTGCCTGATGCTGGCCGACCACCACTATTCCAGCATCGAAGACACAGAGCGCCGCCAGCCCTATTTGCAACCCGGCTATCCGCTGTATGCCAACACCCGCCAAAAACCAAAGCCACCGGGTGCGTCCATTTTTAACCAAACACTGGATGAGCACTTGCTGGGCGTGCAAGCCCATGCCACGCTGGTAGCGCATTCTCTGCCCTCGTTGGTACGCAGTTTGCCTAGCCTACAAAACCACCGAGGCCTGAAAAAACGCAGTGCCGAGGCGCGTTTTCAATGGCAGGACAAAGCCGCCGACATGGCTGCCAGCGTGCGCCAGCGCAGTGGGGCCCACGGGGCTTTCATTGTCAATATGGCCTCTACCGGCTGCGGCAAAACTTTGGGCAATGCCCGCATCATGAATGCACTGGCCGATCCGCAGCAAGGCCTGCGCTGTGCCTTTGCTATGGGTTTACGCACCCTGACTTTACAAACCGGGCGCGTGTTTCAGCACGACTTGGGCTTAAGCGATGAACAATTAGCCATCCAAGTGGGGGGCGCTGCCAACCGTGCCCTGTTTGAACACTATGAGACCCAAGCCGAAGCCAGCGGCTCGGCCTCTAGCCAAGCCCTGCTGGATGAAGGCGGACAGGTTTTGTTTGAGGGCCATAAACACCACCCCCTGCTGGAGCGCCTGAGCCACGATGCCCAAGTGCGCTCCTTGATTGCCGCACCCTTGCTGGTGTGTACCGTCGACCACCTGACCCCGGCCACCGAAAGCCTGCGCGGAGGCCGCCAGATTGCCCCCATGTTGCGCCTCATGACGGGCGATTTGGTGCTGGACGAGCCCGACGATTTCGACATGGCCGACTTGCCCGCCCTGTCGCGCTTGGTGCATTGGGCTGGGCTGCTGGGGGCGCGGGTGTTGTTGTCCTCGGCTACCTTGCCACCGGCACTGGTGGAAGGGCTCTTTTTAGCTTACCAAGCCGGGCGCAGCGTGTTTCAACAGCACCGCAGCGAACGCCCCACCGAATCCCCCCAGATATGCTGTTTGTGGATAGATGAATTTCAACAAACCGCCTTGGATTGTCCAGACCGTGGGGCTTTTCAGGTTGCCCATCACAAATATGTGCAACAACGCAGCGCCCAATTAGCTAAAGCCGAAATACGCCGCCGCGCCCAGATTGCACCCTTGCCCACCCACTGGCAAGAAAAGAGCATGGACAAGGCATTGCGCCGCACCGAGTTAGCCCGCTTGGTGCTGCAATCTGCATGGCAGTTGCACCAACAGCCACACAACCACAGCCTAGATGCCACCAGCGGCAAGCGTATCAGCGTGGGATTGATTCGTATGCCGAATATCGAGCCGCTGGTGGAAGTGGCATCGGCCATGTACCAACAGGGCATGACAGTGGCCGGGGTACGGGTGCATTTGTGCGTGTATCACTCCCAATTTCCCTTGCTGATGCGCTCTGGCATAGAGCGCCAACTCGATACCCTGCTCAACCGCCGTACAGCTGCTGGCAGCCCTGACCCCATTTTGCAGCGGCCTGCTGTTCGGGCATTGGTGGACGCCTATCCAGAAAAAGACCAACTGTTGATTGTGCTGGGCAGCCCCGTGACCGAAGTGGGCCGCGATCATGACTATGACTGGGCAGTGGTCGAGCCATCCTCTATGCGTTCCTTTATCCAACTGGCAGGCCGGGTACGTCGCCATCGTAGCGGTGCGGTGGATGGGCCAAACATCCTGCTATTGGATAGCAATTTGCGCGCTTATGAACAACCAGGCCAAGCTGCATTTTGCAAACCGGGGTTTGAGATGCAAGCAGTCCAGGTAAAAACGGATGTAGCGTATTACTTTCATTTGCAATCGCACCGTTTGCAAGACTTACTACCAGCGGCACTCCAAGGGCCAATGGCTTGGCCGATAGATGCCCGCCCGCGCATTGCTGCCGCCGACAAATTACAACCCAGAACCAATTTGGTGGACTTAGAACACGCCCGTATGCGCGAGGCCATGTTGCCCAACAGCACCACTGCTGTCACCAGCATAGAGCGTGCTGCCAGTCTGCATTGGGCCAGCAGTGAAAAGCTATGGCTCACCGGGGTGCTGCCACAGTATCAACGTTTTCGTTACGACCCTGTGCCACAGACAGAAGTGGTGTTTTTACCCGACGAGGATGACGAGCATCTCACTTTGCACCGCGTGGCCGATGGCCCTCGGCGTGGCGACAAGTTATATCCCCGTGCAGAAAACCTATTGCAGCGTACGCACTTGCCAATGCAAGGCAGCATCACACCGTGGATTCGGGTGGATCTGCTAGAAGAACTGCGTGGCCTAGCCCAAGACCAAGATGGGGCGCTCCAAAAATGTGCGCAGCACTACGCCACCGCCACCTTGCCAGACAACACACAGGGCTGGTGCTGGCATGAATTGCTGGGGTTTACGGCAGCCAAGTAAATGGCTTGGCTTGTGCTGCCTGTGCGGCAGAAAACAGAATAAGAACGTTCCTAAGCATCATTTTCTAAGCTACTTACACAGTAGAAAAATTGTGTTGCATTGTAACTTAAGATTCTAAGTATCATGGATTAAATTAAGCTGGCATCCTACACCCACCGAGGAACCAATATGCCCCTCACTGAACAGCGCCTGCTTTGGCATGAAGCCATTGCAGCCTTCATTCAAGAACGGCTGGATGCCAAGCTGGAAAAGCTCAAGGACGATGATCCCAAGCGTATCGAGCTGCTAGAGAAATACCAATACGGTACATGGATTGAAAATGCGGCGCACCGTGTCTCACAACTTCAGGCTGTCACCCACTCCATCAAAGGTATCCACTCTGATGCAAAGGGTACCAGTCTCTATGTGCATCCTGATAAATTGTCATCGCTGGATGTATTAGGCAGCCATGTCCTAGGTCAGTCCTTTGTCAATGATGTCGTTGGCAACGCTGCTGCCTTGGATGTTTACAAATTTTTGAAATTAGAAGTCAATGGGTGCAGCCTGCTTGCCGCTCTGCTGGCCCAAGATGAGGGCGCTACGCAAGCGCTGCATCATGATCCGGTGCAGGCTAAAACTTTGCGTGATGCCTTTGTCGGGTTGATGCAACCACGCGCCGCAGGCCCCAGCTCACACCCCTTAGCTAAACAGTTGTACTGGCTTACTGGTAGCAATCCATGTGTGGATAGCCACTATGGGTTACTGGCTCCGCTGTTTCCCACGTCCTTGGTGCATATGGTCTATGCAGAAATCCAAGAGCACCGCTTTGGTGAAGCCAACAAAATTGCCCGACAAGCCTACCACCATCAGCAAGCACATGATGGAGTTTTTCACGATTATCCGAGACTGGCAGTGCAAAAGATAGGCGGTACCAATCAGCAGAATGTCGGAAAATTAAATGTTGATCGTAACGGCACCAATTACCTCTTAGCCTCACTGCCCCCCACATGGCAAGCCAGTGCCTCCCGCCCGCCAGTGCATAGCCATTCCATCTTTGAGCGCCTATTTCCAGCCCGGCCCGAGGTACGCAAAACGCTGCGCCAGTTACGTCAATTTCTGGAATCTGACCCACCCCCCAATCTGGATACCCGCCAGCGCCGCGAAGCCTATATCGATACCCTGTTGGATGAGCTGGTATCCCTGGCTGGCGAGCTACTGCAAACCATGCCAGTAGGCTGGACTAGCCCCAGCATAGACACCGAAGGCCGTTTCGACAATCTGGCGCGCGCAGAACAACTTTGGCTCGACCCTCTGCGCGCCGAACTCCCGCCCGAAGCCGAGTTTGCCCAAGAATGGTTACAAATGGATTGGCCGGCCCAAGTCGGTAAACACTTTGCCAATTGGCTCAATCATGAACTCCAACACCGATTGCCCGTAGGCGATGCCGAAGCCCGGCAATGGCAAAAACTCTTGCTCACGGATGAGGATGGTTTCAAGCAACAACTGCGTGAGCAACGCGAGCGGCTGGATGCGCCGCATTACATACCCATTCGCCCCCACCACGCCACCCCGACAGCAGAACGCGGAGCACTGCCATGAGTACTGCTGAGCAGCCACAAGCCATTTTGGTGTTCCCACACCTGCGCGTACAGAACGCCAACGCCATTTCCAGCCCGCTCACGCATGGTTTTCCAGCCATTACCGCCTTCACCGGCCTGATGTGGGCACTAGAGCGCCAACTGGCCCAAGCCCATATCCCATTGCATTTGCACGGCGTAGGGGTGATTTGCCACCAACACCAAGAGCAAGTAGCCCCCGGTTTTGTCCATACCTTTCACCTGACCCGCAACCCGATAGACAAAGACGGCAGCACCGCCGCCATTGTGGAAGAAGGCCGCATCCATGTAGAGATAACTTTGGTATTTAGCGTCTCTGAAAGCATCCCTGCCACCGCAGTGCCCACTTTGGTGCAGGGCAGCGAAGAAGCCATGCAGCAATGGGCCGATGCCGCAGGACAAGTGCTATCACAGATGCGCATCGCTGGCGGCAGCATACTGCCAGCGCGTGCTACACCCGGCCAACGGTTGCGCCCTTGGTTGGCCGTACTGCCCGACGATGCGACCCAACAAGCAGCGCAATGGCGACGCTGGCGGCGACAATGGTTGCCCGGTTTCGCCTTGGTAGCCCGAGACGACCTGTTGGCCCAGCGTTTAAAAGACCTACAAGCCCAAGATCCACAAGCCACCTTGCTGGATGCTTGGTTACACGCCAGTCGCTTTAACTACCAGCCCACAGCACCCACCCCCACAGAAGACCCGGGCACTCCAGCCCCAGAAGATCATGCAGCCCCTCAAAAGAGAGTGACATGGGAAGACCCTTGCCGCGGCCCTGGCAAGGGTTGGATTGTGCCGATTCCGGTAGGTTACACGGCTTTATCTGAGGCACATCCCGCAGGCAGTGTCGGTCATGCCCGTGATACCCGCATACCCGTGCGCTTTGTCGAGGCCATTTACTCTTTGGGCCAATGGGTCAGTCCACACCGACTAAACCATCTGGGACAACTGCTGTGGCACACCGAAACCCAGCAAGCCCAAGGCTTATACCGCTGCCGCAATGGCTATATGGCTGTTAGTCCCCCAGACACTGACCACAGTGACGACGATTACTTTCCTTATTAAGCCTCCCGCATTCCCTGTGCCCTCCCGCTTCTCCATCGTTTTTTAAAAGGATTTCACCATGTCGAAAAAACTGGAAACCGCCTCCGTCTTGGCCTTCGAGCGTAAATTAGACCCTTCGGATGCCGTATTTCATGCAGGCTGCTGGGAACAACGCGACACAGCTGCACCTTGGGCACCCGTCAAGGTACGGACTAAATCGGTACGTGGCACCATCTCTAACCGCCTCAAAGCCAAAGACCAAGACCCAGCCAAACTCGATGCTGCCATCGAAAACCCGAACCTGCAAACCGTGGATGTGGCCGCCTTACCTGCCGATGCGGACACCCTGAAAGTGCAATTTACCCTGCGGGTTTTAGCTGGTGCTGGCAAACCATCAGCCTGCAATAATGCCGACTACCAAGCTAAATTGGCCCAAACCATTCAAGGTTATGTAGAGCAGTATGGTTTTACGGTATTAGCGCAGCGTTATGCCGCCAACTTAGCGAATGGCCGCTTCTTGTGGCGTAACCGTGTGGGTGCAGAAAGCGTGCAAGTGCAAGTCAGCCAGCTGAAAAACGGCAAAGCTGAAACCACATGGACTTTTGATGCACTGTCATACCATTTACGCTCGGCCCATACCGAAGATGATGTAGTGCAATCTTTAGCGGCTTTGATGGCCGATGGCTTGGCCGGAGTATCCCATGTACTGCTACAAATCACTGCCTTTGTGCGCATGGGGGCCGGGCAAGAAGTTTTTCCATCGCAAGAATTGATTTTAGACAAGGATAAGACGAAGAAAAGCAAAACCCTGTACCAAGTAGGCGAAAAAGGCCATGAAATTGCCGCCATTCACTCGCAAAAAATTGGCAATGCCATCCGCACTATTGATGATTGGTACGAAGGTGCTGAAGAGTTAGGCCCAATTGCTGTAGAACCCTATGGCTCTGTAACCACACAGGGTAAAGCCTATCGCCAACCTAAACAAAAACAGGATTTTTATACCCTATTAGACAATTGGTTGCTGAATGATAAAACCCCGACCGAAGAGCAACAACATTTTTTGATGGCCGTGCTGATTCGCGGTGGTGTTTTTGGTGATGCCAGCTAATTTAGCCTAAGCCATGACTACACATTACATTGACATTCGGTTACTACCCGACCCAGAGTTTAGCCCTGCCCATCTTTGGCGGGCCTTGTATGCCAAACTGCATCGGGCCTTGGTACAACAAGCCATTTCATCTGTTGGGGTCAGTTTTCCGCAGTACCAGTTGCGCTCCCAAAGTCTAGGGCAAGTGCTGCGTTTGCACGGTCACGCAACCCCTTTAGAGCAATTTATGGCTACTGATTGGCTCAAAGGGATGTATGACCATGTGGACATCACGCCTGTCGGCTTGGTTCCTTCGCAAGCCCAACACCGCATCGTGCAGCGTCGGCAATTCAAGACCAGCGCCGAACGGTTACGCCGCCGCCGAATGCAGCGCAAAGGCGAAACCGCCGAGCAAGCCGCTATAGCCATTCCGTCGCATGTAGAACGCAATCCTAGGTTGCCCTATGTGCAACTGCGTAGCAACAGCAGCGGCCAATCGTTTTATCTTTGGATTGAGCTCGGCCCTTTACACGAAACCCCTGTTCCGGGCAGCTTCAACACCTACGGCCTAGGCCAAGCGGATAGAGGAGCCAGCATCCCTTGGTTTTGACCCTTTTTTGCGCTCCTCCATCAACTCCATACAAATCAATAAGTTACATTGGAGTGCTAAAAAAGGGGTTGATAGAGGGTTATGCTAGGATGTTCTTTAAAAACTGAGACTTACACTGGGATTTTTCCAGTTTTCTGCCGCACAGGCAGCTTAGAAAAGAGGCAGTAATTCCGCATTGCTTGACGGATTGTTTTCTGCCGCACAGGCAGCTTAGAAAATGCAGTAATCGAAGACCTGGGGGGCTGGCCGGTTTTCTGCCGCACAGGCAGCTTAGAAATTCTCCACGGCCTTGGATGCGTCCTTGCGGGCGTTTTCTGCCGCACAGGCAGCTTAGAAACTCGTAGACCTTCCCCCATGCCAGCAGCGCGCGGTTTTCTGCCGCACAGGCAGCTTAGAAACCATGCGTTTTTCACCCCCACCCTCCGGGTGTGTTTTCTGCCGCACAGGCAGCTTAGAAAGCCCAGCTTTTGCCGCAATGCAAAGCCGGTGAGTTTTCTGCCGCACAGGCAGCTTAGAAATGTAAAAAAACCAACAGCCGCCACGCCTACGGGTTTTCTGCCGCACAGGCAGCTTAGAAAGATTTTTCTGCTCGGTTTGCCATTGGACTGGCGTTTTCTGCCGCACAGGCAGCTTAGAAAGAAGAAATCACCAGCTGGGCGGTTTCCAAGGTGTTTTCTGCCGCACAGGCAGCTTAGAAAACAGCACCCAACACCTGAATCATGAACAGCCCGTTTTCTGCCGCACAGGCAGCTTAGAAATTTTTGAAGTCACCGGATTCCAAGATTCCGAGGTTTTCTGCCGCACAGGCAGCTTAGAAAGAGGCGATGGCAATCCAGCTGGTGTTGCTGTTGTTTTCTGCCGCACAGGCAGCTTAGAAAGATGCTGCGCTATCGCAGTGCGGCCTTCTTCGGTTTTCTGCCGCACAGGCAGCTTAGAAAGGGCCAAACGGCGCTCAGGACTACCGGATGGATGTTTTCTGCCGCACAGGCAGCTTAGAAAGTGGCAAACGAGCCAGAACATAATCTTCAGTAGTTTTCTGCCGCACAGGCAGCTTAGAAAGTAGATTATGCTGTTACTGTTGCAATGTAAGCGTTTTCTGCCGCACAGGCAGCTTAGAAAAAAAGCGCGAACAACATTCCAATGAGTTTCACGTTTTCTGCCGCACAGGCAGCTTAGAAATCGCTCAGGCAGCGAGATAGAACCAACAGCAGGTTTTCTGCCGCACAGGCAGCTTAGAAATCAAGGAGCGAAAAATGGCGAAAAATCAATGGGTTTTCTGCCGCACAGGCAGCTTAGAAAAAAAGCGCGAACAACATTCCAATGAGTTTCACGTTTTCTGCCGCACAGGCAGCTTAGAAAGTGGCAAACGAGCCAGAACATAATCTTCAGTAGTTTTCTGCCGCACAGGCAGCTTAGAAATTTATTAGAAACTTTAGATGGGTCAGTCTGCATGTTTTCTGCCGCACAGGCAGCTTAGAAATATTCAGGCTGTTAAGGCCGGTTTATGGGCTAGTTTTCTGCCGCACAGGCAGCTTAGAAAGTAGTGCAGCATCTAACGCTTGTTTGCTGATGCGTTTTCTGCCGCACAGGCAGCTTAGAAAAGCAACTACCAAGTGCGAATCGCGCTCGGTCAGTTTTCTGCCGCACAGGCAGCTTAGAAAGGGGACGGGGCGATAGGCGTCGCTGCGATAGCGTTTTCTGCCGCACAGGCAGCTTAGAAAATCAGGCCTTCAGCAAACTTTTGAGCGAGCTGGTTTTCTGCCGCACAGGCAGCTTAGAAATCTGTGCTGTTCTCTCCTAGATTACGGTTTTTGTGTTTTCTGCCGCACAGGCAGCTTAGAAAACATAGGCTTGCCGGGTGCGGTGTCAGGGCGGGTTTTCTGCCGCACAGGCAGCTTAGAAATGAGTAGCACCGATAGCCGATGACGGTATTGAGTTTTCTGCCGCACAGGCAGCTTAGAAAATCAGCTCCTTCAGAAGCGCCCAAACCGCATCGTTTTCTGCCGCACAGGCAGCTTAGAAATTGGTGTGGCTGCCAGTCAATATCAACTTGACGTTTTCTGCCGCACAGGCAGCTTAGAAAGAGCTGGCTTTTTCCTGATAGATGACCTCAACGTTTTCTGCCGCACAGGCAGCTTAGAAAATTGCGTGGGCTGTGAGCGCCTTGCTCACCTGCGTTTTCTGCCGCACAGGCAGCTTAGAAAACGTCACGGACGTTGTGATCATTAAAGTATTTGTTTTCTGCCGCACAGGCAGCTTAGAAAATTTACTGTTATCCCTGCAAATGACGTGCTGCGTTTTCTGCCGCACAGGCAGCTTAGAAAAGCGATGGGGCTTTGTTGCATCCGTAATTTTTGTTTTCTGCCGCACAGGCAGCTTAGAAAGCTGCTTGTTGTGATATAGCGGAACCTAGCGAGTTTTCTGCCGCACAGGCAGCTTAGAAAAGACGGTTTCACCATCACAGCGCACAAACAGAGTTTTCTGCCGCACAGGCAGCTTAGAAAAACCCATAGAGAGCAATGGCGTTGACGAATTTGTTTTCTGCCGCACAGGCAGCTTAGAAACATAATGCCGTCTAATAACCGATACCCAGGAGTTTTCTGCCGCACAGGCAGCTTAGAAAATGAGGGGCGGCAGCCCAGATGAAACCCTATCGTTTTCTGCCGCACAGGCAGCTTAGAAACCATGTTTCGCCCGTCTCTGGGTTGCGGTACATTGTTTTCTACCGCACAGGCAGCTTAGAAATGATTGGTCTGCGCTGGGGTGCAACTCTACCCGTTTTCTGCCGCACAGGCAGCTTAGAAATTTTTACCAAAAGCTTCTTTTGGATATGACCAGTTTTCTGCCGCACAGGCAGCTTAGAAATGCTGCGTATAACACTTGCAGAGCTTAGACGTGTTTTCTGCCGCACAGGCAGCTTAGAAAAGATCACGGCGCTTGCCCAATGCAATAACACCGTTTTCTGCCGCACAGGCAGCTTAGAAAAACAATGACGCTTATCATAACAAATGCCTAACACGTTTTCTGCCGCACAGGCAGCTTAGAAAATGCCGCTTGGCGCTTGGCTACTCCATCCCTCGTTTTCTGCCGCACAGGCAGCTTAGAAACAGAATAGCATCACAGCCCAAGATAGCTCTGCGTTTTCTGCCGCACAGGCAGCTTAGAAAATATTAAATCATTCCTTTGACGTTCATGTCGAGTTTTCTGCCGCACAGGCAGCTTAGAAACTACAGTGGGCCACGGCACCACCCAATACCCCGGTTTTCTGCCGCACAGGCAGCTTAGAAAAGCTTCTGTCATGCCTGACTCTAGCGCGTCAATGTTTTCTGCCGCACAGGCAGCTTAGAAAACGGGAACGAGAGGCCTTTCATGCGGCTGCCGGTTTTCTGCCGCACAGGCAGCTTAGAAAGGGAGCGTCATCGAGAGCGTTGATCGCATTCTGTTTTCTGCCGCACAGGCAGCTTAGAAAATCAATGGTCTAACCGGGGCCGTGCTGTCGCCAGTTTTCTGCCGCACAGGCAGCTTAGAAAAGAATGCGAGCAATGTCAGTCGAGTATCAAGCGTTTTCTGCCGCACAGGCAGCTTAGAAATCATAACTCGCCTCGCACGCTACTCCACGGATGTTTTCTGCCGCACAGGCAGCTTAGAAATTGTCAATCTCTTGAGATGCGGCGATTTGGTATGTTTTCTGCCGCACAGGCAGCTTAGAAACATTTCAGCTATTAACGCGCAAGCATCTGCCATGTTTTCTGCCGCACAGGCAGCTTAGAAAATATCGCGTGGAACGTAGTTGGTGCCAACAGCGTTTTCTGCCGCACAGGCAGCTTAGAAAGCGACGGGAGCCAGCTGCCATTTGATGCCAAGGTTTTCTGCCGCACAGGCAGCTTAGAAAGGTCACGGCGCCATAGCCAGTGGCATCGAATGGTTTTCTGCCGCACAGGCAGCTTAGAAACCTGATGTTCATCCTTCATCGCGTGAGTACCCGTTTTCTGCCGCACAGGCAGCTTAGAAATCTAACAAAAAAATGCAAGATCAGCTGGGTACGTTTTCTGCCGCACAGGCAGCTTAGAAATGCTGTGCCCAGTGGCGCATTGTTTCGCGGCAGTTTTCTGCCGCACAGGCAGCTTAGAAATTCTTGACAGCAGCGCCAGCATTGAAAGTGATGTTTTCTGCCGCACAGGCAGCTTAGAAAAAGGCGTGCGATAGCGCCGTTCCACCGCTAGAGTTTTCTGCCGCACAGGCAGCTTAGAAATGAACGATAAACCCAATCTCGGTTTGACCATCGTTTTCTGCCGCACAGGCAGCTTAGAAATTACAAAAAACATTTACTACGGCTCCAAGTCAGTTTTCTGCCGCACAGGCAGCTTAGAAATCCTGCCGTTTTTGAAAATCAGCGTGAATAACGTTTTCTGCCGCACAGGCAGCTTAGAAAACCAGAACTAACACCAACAGCACCCGCCGGTTGTTTTCTGCCGCACAGGCAGCTTAGAAACGGAATAGTAACCTCTGGAATATTACAATAATGTTTTCTGCCGCACAGGCAGCTTAGAAATGAGCATCATCACTAATGCGATTTTTCTCAGAGTTTTCTGCCGCACAGGCAGCTTAGAAAGCCAAACGCACGGGAAAATACCGTGCTGGCTTTGTTTTCTGCCGCACAGGCAGCTTAGAAATTCGACGCGAATCATATCACGGCTTCTGGCATGTTTTCTGCCGCACAGGCAGCTTAGAAAACCTGCCGCTATTGGCGGTGAGTTTGCTTTGATGTTTTCTGCCGCACAGGCAGCTTAGAAACGTGGTGAATTGCGTTTATGGGGAGTCATTTAGTTTTCTGCCGCACAGGCAGCTTAGAAAGATGTTTTTATCTGAGTCAAAGCCCCCTGGAAGTTTTCTGCCGCACAGGCAGCTTAGAAAATGCGTAGGCGGTTGGATCAAACTCAGCCTCTGTTTTCTGCCGCACAGGCAGCTTAGAAATCAACAGCGTTAGTGACAATGTTGTTTTCAATGTTTTCTGCCGCACAGGCAGCTTAGAAAATCCTTGCTCACGTGCAAATTCAGCATCAGCCGTTTTCTGCCGCACAGGCAGCTTAGAAAAGCACCGAGCGAAGAAACGCTGTCAAATGTTTGTTTTCTGCCGCACAGGCAGCTTAGAAATTGCTGGCGTTGCGCCAAAACTGTTGCTTGCTGTTTTCTGCCGCACAGGCAGCTTAGAAAACTCGGACACCGCCAACGATTTTGGTTTCATTTGTTTTCTGCCGCACAGGCAGCTTAGAAACGTATGAGGCGGCACGTACCGCATTGGCACGCGTTTTCTGCCGCACAGGCAGCTTAGAAAGTTGGTGCGGAGGTTCATCGCGCAGAGACACAGTTTTCTGCCGCACAGGCAGCTTAGAAATTGTTGGAGTTCTTGTTCGCGTTGGCTGAAAAGTTTTCTGCCGCACAGGCAGCTTAGAAAAGCAGCGCGTTGTTGTGGCTGATACTGGCCCACGTTTTCTGCCGCACAGGCAGCTTAGAAATGGTGCCTTATCGCCCGCAGGCCAAGCGCCCTGTTTTCTGCCGCACAGGCAGCTTAGAAAAGGCACGCTCTCGCGACTCGCCTGCGCTGGCAGTTTTCTGCCGCACAGGCAGCTTAGAAAGTTCGGACACGATGGCCCGGAAATCCGCCGGTGTTTTCTGCCGCACAGGCAGCTTAGAAATTAGTTCGTCGCCGTGCCATAAGAGAACCCCTGTTTTCTGCCGCACAGGCAGCTTAGAAAAAAACAAACAGGGTTTTGGGCGTCATGCGGACGTTTTCTGCCGCACAGGCAGCTTAGAAAGTCAAGCAAAACACAACCACAGCCCGCGCCTTGTTTTCTGCCGCACAGGCAGCTTAGAAATTTCCGCAGGGCCGTAGGGGTTCTCTTATGGCGTTTTCTGCCGCACAGGCAGCTTAGAAAAGGGAAAGCTGTAGCCAATCCGCTACGTGATTGTTTTCTGCCGCACAGGCAGCTTAGAAAGCCATGAAACTCTTTACCGTATCCATCAACACGTTTTCTGCCGCACAGGCAGCTTAGAAAAGCTCATCCCGAAGCGCCTCGACCTTCACCGCGTTTTCTGCCGCACAGGCAGCTTAGAAATCACTAGCCGCTA
The DNA here is from genome assembly GCF_042652905.1 of Giesbergeria sinuosa. Classification (NCBI taxonomy): domain Bacteria; kingdom Pseudomonadati; phylum Pseudomonadota; class Betaproteobacteria; order Burkholderiales; family Comamonadaceae; genus Giesbergeria; species Giesbergeria sinuosa. The sequence goes on along the minus strand of NZ_JBHSHJ010000002.1, from coordinate 158,623 downwards.
GGCGCTCACGCAACTGGGCGTTTTCTGCCGCACAGGCAGCTTAGAAATTGTATGGTGATTCCTGCATTTTTTGCGGAATGTTTTCTGCCGCACCAACCGCGATGCCTCATCACTGACTTACGCCTCATCTCGACCGCAAGCCTGATTTTTATGGGTTGTGTTAGTCGCTCTAACCACCAAGTGTGGACGGACGGCATCTATCGAATCCGTACAGCGCACAACTTGCCCACTATCAGTAGTAAAGATTCCACCGATGGTGCAGAGCCACAACATTGTGACCCCTGCTAAATCTACTGAAACCTGCCTATTTTTTAGTCAAAAGTGGGATAAGCATTCCTTATCGAGGAGAAAATTGGGGTAGCCATGCCTAACTGGCCAGAAGCAGGCAGTCTCCAAAGAAAAACAACACAGCGCGCTGCCACAAGCCTGATCGTACATGGGGCCAATTTGGCAAAAAATTGCCATCTGATCTTGGTGCAGCTATATCTGCACTTGAGATCAATCGGGGAGCTTCACCTGAATCACAGCATGCGAAATGCTGACATACAGCATGGAATCACGAATTGCAATGCCTGCGGGACGGTTAATGCTCCCTGGTAGATCACCTGCGACAAATCCCCGATGCCCCATCTGTCCCACTATGGTGCTCACCTGACCGTCAGGTTTAATCTTGCGAATCACGCTATTTGCTGGATCCGATACATACACGTTGCCTTTTTTATCCACTGCAAGACTGGCAGTCTTTAGCTCCTCTGGCCAATCCACCGAAAACAGTGCGTTGGTTCCAGAGCCATCTGCATAGCCAGGAGGAGCGTTGGGGTTACCTGCCAAAGTGCTAACGAGTCCAGATGGCGTGATTTTTCGAATGGTTGGGCCTAATCTCTCAAAATAATTAAGACTGTCGACCACATAGAGGTTACCTGCTGTATCGGTAGTCATATTGCCCAACCAAGAAAATAAAGCGGTTTCACCTTGACCATCCCTGTGCCCCCACGTCCCTTCTCTGCCTGCGAACAGTGTCGGTATTCCTTGGGTATCTATTTTGAAGATGACACCCTGGTATGTAGACGCATAGACGTTACCTAAAATGTCTGCAGCAATACCGGTGACTGGGTTGTTGACTGATACATCAAGCAAAGGGTTTATATCTGCTAAAACTACAACTTCACAGTTGCTCATCTTCAGGATGCGTGAATCGATATAGGTGTAAAGGTTGCCAGCTCCATCGGTGGCCAAAGCCGATCCGGGAATCCCGAAAATTCCACTTGAAAGCATTTCCTTGCCTAGGCCTGTGAGCGAAACACAATGCCCTCCGGGCTGCCCCAAGGTGCCTACTTGACCATCCGCTTGTACCGTACGGATGGTCTGGTTGCCTTTATCGCGCACATATAGTGCCCCGGAAGGATCAAATGCTAGTGCGGAGGGATTATGAAAGCGAGCTAGATTGCCTTGCCCATCTTTCAAGCCTTTGGGATGGACAGGCCCTGCAACCACAGCGTATGTACCCTGACGTGTGTAGTTGCGCAACTGGACTCCCTCGCGCGTGTCGTAATTACCTTCGGCCACCAAGAACTGGCCATCGGCTCCAGCTACCATACTGATAGCCTGACATAAATCATCGTTGCTCAAACCGCTGTAGTTGTGACAATCGGAGGGGGCGCTGATTAGAGTCGTAACGCTTCCATCCCTGCCAACATGACGAATACCAAGCCGAAGATAACGTATGGAAGGGGGGCCTAACATTAGGGAGTAGTTCACCTCTTTATCCAACACGAACAGGCGATCTGCCGAGTCAAATGTGATAGCCACAATTGTGTTCCCGAGCTGTCCATCGGTGCCGGATACTACAGTGGGTTGGCCGTTCACAGCATACTTCAGGATTAGGCCAGAATCTGCAACATAGAGCGTACCAGCAGAATCAATGGCTAAAATTGGGTTTTTCCCTCTGGTTTGGCTAGCGATTGTACTAACTACACCATCGGTAGTGATCTTGCGGATTCGACCTGTTTCGTTTTTACCAGAGAGATTGGCTTCAGACACATAGATAATTCCGGCCTTATCTACGGCAATGCTGCTGGGGTTACATAGAATAGCCGTACTACCCATACCATCTTGGTTGGCACATACCCCTGGCTGACCAGCCAAGGTAGTCACCGCTCCTGTAGCACTTATTTTACGTACCAGGTGATTTGCAGTATCTGCCACATAGGTGTTTCCTGCTACATCTACGGCAACTCCAGTGGGGCGATAAAACCGTGCCTCAAGGCGATTACCATCCGAATAGCTGGATAAGGCGCCAGAAACGGCACCCGAAGGCACCAAGCCCCCAGCCAATGTACTAATTTGATCATAGTTAGCACTGAGCTTACGTATCAGGTTATTGTTAGTGTCAGCAATAACTACTTCCCCCGAACTGGTCAAGGCCATCCCAGCCACTCTAGTGCTGAGACTGGCAGTCGTACTGGTCAGTCCATCCTGATTGCCCTCACCGAGGGTATAACCCGCTAACAGTGACAAATTGGCAGAAGAAACTGGTGGTTGTAGTTCTGTTGAACTCTTCGAATCTCCCCCACAAGCGGTGAGCATGGGAACAATCAACGTGGTAATCAGGCTGATGTATTGAAGAGGCTTATTTATTTTATAAATTTTCATGGATAAATCTTTTATAGAATCCGAATTTATTGGTCTATGAAACACTTTACACGTTTAGATTGGCTAACACAACTTGTGTTGGGAGGCCGCCAAGCGTTATGCTTTAGTCACTATGGCTAGACGCGCCCCATCAGTACACAACTGTGAACACAGGTAAATCGATTGGGAGCGTGCCAGTGTGGATAGCGCAACGGTGGCTAGCTCCTAGGGGTAAGAGACAGGCCCAAATCCGACCGACAGAGGCAAACGCGGCTCGAAAAGGCACATCGTTGTAGATGCGCGTGGCGTTCCTCTGGTAGCGCAGGTCAGTGATGCCAATACACATGGTTCGACACTGTTTGAGCAGTGCTTGGAGCCATCCCAGCAGTGCGAGGGTTGAAGGGCCGAGTACGCCGAAAGCCCCGGAAGTTGCATGCCGACAAAGGGTATGACGTACGCCATTGTCGCGATTATTTGAAGGCGTGGGGCATTACCAGCCGCATAGCACGCAGAGGAATAGAGAGCAGTGATCGGCTGGGTAAATACTGCTGGGTGGTCGAGCGTAGGCATGCATGGATTGCGGGCTTTGGCAAGTTACGCATCCGATTCGAGCGGCAACTTTATATTCACTAAACGCTACTGAACTTGGCCGCTACCATCATCTGCTCTCGCTTCGTGGATAAGTTATGTTAGCTGGCATGAATTTGCGAAACGAATATTGTCTAGCACCAATTATTAATTAGCAATCTTCAAAAAATTACATAAAAACACAATAATAATTATTAAATACAATAAAAAGCAAAACTCTAAATTATCTGAATTCTTAACCGTGCATACATCATTAAAAAGCCCGGATTTATCGGGCTTCAACAAACATTTTCAATACAAACGTATTAAGGAAAACCAACTCGATCCAACATTTGCTGCACCTTAGGCATGTTTGCCCCCACTGCACTGATCGGAATAGTCTCGCTCTTGAACGCCATACCCCCTGTCATGGCCTTCAGGGCTGGGTTTTCTACATGCACATCTTTGGCTGCAGGCCACTCATTGTTACCATTAGCAAAATAATTCTGCGCTTCAGCACTGGTCAGATATTCCAGAAATTTGATGGCATTGGCCTGATTCTTACTGTGACGGGCAACAGCCCCCCCAGCAATGTTCAGGTGTGTGCCCCAAGATTTTTGGTTAGGAAAAACCACTCCCACTTTGTTGGCCACTGCCACATCTTCTGGCTTGCTCGAACGCAGCAAACGGGCCAGATAATAGCTGTTGGTGACAGCAATATCACACTCTCCAGATGCTACCGCCTTGATCTGGTCTGTATCCCCTCCCTTGGGGGGGCGAGCCAAATTAGCCACCAAGCCTTTGAGCCAGTTTTCTGTAGCCTGTTCACCCAAATGTTCAACCACCGAACCGAACAAGCTCAAATTGTAGGGGTGTGAACCAGAACGAATACACAGCTTTCCTTTGTGTTTAGGATCGGCCAATTCTTCGTAGGTATCTATATCAGATTTTTGTACTTTGATCTTGTTATAAACAATCACACGAGCACGGGTGGACAAACCAAACCAAGCAGTACTGCCATCGGCTGCAGGCTGACTGCGCAAGGTGGCGGGGATGCGCTCATCCAGCACCTTGGATTTAATCGGCTTAAACAGGCCGTCTACCTCACCTTTGTACAGCCGTGCGGCATCCACCAACAAAATAACATCTGCAGGCGAGGCACCGCCTTCGGCCTTGAGGCGTGCCAAGATGCCCGTATCGTCGGCATCTACCCGGTTGATCTTGATACCTGTAGTTTTGGTAAAGCCACTGTACAGCGCCTCGTCCGTGCTGTAGTGGCGGGCTGAATACAGGTTGACAACCTGTTCCTGGGCTTGTGCGATGCCGGTGGTCAGCAAGACAGAGCAAGCCGTCGCTACAACAGAGAGAATGTGTCGCATAGGGATCTTGTAGATAGATAATTCCACATCATAGATCAAACGCGAACCATTCGCAATCAGATAGGGCAAAAAAGAAGCCCGGCACATCGACCGGGCTTGAAAGGACTCCTGAAACGGATTCGAGGAGATCCAAGGAGACAACCACAACCACCATGCCCTGCCTAAAGCAGGGCAGGTGCAGATTAGCGTTTACGCGGAGCTGCCGACTTGGCAGCATCAATGGCAGAAGCCGTCACCGCATTGAAATTGGCTTCTGCTGCTTCCGAAGCTTGTTTGACGGCTTTTTGCACCGATTCAAAAGCACTGCTCGCGGCAGAAACAGCATTTTTCATCACAGCCACTGCTGGTTCAGAACCGGCAGGCGCATTCTTGCTTGCATTGTCAAGCAGGCTCACAAAGTTCAGTTGCGCTTCTGCGGTCTTGGCCTCAAAAGTCTTGGTGAATTCTGCACTGGTGCCCGAGGCAATGTCATACAGGTGACGACTGTAGGCAGCAGCCTTTTCTGCCAACGGCTGGAACAACCCCGCTTGCAGTGCCAACAACTCTTGTGCGTCTTTCACGCTGAGCAGGGCTTGGGAGTGGTTGGCGGCCTCACTCAGAGCAGCACGAGAAGCCGTGACATTGAGTTCTACGAGCTTCTCTACGCCTTCAAAGGCTTTGCTAGTAAGGCCAAACAAGGTCTCGATGTTGGCTTTATGAGCGGCCAGGATTTGTTCGTTGGTCAGCGACATAGGGTCTCCAATAGTGACGGCCAGAAGGCCAAGAATATATGAATCTGCGCTGATGTGGCTTGACTACCATGTTGCAGTGCAGCATCTAGGTCATTTTAGGCAAGGTGATCGCAAATGCAAGTGCTATTTTTAGATGGCATTTAGCAGAGCGATAGGTCTGTCCTGATGGTGTATTGCCAATTCACGGGCCAGCGGTCAGTATGCGCATTGCACCTTCTGTGAGTAAACGGTCGCGCATGCGTCGGGTCATGGATTGGGTGCTGCCATCTGCGGCAGTAAACAAAAACAGAGTGCCTTTTGGGCTAGCCCAAGTCAGCTGGGTGCGCACCACCTTCCGGTTGCCATGCAGTTCTACCCAAGTACCCGTAGGAAAGTCATCATGGGCCAGCACAGGGGTGGTGGCGGGTGCAGTAGCATCCATCAGCTCCGCTGGTGTGCCATAAACCGAATCGAGTTCGATATCAATATCTGGCCCTGCATCCAAATCAATATCGGGTTTACCAAGAGGTTCGTGATGTTGTGTATGGGCAGCAAGAGCGGGCCTAGAAGAGGCAACGGGTGCCGAGACGGGCCGAGCAACCGCCAGCGTTTGCTGGTGTAAACGCTGCAATCTGGCAAGAAAACGCTCTGTTTCCATGCGTGGCCGCCCAATATCCTGCAAGCCTTTTTGCAGGGTACTGATCATCTGTGGCACAGCTTGGGCAATTTGCTCGCGCTCATCGGGAGGCATGTTGGGCCGCACACTCCAGAACAATAGCGGAATCAATGCCAAATAGCCATGCGGATCACCATCCCCGCTGTCTGGCTGTTCCAGTTGCGCCTGAGCAATCACTTGAGTCCAGAGCCCGGTTGCAAAGCCCATCACTTCGGTGGGAACATGTCCAGTGTCAGGCAGCTTACGGATATTGCTGGCGATTTCCGAGGTCAGATGCTGGTGGGAATTAGCCTGCTCTGCCACCTGGGCTGCCGCTTGGCGCTGCTGTTGCTCCTGTTGTTGCCATTGCGCCCAGACAGTTTCTAGGCGCTGAAGTGCGGTGGCAAACGGCGCCGCTTGGCGTGTATCTTGTTGAAGAAGATGGTGGTTGAGTTGATGCAGCAACCCAATAAAGCGACTGAACCCCGTCTGGTTTTCCGTGGTAAAGGTCAGGCTACGCTCGGTGATTTCGTCCAACAAACGCCGGGCTGGATGAAGGGGATTGCTAAAGAACGCAGCGTCATGGCCTGCCAATTGACCGATGGCTGGCCCCATGTCTTGCAACGTTTTTCGTACCGTAGGCAACAAACGGGCGTCTTGTGCAATGTTGTCCATCATCCGCGCCACCACATCCCCTGCTTGCCAAGCAACATCAGGGGCAGGCATCAGACCATCATCGGTGGCTGGAGGAGGCGCTGGTTCCCAACCTACTTGCAGACCGCTGTAGGGATCGACCCCACCCTGGAGCAACTGGTGGAGAATGCTGGCCGTCAGTGCATCTTCTTGAGCCTCCGCATGGGTTGCGGTAGCCTGTGGCCAGTCAGTGTGCAAATGGCCCTGCCCCGAGGCAAGTCCAGCACCGTAGTGGCTCTGGGTCATGGCCGCCATCCCACTGTGGTGCGCAGACAGGTGAGAGGGTCGGCTCGACACCACACCATACCCCACAGGTTCGATGCCTTGTTGGCGCAGCGTCTGGACGGCCTGTTGGTATCCCGGAATCAGTGCAGCCCCCAAAACTGGCAACAGATGCTGCATCCAAGTAGCACGAACCGCGTCGGGCACCTCTACACGCTGGTTCAACGCCTGTTGCAGGGCACGAATGTAGTTTTCTGGACGCAAAGGATTGCGCTCTGCTTGTACGCGGTGCAGCCCTTGGGCTGCACTGACCAAAGCATTGAGTTCTGACAGCACAGCCTCCGCCACATGGCTGACCTGTTGTTGGGCACGCACCCGTTCAACCTGAGCCTCTTGCTCTTTTTCATCCACCAAGGACAGACTACCGAAATCGATCCCCGATGCCTTTGGCGGTGAGGGCAGGTCGTTGCCTGCATTGCGGTCTTGGGCAAAACACTCCAGCAGCGCAAGAGGGTAGGCTCTGAGCAAAGCTGACTCTTGGAGCAAGAGCAAGCGCAAGGCGTCAGCCGCCTGTTGCCGCTCTTGTGGGCCTTGTGTGCTGCTTTGTGCTTGGTCGTTCAGACTCTGGCTGGCTGCCGCCAGCAATTGCGCCATCAAGGTTTCGCCTTCACGAACGGCCTTGATGACACAGTCTTGCAAAATCGACTGGGCGTTAGAAACGGGAACCGACATGGTATGTAACAAACTTCCAGTCACGACTCCGACATGCAGCAAGAGGGTTTTACTTCAATGCCTTGAAACGCATGCGATGGGGACGGGCAGCCTCTTCGCCCAGACGTTTCTTTTTGTCAGCTTCGTACTCTTGGTAATTGCCATCAAAGAATACCCACTGGGAGTCACCTTCAGCGGCCAGGATATGTGTGGCAATACGGTCTAGGAACCAGCGATCATGGCTGATAACCAGCACGGTGCCTGCATATTCCAACAAGGCATCTTCTAGCGCACGCAGGGTTTCAACGTCCAAGTCATTGGATGGTTCGTCTAGCAGCAACACGTTGCCGCCCTGAATGAGCGTCTTGGCAAGGTGCAAACGACCACGCTCACCACCCGAGAGCATGCCAACCTTCTTCTGCTGGTCACCCCCATTGAAGTTGAAACGGCCGCAATAGGCCCGGCTAGCCATCTGGAACTTGCCAATGTTGATCATGTCCAAGCCGCCGGAGACGTCTTCCCAAACCGTCTTGTCATTGGCTAGCGCATCGCGGTGTTGGTCAACAAAAGCCATTTTGACGGTGGCACCGACCACCACCTCGCCGCTGTCGGGTTGCTCTTTGCCCGCCAGCAATTTGAACAGTGTGGACTTACCAGCGCCATTGGGGCCGATGATGCCTACGATGGCACCCGCAGGAATGTTGAAGCTCAGGTTGTCAATCAGCAAACGGTCACCAAACGACTTGCTGACGTTCTTGAACTCAAACACCTGTGTACCCAAACGATCCGCCACCGGAATGAAGATCTCTTGGGTTTCATTGCGGCGTTGGTATTCGTAATCGCTCAGTTCTTCAAAGCGCGCAATACGTGCCTTGCTCTTGGCTTGGCGGCCCTTGGCGTTTTGGCGCACCCATTCCAGCTCTTTCTTGAGTGCCTTGGCACGGGCTTCTTCTCCCTTTTGTTCGGCTTCCAAGCGGTTCTGCTTTTGCAACAGCCAGTCAGAATAGTTGCCTTTGTAAGGGATGCCGTGGCCCCGGTCCAGTTCCAAAATCCACTCGGCAGCGTTGTCTAAGAAGTAGCGGTCGTGGGTAATAGCCACCACGGTGCCTGAGAAGCGTTGCAGGAATTGCTCCAACCAATCCACCGATTCAGCATCCAAATGGTTGGTAGGCTCATCCAACAGCAGCATGTCGGGCTTGGACAACAACAGGCGACACAGGGCAATGCGGCGTTTTTCACCACCAGAGAGCACTCCCACCTTAGCATCCCACGGTGGCAAGCGCAGGGCATCGGCGGCAATTTCGAGTTGGTGTTCAGAATCGGTGCCTGCCGTAGCAATGATGGCCTCTAGGCGGGCTTGTTCGGCGGCCAAGGCATCAAAATCAGCATCTTCTTCGCCGTAGGCGGCGTAGACCTCTTCGAGCTTGGCTTTGGCAGCAAAGACTTCGCCCATGGCCTCTTCCACACTTTCACGCACCGTGTGCTCTGGGTTGAGCTGGGGCTCTTGGGGCAGATAACCAATCTTCAGGCCGGCCATAGGGATAGCTTCGCCTTCGATTTCCTTGTCCACGCCTGCCATGATCTTGAGCAGCGTTGATTTGCCCGACCCGTTAAGGCCCAGCACACCAATTTTGGCACCGGGGAAGAAGGACAGAGAGATGTCTTTCAAGATCTGCCGCTTAGGCGGCACGGTCTTGCTGACATGATTCATGGAATAGACGTATTGGGCCATCGGTACTTGTTCAACCTGAAAAGAAAGCGCAGAAGCTTCTGCGAACAGACCTCCATTATCGGCCCATGCGACAATAGCTGCCGTTGCGCACTCCAGTTGTGAGCAATATCAGCAGTTTGCTGGGGACGACGCAAGCCATTGCCGGCTCCCACCCTTGAACCTCATCGGCCTGATACTGGCTCGGCAGCTTTTAGGTTGCCACGACAGGTCGATACCCGGCGCCCGGATGGGCGCGTCTGACATCCATGACATTTGACGATTTGAACCTGGCCCCGGCCATTCTGAAGGCCGTACACGAGCAAGGCTACGATACCCCCACGCCTATTCAGGCCCAAGCTATCCCGGCCGTACTGGCAGGACATGACTTGTTGGCGGGTGCCCAAACGGGCACTGGCAAAACAGCAGCCTTCACTTTGCCCTTATTGCACCGCCTTGCACAGGGTGGCGCACCCAAAAGCAAGTTTGGTAACAAAGGGCTGCGTGCCCTGGTACTGACACCCACCCGCGAGCTGGCCGCGCAAGTAGAAGAATCGGTGCGCGAGTATGGCAAGTACCTGGATTTAAGCTCCACAGTAGTGTTTGGTGGCGTGGGCATGAACCCACAAATTGACCGTATCCGCCGTGGTGTGGATGTGTTGGTGGCCACCCCAGGGCGGCTGCTGGACTTGCAGCAGCAGGGCTTTCTGGATTTGTCCACCGTGGAAGTGTTGGTACTGGACGAAGCCGATCGAATGCTCGACATGGGCTTTATCCACGATGTGAAGAAGATTTTGGCGTTGGTACCCAAAGAAAAGCAAAGTTTGCTGTTCTCCGCCACCTTCAGCGATGAAATCCGCGAGCTGGCAGCAACGTTGCTGAAAGACCCACAAAGCATTCAGGTCACGCCGCGCAACACCACCGTACAGCGCATCTCCCAAGTGATCCATCCTGTAGGACGCGGCAAGAAAAAGCAGGCGCTGTTGCACATCATCCAACAGAACAATTGGAGCCAAGTGTTGGTGTTCACCCGCACTAAGTTCGGTGCCAACAATGTGGCAGAGTTTCTGACCAAACACAACGTCAGTGCGATGGCGTTGCACGGCAATAAAAGCCAAAGTGCGCGCACACAGGCACTGGCCGGGTTCAAGAGCGGCGAGATCCGAGCCTTGGTAGCCACAGATATTGCAGCACGCGGCATTGATATTGATGACTTGCCGCATGTAGTCAATTACGAAATTCCGAATGTTGCCGAAGACTACGTTCACCGCATTGGCCGTACGGGCCGTGCTGGTGCCAGTGGCGAAGCAGTGAGCCTGGTTTGCATGGACGAAGAAGGCTTCATGATGGACATTGAACGCTTTACCAAGCAAACCATTCCGGTGCAAGTGATAGAGGGCTTTGGCCCCGAAGAGGGCGAGAAAGCTGAACCCATCGCCATGGGGCGCCAAACGATTTGGGGAGGAGCAGGCAAACCACCAAGCCGTGAGGTCATGCAGGCGGCAGCCAAGGCAGCCCGAGGGGAGATGATGGAGCGCATGCGTGCCAGCAAAGTAGCCCAAGGCGAACGCACTGGCGGCAGCAAGGCGGGAAATAGCAACCACAATGGCCCACGTAGCAATGCAGGCGGTGGTGGCCGTGGGGCGCCACGCAATGCACCAGCCGCAGGGCATCAGCCCAACACTGGCGGGCGCGGCCCCGCACCCGGACGTGGCCGTACTGGTGGTGGCAATCGTTTCAACAGCGATGCCCAGCCGCCACGAGAGAATGCCCATTTGGGCACGCACGGTGGTCACAGCATGCCCTCTAGCCGTGGTTCTGGGCCATCGGGCCAGCCAGACCCCATGCGTACCAGTGTGGACAGCATGCTAGAGCGCGGTCGCCGTGGCGGTGGTTTCCGCAATGGTGGCGGCTACGGTGGTGGTGGCGGGCGCGGTGGCTCCCGCAGTGGTGGTGGCGGTGGTTCGCGCGGTGGCTCTTTCAACCGCTGAGGTGCTCGCACAGGGGTCAGGACGCGGCCTCTTGGGTATTGCCATCATCAAGCGGTAGTAATATCACAAGGCCCTTTCTGGCTCCACTTTGTACACACCATGATCCTACTGCGAGCACAAGCCCTGTGGCTGGCAACCCTGTTGGCGGGCTGTGCCACTACGACCCCATTGCCACCATGGTCTAACCCTTTCAAGGCGTCCCCAGCCAAATTGCCGCCCCCTTCGGGGGCAGCCACGGTGGCAGCGGCCTTGCCCCCATCGGCAACGCCACCTGCTGCGGCGATGGCAACCAATGGCCTCGGAGCCCCTGCGCTGGCCGTACATTTTCCCGAGCCAGCCCAGAGTTACCTCACGCCAGGACTGGCGCCACAACGGCAAACATTCACCAGCAATCCCGAACTGGCCCAATGGTTGCACCAATTGGCAACGGCACCCCTGCCAGGAGGGACGCAGGCCGTCTTGTTAACGCCTGGCACCTCACAGCAGGGCAAGCCCATCTATGCCCTGCTTCTGACCAGAGTACCCAGCACCGCCCCAGACAGTCTGATAGCCAGTAAGCGTCCTACGGTGTTGCTACTGGCACAGCAACATGGCGATGAGCCAGCGGGCAGCGAAGCCTTGCTGGTTTTGGCACAGGAGTTGTCCACGGGACAACTGGCTCCATTGCTGGACAAAATCAATGTCGTGTTGGTACCGCGTGCTAATCCCGACGGAGCCCAATCTGGTCAGAGAAACACGGCCAATGGTGTGGATTTGAACCACGATCACCTGCTGTTGCAAACACCCGAAGCGCGGGCATTGGCGTTGTTGGTGCGTGACTTTCGCCCCACCCTGGTGTTAGATGCCCATGAATACAACCCAGCAGGGCGTTATTTGTCGCAATTCAATGCACTGGCACACAATGATGTGCTGTTGCAATATGCCAATGCAGCGGGCACACCTGAGTTCTTATCTAAAGCGTCCCGTGAGTGGTATCACACAGCACAGGTCAGTGCCCTACAGGCACAAGCTCTGCGCAGCGACTGGTATCACACGCCCTCGGGTGAACAAGGCCAGGCCCGACTGGTCATGGGTGCTGCCACGCCAGACACCAGCCGCAATGCCAACGGACTCAAACAGGCGGTCAGTGCCGTTGTCGTGACGCGTGGCATTGGTTTAGGACGAGCCCACCTTCAGCGGCGTGTCCATGCCCAAGTCACAGCCATCAGCAGTGCTTTGCGCACCACGGCAGAACGTGCGGCCAGTTTAGAACAGGTGCGCTCTTTTGTCGTCCGCGACAGCATGGCACAGGCTTGCCGCGATCGACTGGTGCTAGAGACCGCCACGGTGCCTGAAAGCCGTGATGTAACCTTCCTAGAATCTGCCACCGGGGCTATACGCACACAGCGTGTCACTTGGGAGTCATCGCTACAACCACGCACCGTACAGACGCGAACAAGGCCTTGTGGCTATTGGCTGGCCCCTGGTGCCGCAGATGCTGTGGAGCGTTTACGTCTGCTGGGGGTGCAGGTGCTGCGTGTGGCCGAGCCTGGCGGCGTGGTAGCAGAGACTTTCACAGCCTCGGGCAATACCTCGGTGCAAACCAACCAAGCACCAATGGTGCTGGTGCGCAGTGCATTGGACGTGCCCGTGGGTAGCTATTACGTCTCATTGAGTCAACCCTTGGCCAATCTGGTCACGGCAGCTTTAGAGCCTGATACAGGCCACAGTTACTTCACCCACCAATTGATTGGTGGGCTGTCTGAAGTGGCCCGAGTCATGTCCCGGCCTGCCCTGGTATTTGAAGAAACAGAATAAACACCAGTCACCAACGGTGCTTGGCTGTGGAGTGCCTGTTCATCAGGCACTCCGGCAACCAACCCCTCTCTATTGCGCCACGCAATCAGCGTAGTAACGCACAACCCCATCGTTGCCTTCTACCTCGACCAGACCATGAATGTCGGTCTCAAAACCGGGACAAATCTTGGCAAACTCGCGGGCAAACTTGAGGTAGTCCACGATTTTCTTGTTAAACACTTCACCAGGAATCAAGAGTGGAATGCCCGGTGGATAAGGTGTGACCAAGCCTACCGTGATGCGCCCCTCTAAGTCATCAATCGCCACACGCTCAGTGGTGCGGTGGGCAATGTGGGCATAAGCATCCGAAGGTTTCATGGCCGGTTTGAGATCCGAGAGATACATCTCGGTAGTCAAGCGGGCAATGTCGTACTTGGCGTACATCTCATGAACATGCTGGCACAAATCACGCAGACCCATGCGTTCATACACTTTGTGCTGCTGGCAGAACTCGGGCAAGATGCGCCACATGGGCTGGTTCTTTTCGTAATCGTCCTTGAACTGCTGCAAGGCCGTCAACATCGTGTTCCAGCGGCCCTTGGTGATACCGATGGTGAACATGATAAAGAACGAATACAGGCCGGTCTTTTCTACCACCACGCCATGTTCGGCCAAGTATTTGGTAACGATAGAGGCCGGAATCCCCGTCTTGTCAAACTCGCCATCCAAATTGAGGCCCGGAGTCACGATGGTGGATTTGATCGGGTCTAGCATATTGAAGCCATCGGCCAGCGGGCCAAAGCCGTGCCACTTGCTGTCGTTCTTCTTGCCTTTACCTTTGCCATCGTTGCGGATGATCCAGCTCTCGGCACGGCCCACGCCCTCATCCACCAACTTTTCTGGCCCCCAGACCTTGAACCACCAGTCGTTCTTGCCAAACTCCTCTTCTACCTTGCGCATAGCCCGGCGGAAGTCGAGGGCTTCCAGAATGCTCTCTTCCACCAAGGCAGTGCCGCCAGGCGGCTCCATCATGGCAGCTGCCACATCGCAACTGGCAATGATGCTGTACTGCGGGCTGGTGCTGGTGTGCATCAGATAGGCTTCATTGAACAAATGGCGATCCAGCGGCGTGGATTGCGACTCTTGCACCAACACATGGCTGGCCTGACTGATACCAGCCAACAGTTTGTGGATAGACTGGGTGGCATAGACCACCGAATGTTGAGGCCGGGCGCGCTTCTTGCCCATCGCATGGTAAGTACCATAGAAGGGGTGGAAGGCCGCATGGGGTAGCCAAGCTTCGTCAAAGTGCAGGTTGTCTACATAGCCATCTAGCATCGTCTTGATGGTTTCAGTGTTGTAGAGCACACCATCGTAGGTCGATTGTGTGAGCGTCAGCACCCGTGGCTTGACTTTGCTGGCATCCACGCCTTTGAGCAACGGATTGGCGCGGATTTTTTCCTGGATGGTTTCTGGCTCGAATTCGCTTTGCGGAATTGGGCCAATGATGCCAAAGTGGTTGCGTGTGGGCTTCAAGAATACCGGAATAGCCCCCGTCATGATGATGCTGTGCAACACCGACTTGTGGCAATTGCGATCGACCACCACCACATCGCCGGGGGCCACCGTGTGGTGCCAGACAATCTTGTTGGACGTGGACGTGCCATTGGTCACAAAAAAGCAATGGTCGGCATTAAAAATACGGGCAGCATTGCGCTCGCTCTCGCCAATCGCACCATTGTGATCGAGCAATTGACCCAGCTCTTCAACCGCATTACACACATCGGCGCGCAGCATGTTCTCACCGTAAAACTGGTGGTACATCTGGCCCACCGGGCTTTTCAGAAAGGCAACGCCCCCTGAGTGACCCGGACAGTGCCAAGAATAAGAGCCGTCTTCGGCGTAGTCGAGCAACGCCTTGAAGAATGGGGGCTGGATGCCCTCCAGATAGCTCTTGGCTTCACGCACAATGTGCTTAGCCACAAATTCAGGGGTGTCCTCAAACATGTGAATGAAGCCATGCAACTCACGCAAAATGTCATTGGGCAAGTGGCGGCTGGTTTTGGTCTCACCATGCACATAGATGGGCACATCCGCATTTTTTCGTCGCACCTCCTCAATGAAAGTCCGCAAGCTCAGCACAATCGGGTCTAAACCCGAGCCCAAGGTGAACTCTTCATCGTCAATCGACAAAATGAAGGCACTGGCACGGCTCTGCTGCTGGGCAAACTGACTCAGATCACCATAACTGGTCACACCCACAACATCAAACCCCTCTGCCTCAATGGCTTGGGCCAGCGCACGAATGCCCAAACCCGAAGTATTCTCCGAACGGTAGTCTTCATCGATGATGATGATGGGAAAGCGAAATTTCATGCGCAACCTCTGTAGGTAGGGGTTCAAGGGCGCAGTGCCCTAAAAAAGAAAATAGGCGCGAAGTGTAAGGAATAACTTTGTCCGTGCCATGACGCAGACTGTTAATGTCCCAGAATATGTCGTAGTGCCGATTGATCTGAAAGCGAGGACCCTGTGACCTTGGATGATTCCACACTCTGGTGGCTGTTGGCTGGTGCCATTGTGATAGCCGAATTGCTAACGGGCACTTTTTATTTGCTGATGCTGGCGTTGGGAGCAACAGCTGGAGCATTGGCAGCCCATTGGGGTCTTGGCCAAGCGGTGCAGATCATGTCGGCTGCAATAGTAGGAGGCGGAGCCGTGGTGCTGTGCCAATGGTACCGGCGCAGGCGTCCGGGTGATCCATCGCCCCGCTCAGATCGCAGCGTCAATCTGGACATTGGCGAAGTGGTACATATTGAAGGCTGGAATGCAGACGGTACCGCACTGGTGCGTTATCGGGGCGCACAATGGACAGCCATTCACCGCCCAGGCACCACGCCACGCACTGGCGCACACCGAGTAGCAGAACTGGTGGGCAGCCGCCTGTTGGTGGATCCGGTGTAATGCTTGTGCCTGTTTTTTTCCATCTCCGCAGAAAGGCCTATCATGGAAATCGCCATCATCGTGTTTGTCATTGCCGTGATTTTTACCGCACACGCAGTGAAAGTGGTTCCACAACAAAACGCTTGGGTGAAAGAACGGCTGGGCAAGTACGCTGGCACCCTCACTCCAGGGCTGAATTTTTTGATGCCTTTTGTCGAGAAGGTCGCCTACAAACACAGCTTGAAGGAAATTCCGCTGGATGTGCCCAGCCAAATCTGCATTACCCGCGACAACACGCAGTTGCAGGTGGATGGCATCCTGTATTTTCAGGTCACCGACCCAATGCGTGCCAGCTACGGCTCATCCAACTACATCATGGCCGTCACACAACTGGCGCAAACCAGCCTGCGCAGCGTGATTGGCAAGCTGGAGCTGGACAAAACCTTTGAAGAGCGCGACATCATCAATGCCCAAGTGGTGCAAGCGATTGACGAGGCTGCACTCAACTGGGGGGTTAAAGTGCTGCGCTACGAAATCAAAGACCTGACACCACCCAAAGAAATTTTGCACGCCATGCAGGCCCAAATCACTGCAGAACGTGAAAAACGGGCCTTGATCGCTGCCTCTGAAGGCCGACGCCAAGAACAGATCAACATTGCCACCGGCGAACGAGAAGCCTCCATTGCCCGCTCAGAAGGTGACAAACAAGCGGTCATTAACAAAGCCCAAGGTGAAGCCACCGCCATCATGACACTGGCGTCAGCTTCAGCACAAGCGATTGAACGGGTGGCAACCGCCATTCGTCAACCCGGTGGCGAGCAGGCCGTACAACTCAAAGTGGCCGAAAAGGCCGTGGAGGCCTATGGCAAAGTAGCACAAGATGCCACCACCACCTTGATTGTGCCCAGCAACATGACTGAGGTATCTGCACTGATTGGTTCGGCAATGAAGATGGTGCAAGTTGAACGCTCTGCCTAAGAAACCACAGAACTTATATTTATTTCTCATGGCTTCTGAATTGTAGAAATTCATCGCTATAATGAGAGGCTCACGGAGAGGTGGATGAGCGGTTTAAGTCGCACGCCTGGAAAGCGTGTGTGGGCTAATCCCCACCGCGGGTTCGAATCCCGCCCTCTCCGCCACAGATAAGTTTTCAGTGGTTCGCCACTGTTCGCTAAAGTACAAAGTTACCCCAGTAAGTCATTGACTTACTGGGGTTTTTTGTCTTTTTGCATTCTATTCAAGCCATCAAGCTGGGGAGATTGGGTGCTTTGCATACGATGGGGTATTTTTTCAACCCCTACCCAATAAGCGTGCGTCTCCAGCATCCACCGCCTCCAACCCAGTAGCTCTTTGGCTCTCACATGCCAGACACGCATCAGTTCTTCACCGACCTGATGCCCCGTCCTGCGTAACTGCAAGGCATAATTTACGTTTACGTCAACGTTAAACCAAGGAGACAAGCAATGGAAATCAAAAACAATGTCTTTATCGTGACCGGAGGAGCTTCAGGGTTGGGTGAAGGTACCGCCCGAATGCTAGCGGCGCAGGGCGGCAAGGTGGTAATTGCCGATGTTCAGGTCGATAAAGGTGAACTGTTAGCCCAAGAGATTGGTGCTACTTTTATGCGCTGCGATGTGAGCCAAGAAGCCGATGGACAAGCTGTAGTGGCCCAAGCTGTGGCACTGGGGCGCTTGTCGGGGCTGGTCAATTGTGCTGGTGTGGCACCAGCAGAAAAAATGGTGGGCAAACAAGGCGCGCACAGTCTGGCAGGATTCAACAAGACCATCCAAATCAATCTGATTGGCACCTTTAACATGCTACGTTTGGCTGCTGAAGCTATGTGCCAGAACGAACCTACTGCCAGCACGGGTGAGCGTGGCGTATTGATCTCCACCGCCAGCATTGCCGCCTATGATGGACAAATGGGCCAAGCTGCTTACAGCGCCTCTAAGGGCGGTATTGTGGGCATGACCTTACCTATTGCCCGTGATTTGGCCCGCAATGGTATTCGCAACATGACCATTGCCCCCGGTATTTTTGGCACTCCCATGATTTTTGGCATGCCCCAAGCGGTACAAGATAGCTTGGCTGCGGGCGTCCCCTTTCCTAGCCGGTTGGGTACGCCGCAGGACTACGCTAAGTTGGTACAACATATTCTGGAAAATGACATGCTCAACGGCGAAGTGATCCGCTTGGACGGTGCGATTCGTATGCCACCCCGTTGAGCCCACCACAAAACGACTCTTTTATCATCCTCTGTGTGCGCTTGCTATACAGAGGATGGTGTGGGGTACAGAGCTGAAAAAACCAAAAAGCCCTACCAGCGAACTGATAGGGCTTTTAATTTTGGCGGAGTGGACGGGGCTCGAACCCGCGACCCCCGGCGTGACAGGCCGGTATTCTAACCAACTGAACTACCACTCCTGGTAGATAGCTTTACTTGCATTTTTACTACAAGCCAAGTGCTATAACTTGGCGACCCTACGGGGATTCGAACCCCGGTACTCACCGTGAAAGGGTGATGTCCTAGGCCTCTAGACGATAGGGTCAAAACCTGGAACTAATCCGAAAACTTGGTGGAGATAAGCAGGATCGAACTGCTGACCTCTTGCATGCCATGCAAGCGCTCTCCCAGCTGAGCTATACCCCCAAAAATACTGGCGGAGTGGACGGGACTCGAACCCGCGACCCCCGGCGTGACAGGCCGGTATTCTAACCAACTGAACTACCACTCCTGGCAGTTAGCGTTTGCTTGTAACTGAGCTACAAGCCAAGTGCTAAAACTTGGCGACCCTACGGGGATTCGAACCCCGGTACTCACCGTGAAAGGGTGATGTCCTAGGCCTCTAGACGATAGGGTCAAAACCTTGGAACTAATCCATCAGAAAAACTTGGTGGAGATAAGCAGGATCGAACTGCTGACCTCTTGCATGCCATGCAAGCGCTCTCCCAGCTGAGCTATACCCCCACAACCTGCAACAAGCATTTTTTATTTGCTTACTGCGTTTAACTGAGACTTGAATTATAGAACAATTTTTAGCGACTTTGCAATCTTGCCAAAACTTTTTCTTTTCCAACCAATTCGAGTACTGCGTCGACAGATGGTGTGTGGGCAGTACCCACAGTCAACACACGCACCGGCATGGCCAAGTGCGGCATTTTAAGCCCTTTTTCAGTCAGTACCTGCTTAAAGACCCCTGCAATCACCGATTTTTCCCAATCGCAGGACTGAAACGCTGTTACCAACGCATCTAGCGCCGGTTCAATCGCCACTGTGAGATGTTTTTGCAGCTCTTGGGCATCAGGACTAATGGTGTCGGTATAAAACACAAACGCCCAATCGGCCAGAGCCACCGTGGTGTCGCAGCGGTCTTTGAACAAAGCACAGATGCGTGGCAGACGGCCATCGGCTAAGTCGGCAGCAGCAATACCGCGCTTTTGCAGTTGTGGCGCTACCAAAGCGGCTAAGGCTTCATCGCTCATGGCTTTCAGGTGTTGGGCATTCACCCAACGCAGCTTGGCCTCGTCAAACTGAGCGGCACTGCGGCCCAGGTGGTCTAAATCGAACCACTCTAGGAATTGCTGGCGGCTAAAAATTTCGTCGTCGCCGTGGCTCCAACCCAAACGGGCTAGATAGTTGATCATGGCGTCGGGCAAGTAGCCTTCGTCACGGTATTGCGTGACGGGTTTAGCCCCGTTGCGCTTGCTCATCTTCTCGCCCTGCTCGTTCAGCACGGTGGGCAAGTGGGCATAGACCGGCGGCTCTTGGCCTAAGGCTTGGAAGATGTTGATTTGGCGCGGGGTGTTGTTGACATGGTCATCGCCCCGAATCACATGGGTAATTGCCATATCGATGTCATCGACCACGACGCAGAAGTTGTAGGTGGGTGTGCCATCGGGGCGGGCAATCACCAAATCATCCAACTCGTCATTGCGGATTTCGATGCGGCCTTTGACTTTGTCATCCCAAGCCACTACGCCGTCTTTCGGATTTTTGAAGCGCAACACCGGTTGCACACCTTCAGGCACGGGGGGCAGCACTTTGCCCGACTCGGGCCGCCAAGTGCCGTTGTAACGCGGCTTTTCTTTGGCGGCCATCTGGCGCTCGCGCAGGGCATCGAGTTCGGCCACGCTCATATAGCAGGGATAAACATGGCCAGCGGCTTGCAATTGGGCCAGCACTTCTTTGTAGCGCGCCATGCGCTGCATTTGGTAGAACGGGCCTTCGTCGGGGTTCATGCCGAGCCAGTCCATGCCTTCCAGAATGACATCGACCGCCGCTTGGGTAGAACGCTCTAGGTCGGTGTCTTCAATGCGCAAAATGAAATCACCGCCGGTGGCGCGGGCAAAAGCCCAAGGGTAGAGCGCCGAACGGATATTGCCCAGATGGATAAAGCCGGTGGGCGAGGGGGCAAAGCGGGTACGCACCCGACGGGCAGGGGTGGAGGGGGTCTGTTCAGTCATGGCAGGGTGTCCAGGCCGCGCGCAAGGTCGGCTTTCAAGTCGTCAATATGTTCTAAACCCACGGCCACGCGAATCAAACCTTGGCCTAAGCCTGCGGCTTGGCGTTGGGCTTCCGTCAGGCGGCCATGCGAGGTGCTGGCCGGGTGGGTGATGGTGGTTTTGGTATCGCCCAAATTGGCGGTGATACTGCACACTTGGGTGCTGTCAATCACATGAAAGGCACGAGTGCGGCCCTCTTCGGGGCTGGTAGCACGTACATCGAACGACAACACGGCACCGCCCAAGCCCGATTGTTGGCGCATTGCTAAATCGTGCTGTGGATGCGAAGCCAAACCGGGGTAATAGACCCGCGCGACTTGCGGCTGCTGCTCTAACCACTGCGCCAAGGCCAAGGCATTGGCGCTTTGTGCCTTGACGCGCAAGGACAGGGTTTCCATGCCTTTGAGCACTACCCAAGCATTGAAGGGCGACAGGTTCATGCCCGCACTGCGAATCAGGGGGGCTAGTTTGTCATCAATCAAGGCGCGGGGGCCACAGACGGCACCGGCCATGACGCGGCCTTGACCATCTAAGAATTTAGTGCCGGAATGGATGACCAGATCAGCCCCCAACTTGGCCGGTTGCTGCAAAGCGGGCGAGGCAAAGCAGTTGTCCACCGCCAGCAGCACCCCGGCAGCATGGGCGATGTCGGCCAAAGCCCGGATATCGCACAAATCCGTTAAAGGATTGGTGGGGGTTTCGGCAAACATGAGCCGGGTTTCGGGCCGCAGCGCCGCTTGCCAGGCGGTGGCATCGGTTTGGGCGACGAAGCTCGATTGCACGCCAAACCGGGCTAGCTCTTTGCCAATCAGGTTGATGGTGGAGCCAAACATGGATTGCGAGCAGATGACGTGGTCACCCGCCTTGAGCAGTGCCATGCACATCAGCAAAATGGCCGACATGCCACTGGCGGTGCCGATGGCACTTTCGGTGCCTTCTAAAGCAGCCAGACGGCGCTCGAAGCTGCTGACAGTGGGGTTGGAGGTGCGTGAGTAGGTATAGCCTTCTTCTTCGCCTGCAAAGCGACGCGCTGCGGTGGCCGCATCGGGCTGCACAAAGCTGCTGGTGAGGTAGAGGGCTTCGGAATGTTCGCCGTAGGCGCTGCGCGGCATCGCTTGGCGCACGGCCAAGGTGTCGGGGTGCAGGCTAGCCAGTAGTTCTGGATTCATGGTCTGGGCCTTGAGACAGCAAATGGAGCGGCCAATTTAGGTGCGCCGCGCATTGGGCAGCGACAGACGCGAGGTATCTTCGTCATCTTCTTGGGTGGTGGGACGCTCGTCGTTCAGGCGCTCAATATCGGCCAAGGTGATGTCACCCGTGACATAAATACCATCAAAGCAAGAGGCATCAAAACCGTCCAAATCAGCGCGCAGGCAGGCCACGGCCTGCTTCATGGCATCGACATCTTGGTAAATCAGGGCATCGCAGCCGATGAGTTCACGCACCTGCTCAATCGTGCGGTCGTGAGCGACCAGTTCGCTGCTGGTGGGCATATCGATGCCATAGACGTTGGGATAACGCACCGGCGGGGCAGCACTGGCCATGTAAACCTTGTTGGCCCCAGCTTCGCGCGCCATTTGCACGATTTCGCGGCTGGTGGTGCCGCGCACAATGGAGTCATCGACCAGCAGCACATTGCGGCCCTTGAACTCGCTGCCAATCACATTGAGCTTTTGTCGCACTGATTTCTTGCGCACGCCTTGGCCTGGCATGATGAAGGTACGGCCCACATAGCGATTTTTGACAAAGCCTTCGCGGTACGGCAAGCCCAGCAACTGTGCCAACTGCATGGCACTGGGGCGGCTGGATTCAGGGATGGGAATAACCACATCGATTTGGCTGGGTGGCACCGCAGAGACCACGCGTTTGGCCAAGGTTTCGCCCAAGTTGAGGCGGGCTTGGTAGACCGAGATGCCGTCGAGTACCGAATCAGGTCGGGCCAGATAGACAAACTCAAAAATGCAGGGGTGCAAACGGGGGGCTTGGGCACATTGTTGGCTGCTGATGTTGCCTGCCAAGTCGATAAACACGGCTTCGCCGGGGGCAATATCGCGATCGAGTACATGGCCTGAGCCCTCAAGCACCACGGACTCGCTAGCCAACATGATGGTGCCATCGGTATTGCGGCCCATGCACAAGGGACGAATCCCGTAGGGGTCGCGGAAAGCCAGCAGACCATGCCCAGCGATCAAGGCGATGACTGCATAAGAGCCACGGATGCGCTTATGCACCGCTGCCACAGCGGCAAATACATCCTGCACATCCAGTGCCTTGCCGCGTGTGGCTTTGTCCACCTCATCGGCCAACACATTGAGCAGCACCTCGGAGTCGCTCTCGGTGTTGATGTGGCGGTGATCGGTGTTAAACAAGTCGGAACGCAGTGCCTGGGCATTGGTCAGGTTGCCGTTGTGAACCAACACAATACCAAAAGGGGCATTAACGTAGAACGGCTGGGCTTCTTCCTCGCTAAAGGCGTTGCCTGCGGTGGGGTAACGCACTTGGCCCAAGCCACAATTGCCGGGCAAAGCACGCATGTTACGGGTGCGGAACACATCCTTGACCATGCCCTTGGCCTTGTGCATGAAGAACTTGCGTTCTTGCTGGGTAACGATACCTGCTGCATCCTGCCCCCGGTGCTGCAACAGCAGCAGGGCGTCATAGATCAATTGGTTCACTGGGGCGTTGCTGATGACGCCGACGATTCCACACATAGTTGACTTTCATCTTTTGGCGGGGTTGTCCCGCATACTTTCAGGATGTGGTCAGGCTATTGGCCCCACCACCCCACGAATTTCTTGACCTGATTCCTTACCAGGACATGTTCTGGATCAATTCGATGGGCAGTGCTGGTGCCACTGCCCGCAAGGCCATAGACAGCCACGGGGTGCTGAACGACTCTTGCCACCAAGGCTGCTGCTGTAGTTGGAACAGCTCCATCACCAGCGTCCCCACCAACAATAGCAACACCGCCCGTACAGCACCAAACAACGCCCCCAAAGAGCGGTCCATGGGCCGCAACCCTACCGCTTGAACCAACTGGCGACCTAAAGCGGCCACCCAACCGCACAGAAAAGCGGCCCCAACAAACACCACCACAAAACTGGCGGCGTAACGGGGGCTGCCTTGCAATGGCCCCAGTGGCAAATGCAACGCAGCATCAGCAGCCAATAGGCGTGCCAACACAAGCGCAGCCCCCCAAGCCGCCAATGACAACACCTCAAACACCAAGCCACGCCAAGCCCCCAAGGCCATAGAGCCTAGCAGCACCGCCAATACGTACCAATCCAGTGTGGCCATCACAGTATGGAGGGTCAGGAGGCGCCAACAGAAGCAGGCAGGCCCATGCCACGGATACGACCTGCAGCCTTATCAGCATCGGCACGCCCCGTGAAAGGCCCAACCCGCACCCGTGTGCGCTTGCCATCTTTGGTATCTACCACTTGGGTGTAAGCCTTGAGCCCAGCACTTTCCAGTTTCTGGCGTACTTCCAGAGCCTTTCCACTGTCGGCAAAAGCACCGATCTGGATGGTAAATCGCTTACCTTCGTCGGCACGTGCAGAGGCAGCAGATGCTGACGACGGCTCAAAAGCACGCCCTTCCAACAGAGCACGGGCACGCGCAGCCTCATCCACCCGTACGGGTTTGGGTTCAGGCTTAGGTTCTGGTTTGGCTTCGGGTTTTGGCTCGGGCTTGGGTGGTTTAGGCTCAGGCTTAGGCTCGGGTTTTGGCTCAGGTTTAGGGGGCTTCAACTCGGGTTTAGGCTCGGGCTTGGGTGGTTTGGGGTCAGGCTTGGGCTCGGGCTTGGTTTCTGGTTTGAGTGCCGATTTGGCGGGCACACCCATTCCGGGCAATCCGGGTAGTGCAGGCGCCATAGGATTGGCGCTCAACACCTGTTCGCCCGCACCTAAGCTAGCAGCCGCGTTGGCCGCCACAGTAGTGCCTTCAGAGGAGCCATCGGCAGGAACCACCAGAGGCGCCACTTTATTGCGGTCTGGCACCTCGATGGGGATATCGACAGGAATGGGCCGTGGCTGCGTGTCAAACAGCATGGGAAAGCCGATCACGCCCAGCAGCACCAAGACGGCTGCACCAATCAGGCGGTGTCGGGCACGCCGACGCATGACATCAATGCTCTCGGCACGGGGAGCGCGCGAGGGCCGCATTGCCGTGTCACTGGCAGCAGATGAAGTAGGCCACCGAAACTTGAAAAATGCCATGAGTAAGCAACCACGGGGCGGACATCAAGTGTCCAGATGTTTGGCTTGCAAACGGGGCGTACCATTTTGCAAAACAGCACCGACCGTATAGAAGGAGCCAAAGACGACGATTCTATCAGCGGGGTCTGCTGCCGCGACCGCTGCCTTCAGTGCAACCTGTGGGTTGGCATGGGTGCTGGTCGGCACTTCACGGCGTCCACCGGCCACAATTTGTAAGGCGTTCCACTTTTGTTGCAGGTTGGCAGCCGAGTCGGCGCGTGGTGTGGGCAGGTCTGTGAAATACCAACGGTCAATCAGAGGCTCCACTTTTGCCAACATTGGATTGAGGTCTTTGTCAGCCATCGCACCAAAAACAGCATGGGTAGTGGGGAAATAACCCATCGCATCCAAATTGGCTGTGAGTGCCGCTACAGAATGCGGATTGTGTGCCACATCCAGCACCAGCGTGGGCTGTCCAGGCACGATCTGAAAACGCCCTGGCAGTCCGACCATTGACAAGCCATTGCGCACTGCCTGTGCCGTCACGGGGATGCGGTCGCGCAGCGCCTCTAGGGCGGCCAAGGCACCCGAAGCATTCACCAGCTGGTTAGCCCCGCGCAGGGCCGGATAGGCCAATCCGGCATAACGGCGCCCACGCCCACTCCAAGCCCATTGCTGTTTGTCGCCAGCATAGTTGAAGTCATGGCCAAAACGCCACAGGTCAGCACCGATTTCACGGGCGTGGTCGATAACGCTTTGCGGTGGCACAGGGTCGCTCACAACCACAGGCCGCCCAGTACGCATGATGCCCGCTTTTTCACGGCCTATGGTTTCGCGGTCGGGGCCAAGGTATTCGGTGTGATCAATGTCGATGCTGGTGATGATGGCGCAGTCTGCATCGATGATATTGGTAGCGTCTAAGCGCCCACCCAGCCCCACCTCGAGAATGGCAATATCCAGCAATGAGTGGCTCATCAAGCGCAAAATAGCCAACGTAGTGAACTCAAAATAGCTGAGTGAGACCTCGTTGCCATTTTGCGTGCGCGCGTTTTCTACGGCCTCAAAATGTGGCAACAAATCGGCCGCTTGCACGATGTCGCCGTGGATACGGCAACGCTCCTCAAAATGCACCAGGTGTGGCGAGGTGTAAACCCCCGTGCGCCAACCTGCCTGCAAGGCAACGGCTTCCATCATGGCGCAGGTGGAGCCTTTGCCGTTGGTGCCGGCCACGGTGATGACAGGACAGTCAAAACGCAGGCCCATGCGGCGGGAGACTTCCCGCACGCGCTCCAGGCCCATATCGATATGTTGCGGATGCAGGCGCTCGCAATGCGCCAGCCAGCCTTCAAGGGTGTGGATTTTGGTGTGCATACAGACCGCTATTGTCGCCCAGGCTACAGTGGCGCATGATGTGGTCATGCGTACTACCGACATCACTCTCTATGGCATTGCCCATTGCGACACGGTCAAAAAGGCCCGTGCTTGGCTGGCGATGCAAGGTCTGGCCTACCAGTTTCATGATTTCAAGAAACAGGGCGTGCCCGCCGAGCGACTCTCAGCATGGATGACTGCCGTAGGCTGGGAGCGCCTGCTCAACCGTCAAGGAACCACTTGGCGCAAACTCGATCCTGCACTCCAAAGCACCGTTGGTGACGCGGCCAGCGCAAGCACACTACTGTTGGAACACAGCAGCGCCATCAAACGCCCAGTGATTGAATGGCAACAGGGCGAAACCACGGAAATCATGGTGGGTTTTGATCCCCAGCAATGGGAACAACGGCTGGTCTGACCGGGCAGTGACACCAATGCCCCAAGGCCAGCGTTTCTTTACGCAGTTTTACCACCAAGCACAGTAACCACTCTTGTACTTGGAACGTTAAAAGACTGAACGGACTGAAAGGAATTTTCATGAAACAACTGGTACTGCTGGCAAGCCTGTTCAGCATGGCTGGATTGGCACTGGCGCAAGAGCAAGCGCGCGTGATTTCATCTACCCCCATCGTGCAACAAGTGGCCGTGCCGCAACAGGTGTGCCAAGACGAGACGGTTTACACCGGCCCACGCACCAGTGGTGGTGGGGCTGTGTTGGGGGCCATTGCTGGAGGTGCCGCTGGTAATGCCATTGGCGGTGGCAGTGGACGAGCAGCAGCCACCGCGATTGGCGTCATTGGTGGCGCTTTGCTGGGCAATCAAATTGAGGGCCAAGGGCGCCCCGCATACCAAGACGTGCAGCGATGCAGCACAGAAACTTTTTATGAAAACCGCACTGTCGGTTACACCGTGGTGTATGAATACGCGGGCCGCCAATACACCACCCGTACCGAACGCGATCCGGGGGGGTGGATTCCGATCAGCGTGCAACCTGTGGCCGACCGGCGCCACGGGCGGGTGTACTCCACTGTGCCAGACAGTCCTAGCCAACCCGGTCGGGTGGTGAGCCGCAGCTACCCAGAGGAGCCCATGCCGCTGGAGTCCGTGGTTATCCAACCCCCTGTGACCGTGATTGAATACAACCGCCAGCGTGAGTATTACCCGCCGCCACCACCGCCACGTCCCCACTATCGTCACCACCGCGAGGACTGGCGTTAAACCCCACGCTGTTACACGCAAGGCAGCCGTCCGGGCGTGCGGCTTTTTTACCCATCAGCATCTTGGGCCGTGGGTGAGCGGCCTAAAATTGCCGGTTTACCCTCTGATCCTCTCTGCGCATGACTACCGAAAAAATCGATAACGTTACCGTTTCCACCCAAGCCAATGTCTACTTTGACGGCAAGTGCGTTAGCCACGGCATTACTTTTGCCGATGGCACAAAAAAATCGGTCGGGGTGGTGCTGCCCTCGACCTTGACCTTCAACACGGGCGCCCCCGAAATCATGGAGTGTGTGGCAGGCAGCTGCGAATACAAACTCGCAGGCAGCGACACTTGGCTACAAAGCACCGCCGGACAGCAATTCAGCGTGCCGGGCCATTCCAGCTTCGAGATTCGCGTCACTGAGGCTTATCACTACATCTGCCATTTCGGCTAAACCCTTTTTATCGACAGGATTTGAGCCTATGGCCACCATTCTCCAAAACCTTCCTATCGGCCAAAAGGTCGGTATTGCTTTTTCTGGCGGTTTAGACACCAGTGCTGCACTGCGCTGGATGAAAAACAAGGGCGCTCTGCCCTATGCTTACACCGCCAATCTGGGCCAGCCGGACGAGCCCGATTACGATGCCATTCCGCGCAAGGCGATGGAATATGGCGCAGAAAAAGCCCGCTTGATTGACTGCCGCACCCAACTAGCACACGAAGGCATTGCCGCATTGCAAGCCGGTGCTTTCCATATCAGCACTGCTGGTATCACCTACTTCAACACCACCCCGCTGGGCCGCGCCGTCACGGGCACCATGTTGGTGGCAGCCATGAAGGAAGATGATGTCCACATCTGGGGCGATGGCTCCACCTTCAAGGGCAACGACATTGAGCGTTTTTACCGCTACGGCTTGCTGACCAATCCGGCGTTGAAAATTTACAAGCCTTGGCTGGATCAATTATTTATTGACGAGCTGGGTGGCCGGGCCGAAATGTCGGCCTTTATGCAGAAAGAAGGCTTTGGCTACAAGATGAGCGCCGAAAAAGCCTACAGCACCGACAGTAATATGCTCGGCGCTACGCACGAGGCCAAAGACCTGGAGTTTTTGAACAGCGGCATCCGCATTGTCAACCCGATCATGGGCGTGGCGTTCTGGAAAGACGATGTGGTGGTCAAGGCCGAAGAAGTGTCGGTACGCTTTGAAGAAGGCCAACCAGTGGCGCTCAATGGTGTCGAGTTCAACGACCCGGTAGAGCTGATTTTGGAAGCCAACCGCATCGGTGGCCGCCACGGTTTAGGCATGAGCGACCAAATCGAGAACCGCATCATCGAGGCCAAGAGCCGTGGCATCTACGAAGCCCCCGGTTTGGCGCTGTTGCACATTGCTTATGAGCGTTTGGTCACCGGCATCCACAACGAAGACACCATCGAGCAATACCGCATGAATGGCCTGAAACTGGGCCGCCTGCTGTACCAAGGCCGCTGGTTTGACCCCCAAGCCATCATGCTGCGCGAAACTGCACAACGCTGGGTGGCCCGCGCCATCACCGGCACGGTCACGCTGGAACTGCGCCGGGGCAATGATTACTCGATTCTCAACACCGAATCGCCCAACCTGACCTACCACCCCGAGCGCCTGAGCATGGAAAAGGTAGAAGATGCGCCGTTTAGCCCGCTAGACCGTATCGGCCAACTGACCATGCGCAACTTGGACATTGTGGATACGCGCGGCAAGCTGGGCATTTATGCCCAATCGGGTTTGTTATCTTTGGGCGGCGATGCTGCGTTGGCCCAACTGGGCAGCAGCGAGAGCAAATAAGCCACCCGTCCGGCCTGCCATTGCGACAGAAACAGCCACCCTTGCGGTGGCTTTTTTGCCATACTGCCCTATTTGCCCGACCGGATATGGACTTGAGACACTCTTTGGCGGGCCGAACACTGCGTTTGGCTGTCTTGCGCATCAGCATGGTGGTGGTCTGCGCCAGCGTGGTCTCTTATGTGCTCAACCGTTCCTTGATCGAAGAGGCCGTGCGCGCACAACTGCTGCTGTCTACCGAAAAAACCATCCAACGCGAATCACTGCCCTTTCGGGAGATTCGGGAACTACAGCAAAACTTTCTGGCCGAATTCCGGGCCATAGACCGCGACCCCTTGCAACGCCAAGCACTGGTGCGCAGTTTCGACGATATTTTTTATCGCCACGACGACGGCTCTTATACCCAACGTCCGGGCCTGTTTGAAGGCCAGCCGTTGGCCGATGGCAGGCGCTTTGCCAACATGTCGGCCACCTATGCACCAGACATTGCACCTTCAGATGACGTGAAGGCGCGTTTTGTTCTGTCTTATCTGCTCTCGCACAAATACGGCTCTACCACCCAAGGTCGCTTGTTCAATTTTTACGGCGTAGTGCCGGAAAAGGGCTTTCCGATCTACCAAGCCGCCGATATTGCCAAAGTCTTCCACTATCGTGGCCCAGAGGCGCTCAAACTCGAAACCTACGAGTTTTATTCCCGTGGTTTTGCCTCTGGCCAGTCCGAGACGTTTTTGACACGGATGTATTTTGACTCCTCCAACAATGCGTGGATGACGACGATGGGGACACCCGATACCGTGGAGGCCGGTGGCCAACACCGGATTCTGGCTTGTGTCGATATTTTGCTGGATGACTTGATGGAGCGTTTGGCACGCCCGTCGATTGAAGGGGCTTACAGTACCTTGTTTTTGGCCGATACCGAAGGCACATTGATGTTCCATCCGCAGCAGATGGAGGCCATCCAGCAATCCGAGGGCAAAGCGTCCATCGAGTCCTTGCATCTTGGAATGTATCGTCCCTTATTGCACACTGGGGGCCAACTGGAACCGGGCAAGGTAGTGTTGGTGGACACCCCGGATGAAATCGTGGCTGTGGGCCGAATCCCAGAGACCCCCACGATCTTAACCATCCACTACCCCCGTGCCTTAATGCAACCGGCCATTTTGCAGAATTTGGCCGTGGTGGCCACCCTAGGGCTGGTCACTTTGTTGGTGGAAGTGTTTCTCCTGCGCTCCATCTTGCAAAACCAAGTCACACGCCCACTACAACGGCTGATGCGGGCCACCCGCGAGGTAGGAGCGACCGCCGAGCTGGGGAAATACGACCTTCCGGTGCAATCGGGAGATGAAATTGGCGAGTTGTCTCGCGACTTTACACGCATGTCGGAACGTATTTACGAGGCCCATGAACGCTTGGAGTCGACAGTGCAACAACGCACGTTGGCCTTGGAAGAAGCCAATCAAAAACTTGCCGCTTTGAGCATGACCGACAGCCTGACCGGACTGGCCAACCGGCGCCACTTTGATGAGGCACTGCACGCAGAATGGCAACATGCCACTCGCAGTGGCAGCTATGTCATATTGGCGATGTTGGACGTAGATTGGTTTAAAAAATACAACGACCATTATGGTCATCAAGGCGGTGATAAGTGTCTGCGGCGTGTAGCCCACAGCATTCAGGCCCATGCCCACCGGGCAGGTGATGTAGTGGCCCGTTATGGTGGCGAGGAGTTTGTATTGATCATCACCAACACACCGCCAGAGGAGGCACAAGCGTTGGTGCAATCCATGTGCCAAGCGGTACGGGCTTTGCAATTGCCGCATCCGCTGTCACCTTTTGGCATCGTCACCGTGAGTATTGGTATGGCAGCCACCATACCACGCCCCAATGACCAGCCTAGCGATTTGCTCCAACAGGCGGATGCGGCTCTTTATCAGGCGAAAGCTGCGGGGCGCAACCAAGTGGTGCAAGCTGGATAAGAAATCATGGGGCGTGATCTGCTTTTGACAGCAGGGCGCCCCTTGCCCAAAGAGGCGCTGGGCCACACTGACTGAGAAAAAAATCAGTCTACCGTGGCTCCCGATGCCTTCACAGCCGCTGACCACTTTTGGATGTCGGTGGCAATCATGGACTTGAATTGTTCGGGGTTCATGGCCATCGGCTCAGCCCCCAAACCGGCCAGTTTTTCTTTGGTTTCTGCCGAATTCATGATGGCCTGCACCTCAGTATTCATGCGGGCAGTGATGGCTGCGGGCAACCCAGCAGGCGCCAACAAGCCGTACCACGGTGTGGCATCAAAGCCTTTGACCCCGCTTTCAGCCAAGGTGGGCACTTGTGGGAACGCTGCCGAACGCTGGGCGCTGGTAACGGCCAGCACCTTGACCTTGCCCGCCTTGACCTGGGGCATGATCGGCAATGGATTCTCAAAGGCCATGGGCACCTGTCCGCCCACCAGATCTGTCAGCAACGGGCCAGACCCTTTGTAGGGGATATGCTGGATATTGGTGCCCGTAGCAGCATTGAACATTTCGCCAATGATGTGTTGGGGCGTACCAGAACCTGCCGAGCCAAAATTGAGCTTGCCTTCCTTGCCCTTGGCAACCACATCGGCCACCGAATTCAGGCCCGATTTTTCGTACACCGCCAACACAAAAGAAGCGCGTGCCAACGGGGCCACCGGCGTGAAATCAGTGGCTGGCTTGTAAGGCAGCTTAGGGTACAACGCGCCAGAAATCACAATAGGGCCACTAGAGGCCACCAAAAAGGTGTGCCCATCCGGTTTGGCCTTACTGACAAAGTCGGTACCGATATTGCCACCAGCGCCAGCACGGTTCTCCACAATCACGCTCTTGCCCAAACGCTGTTGCAGTTGCTGGGCCAGCAGACGCGCCAACACATCCGTAGTGCCGCCTGGGGCATAGGGCGACACCAAAACAATGGGTTTGGCGGGCCAAGCATCCTGGGCCTGTACCGCAGGGGCCAAGGCCAAAGAGGCCAAAGCTAACACCGTGGCACGGCGTGCCAACGAACAAACGGAAGATTGCATAGTGGTTCCTTCTCTTACCGGATCACAGAGATTGTGGGGAGTGTGGTGGTCTGCATTGTGTGCAGCCCCACACCACTGCCGATAATAAAGGGCATGATCACCTGTGCAATCAACTATTGATTTGTCCCCACAGCTTATCTAGCCGCTTGATACTGACTGGCTGGGGTGTGCGCAGCTCTTGGGCAAAAAAACTCACGCGCAACTCTTCTAGCAGCCAGCGCAACTCTTGCATGCGGGCATCCACCTGGCCCTTACGCTCAGCCACCAAACGCCAATAGCGTTGCTCTTGTGGGCGCAACTCCATCAGTTTGGCGGCATCGCGGGCTGGGTCGGCGCGGAACTTGTCTAGCCGTAAGGTGATGGCCTTGAGGTAGCGTGCAAAGTGGGCCAATTGCGGCCACGGTGCCAATGCCAAAAAGTTTTTTGGCATCAAACGTTGCAATTGTTGTGCGGCATCGGCGGTAGCTTCAGGGGCACCTTTGGTGTCTTTGATTTTGCGGGCCGCCACAGCGTATTCGGCCAAGACCGTGCCTGCCAGTCGGGCCACCTCATTGGCAATCAAAGTCAGGCGGCCTCGGCCTTCATCAATGCGGCGTTGAAAATCGGCCGCGGTGGTGGGCAACGGCTCCAATAAAAAGGCCCGGTCGATGGCGATATCAATAATTTGCTGGCGCAGCTCTTCTTGCGTACCCAGTGGCATGTAGGCCACGGCCATTTTTTGCAAATCAGGGATATTTTTTTCGAGGTATTTGAGCGCATCTTTAATGTGCAGCGCACACAAGCGGCGCAAGCCCATGCGGTGCTTGGCAGCGGCTACTTCTGGCTCATCAAACACTTCAATGGTCACAGCATCGCCGCCATCGATCAGGGCCGGAAAACCAATCAAAGTTTGGCCGCGTCGGCCAATTTCCATCAACTCGGGTAGTTCACCAAATGTCCAAGCGGTGTAGCGTTGTTCTGCATTGGCCGGGGTGGCTGTTTCTGGCAGTTGGGGGGCGGCCTTGGCTTTGGCGGCCATCTGGGGGCGCGGGGAAGCATCTGGTTCTGGCGTAGCTGTGGCGCCAGAGCTTGATTGGCTGGCTAGCTTTAAGCCTGCCAGTGCTTGGAAGGCTCCACGCGCTTTGGCCCCCAGTTCTGCCTTGAGCGCCCCCAAATTGCGCCCATGCCCCAACTGCCGTCCATGCTCATCCACCACACGGAAGTTCATGAACAGGTGCGCAGGCAACATATCCAATTTGAAGTCGGTGCGCTTCACATCCAAAGAGGTTTCGTCGCGCACCTGCTTGAGCAAAGCATCTACCAGCCCGATATGACCAATGCGGTCGGGCGTTCCCAGCAGTTCGGCCAGGCGGGTGGCTGATTCGGGCAGGGGCACAAAGCGGCTGCGCGGGCGCTGGGGCAGGCTTTTGAGCAGGGCTTGGATTTTGTCTTTCAACATACCCGGCACCAACCATTCGCAGCGTTCCTCCTGCACTTGGTTGAGTACGAACAACGGCACGGTGACAGTCAGGCCATCGCGTGGATCGCCGGGTTCATGCAGGTAGCTGGCGGCACAGTCCACACCGCCCAGCCGCACCACACGCGGAAAGGCACTGGTGGTGATACCAGCGGCCTCGTGGCGCATCAGTTCATCGCGTGACAGTTTGAGTAAATCGGGGCGATTTTTGCTCTCGCTCTTGTACCACTGCTCAAAAGTGCGGCCATTGCACAGGTCTTGCGGAATTTGTTGGTCGTAAAAAGCAAAAATCAGTTCTTCATCCACCAACACATCTTGGCGGCGGGATTTGTGCTCTAGCTCCTCCACCTTGGCAATGAGTTTTTCATTGGCCTTGAGAAAAGGCAGGCGCTTGTCCCAGTCTACCGGTACTTCACCTGCGACCAAGGCTTGGCGGATAAACATCTCGCGGGCGGCGTGCGGGTCAATTTTGTCGTAACCCATGCGCCGCCCGCTGTAAACAACGATGCCATAAAGTGTGGCCCGCTCAAAGGCCACCACTTCGGCGGCTTTTTTCTCCCAGTGCGGGTCGAGCAACTGCTTTTTCAGCAGGTGTGCGCCCACTTCTTCTAGCCATTGGGGCTCGATGGCAGCAATGCCGCGACCAAACAGGCGTGTGGTTTCGACCAACTCGGCACACACTATCCAACGGCCCGGTTTTTTGCGTAAATGCGCGCCCGGATGGCGGTGGAATTTGATACCGCGCGCCCCCAGGTACACATCTTCTTCCTCGGGCTTGAAGCCGATATTGCCCAGCAAGCCCGAC
Source organism: Giesbergeria sinuosa (assembly GCF_042652905.1). Taxonomy (NCBI): domain Bacteria; kingdom Pseudomonadati; phylum Pseudomonadota; class Betaproteobacteria; order Burkholderiales; family Comamonadaceae; genus Giesbergeria; species Giesbergeria sinuosa. The sequence goes on along the minus strand of NZ_JBHSHJ010000002.1, from coordinate 124,242 downwards.
AACATGGACAAATGCAATTGCTCGTAGCTGGCCGGTTGTGGGTTGAGTGTCCAACCGTGTTCAGCCACCACCGTGAGCAATTGGCTATGCACGTCGCGCCACTCACGCACCCGGCGCACGTTGATAAAGTTTTGCCGTAGCAACTGCTCGTATTGGCGGTTGCTGAGTTTGTGCGTGGGGGCGGTAGCTATGGCAGGTGCAGGTATGGGTGCAGCGATGGGTGCTGGGGCCGCCAGACGTTGCGCCACAGGCAACACGGCCTGTGATGGCCCTTTGCGCCGCGCTTGCTGTTGCTGTATTCGTGCCGAAGGCAAGGTGGGTGGCGTGCCGCCACGGGCTTGTTGCAGCCAGTTCCACAGCGTGAGGTAGCCACTGAATTCGCTCTTGTCGTCATCAAACTTGGCGTGTTGCTGGTCGGCCTGTTGCTGTGCCTCTAGGGGGCGGTCGCGCACATCTTGTAGGCTCAAGGCGCTGGCAATAATCAACACCTCGTTCAAAGCACCTCTGGCACGCGCTTCCAAAATCATGCGGCCTACACGCGGGTCTAGCGGCAGTTTGACCAGCTCGCGCCCGATAGGGGTCAAGTCATTGCGCTCGTCCACAGCGCCCAGTTCGTTCAGCAACTGGTAACCATCGGCAATGGCACGGCCCGAGGGTGCATCAATGAACGGAAAATCTTCTACCACGCCCAGGTGCAAAGACTTCATGCGCAAGATAACCCCGGCCAGCGAGCTGCGCAAAATTTCAGGGTCGGTAAAGCGCGGGCGGCCCGCAAAATCTGCCTCATCGTACAAGCGGATGCAAATGCCATTCGCCACCCGGCCACAGCGGCCTGCACGTTGGTTGGACGCCGCTTGGCTGATCGGCTCTACCAGCAATTGTTCTACTTTACTGCGCAGGCTGTAGCGTTTCACCCGCGCCGTACCGGCATCAATCACGTAACGAATGCCGGGCACAGTCAGCGAGGTTTCGGCCACGTTGGTGGCCAACACAATGCGCCGCCCAGTGTGGCCGTCAAAAATGCGGTCTTGCTCGGCTTGGCTCAGGCGGGCAAACAGCGGCAACACCTCGGCGCTGCGCGTGACCGGGTGGTGGGCCAAATGCTTGCGCAGATGGTCGGCAGCTTCGCGGATTTCGCGCTCGCCGGGCAAAAACACCAGAATATCGCCGCCTGCACGGCCCTGCCACAGTTCATCCACGCCATCGGCAATCGCATCGTTCAAGCTGTAGTCGCGGCTTTCTTCAAAAGGCCGCCAACGTTGCTCTACTGGAAAGGTACGCCCCGACACCATGATGACCGGCGCTGGCCCTTTGGCGCTGGCAAAGTGTTGGGCAAAGCGGTCGGCATCGATGGTGGCCGAGGTGACGACCACCTTCAAATCGGGCCGACGCGGCAAAATTTGCCGAATGTAGCCCAGCAGAAAATCAATGTTCAAACTGCGCTCGTGTGCCTCGTCAATGATGAGGGTGTCGTAGGCTTTGAGCAGCGGGTCGGTTTGGGTTTCGGCCAGCAAAATGCCATCGGTCATCAGCTTGACCGAGGCATCGCGGCTCAGGCGGTCTTGAAAGCGCACCTTGTAGCCCACCACTTCGCCCAATGGCGTATTCAACTCTTCAGCAATGCGTTTGGCGACGCTGCTGGCGGCAATGCGCCGTGGCTGGGTGTGGCCGATGAGTTGGCCTTTTTGGCCGGGTGCGGCATTCAGTTTGCCACGCCCTAGGGCCAGCGCGATTTTGGGCAGTTGGGTGGTCTTACCCGAGCCAGTCTCACCACAAACAATGATGACTTGGTGCTGCTGCAAAGCAGCCATGATCTCGTCGCGCCGGGCCGATACCGGCAGCGACTCTGGAAAGGTGATTTGGAGGGGGGAAGCAGAGGTAGAAGCAGTCAAGGCAGCGACTTTTTAGAGAATCGCCAATTATCCCAGCCTGTCTTACTGTAAGGGTGGTTTGCCCAAATCTTCACTTTTGGTAGCAAATTTGGTACGAGCACACACCGGTGTATGGCGGCAGCGCGACAAAGGCCGCTGGGTTGCATCGCCCATACCGCTGAATTCGTAGAGAATCGCCCATTATTCCAGCCCCTTGCTGGTTTTGCCTGATTGACCTTTTTTGAAACCCGCATGTCCACTGTCTTCAATTTCACTTTCGTGCCCTGGTTCCGGTCTGTGGCGCCTTACATCCACATGCACCGGGGCAAGACCTTTGTGGTCGGCCTGGCAGGCGAAGCGATTGCAGCGGGCAAACTACCCAGCATCGCGCAAGACTTGGCCTTGATTCAAAGCATGGGCGTCAAAATCGTGCTGGTGCATGGTTTTCGGCCCCAAGTGAATGAGCAACTCCACGCCAAAGGCCATGAAGCCCGTTATTCCAACGGCATCCGCATCACTGACGAGGTGGCGCTAGACTGCGCCCAAGAAGCCGCTGGTCAATTGCGCTACGAGATTGAAGCGGTGTTCAGCCAAGGGCTACCCAATACGCCCATGGCAGGCTCCAAAGTGCGAATGATCTCGGGCAACTTCATCACGGCCCGGCCTGTGGGTATCGTTGATGGTGTGGACTTTAAGCACTCGGGGCTGGTGCGCAAGGTGGATGTAGCCAGCATCACACAATCGCTGGATTTTGGCGCGATGGTGTTGTTGTCGCCCTTTGGTTTCTCACCCACCGGAGAAGCGTTCAACCTGACTATGGAAGAGGTTGCCACCAGTGTGGCGATTGAATTGCAGGCCGACAAGTTGATTTTTCTGACCGAAGTGCCCGGCATCCGCGTTCACCCCGACCAGCCCGCCAGCGAAGACAACCCGATTGATACCGAATTGCCACTGGACACGGCCCAGGCGCTGCTCAAGCAACTGCCCCCAGCCCACCAATCTACCGATACTGGCTTTTACTTACAGCACTGCGTCAAGGCCTGCAAAGGGGGCGTCGAGCGCAGCCACATCCTGCCCTTTGCTACCGATGGGGCACTGCTGCTGGAGGTGTACGTCCACGACGGCATAGGCACCATGATCGTCGATGAAAAGTTGGAAGAACTGCGCGAAGCCAGTGCTGACGATGTGGGTGGCATCTTGCAACTGATTGAGCCGTTTGAACGCGATGGCACATTGGTAAAACGTGACCGCACAGAAATTGAACGTGACATTGAAAACTACACCATCATTGAACACGATGGTGTGATTTTTGGCTGTGCTGCCCTGTACCCTTATCCCGAAGCCAAAACCGCCGAGATGGCCGCCGTCACGGTATCACCGCAAAGCCAAGGAACTGGCGATGGTGAAAAGCTGCTCAAGCGCATTGAACAACGTGCCCGTGCAATGGGCCTGAGCAGCATTTTTGTGCTGACCACCCGCACCATGCACTGGTTTATCAAGCGCGGTTTTCAGAATGTAGACCCCGACTGGCTGCCCGAAGCACGCAAACGCAAGTACAACTGGGATCGGCGCAGCCAAGTGCTGGTCAAGAAGTTGTAACGTGGTTGCTGCGGCGCAGCAAAGCCACAAGCAGCGCCGTCAGCACTATACTGAAACCAGCAAAACCAACAAACGACCAGTTGGCAATCGACCCTCCCAAGAAAGTCCAGTCGATCACGGTACAGTCGCCCGACCCACGGAAGATCATGGGCAATGCGCGGCTAATGGGGTAGTTCTCAATCATGCCGTAAAAATCACGGCCACAGGTAGCAATCTCGGGGGGATACCACTGCAACCAACTCTGGCGGGCGGCAGTAAAGGCACCAAAATCGGCGGCCAGCAAGCCCGCCACCGACCAACCCATTTGCCAGCCTCTGCCATCGCGCAAACTGGCTATGCCAGTGGTCACAGCCACTAGCACCAGCGCATAGCGTTGCACGATGCACATGGGACAAGGCTCCAGCCCCAACCCATGTTGGAGATAAGCGCCAAAAGCCAGCATGGCAACGCAGATGGCTGCGATAGAAACCAGCACCCGGCGCGATACACCGGCCAAGCAGTTCAAAAAACCCATATCTATCCTTGTGGCTGCCACAGGGGGGCCACCCACCAAGGTAGCCCGGTTAAATGTTGGCAGCGTGGTCTAAAAACACGCGCGCACGCCGGGGTGTGACAACCAGCGTCTCGCCTTCACGCAGCCCCATCTCCTTGAACTGTTGCGCCGGAATTTGCGCTTCAATCAGGGCTTCGGGGGCTGCATTGTCTGCGGGTTTGGCATCGTCCAGCGCAATAAGTTCCAACCGGGCAATCGGCCCCACCACAATGGCACGGCTCAATTGCGCCACGATGCCGCGTGCGCGCCCCTGTGCATCCAACCCAGCACCGGTAACGTAACGCTCCACGTCCAAATCGTGCGGACGCACATAGGCAAAAGCCTTGGCATTTTGTGCTGCACTGTGCTCGGGCGAGTCCAGCGCCATGCCCTCCAGATGCACCAGCCCTTCGTGGGCACGGCCATGGAACAGATTCACATCACCCAAAAATCCATACACAAATGGGCTGGCTGGATGCTCCCACACCTCTTGTGGCGAGCCACTTTGCTCAATCTTGCCCTGGTTAATCACCACCACGCGATCGGCCACTTCCAAGGCTTCTTCTTGGTCGTGGGTAACGAAAATACTGGTGACATGCAGCTCATCGTGCAGGCGGCGCAACCAGCGGCGCAATTCTTTGCGCACTTTGGCATCCAAAGCACCAAACGGCTCATCCAACAGCAGCACCTTGGGTTCAACCGCCAAGGCACGGGCCAAGGCAATACGCTGGCGCTGACCACCCGAGAGCTGCGAGGGATACCGATCGGCAATCCAATCGAGTTGCACCAGCTTGAGCAAGTCGGTGACTTTTTTCTTGATCTGGGCTTCGCTGGGGCGCTCATTGCGCGGCTTGACGCGCAAGCCAAAGGCCACATTCTCAAACACCGTCATGTGCCGAAACAACGCATAGTGCTGGAACACAAAGCCCACACCCCGGTCACGCACATGGACATCGGTGGTGTCTTCACCCGAGAAATGGATGCTGCCCACATCAGGCGTCTCCAGCCCAGCAATGATGCGCAGCAAAGTGGTCTTGCCGCAGCCCGATGGCCCTAACAATGCGATCAGCTCGCCAGAATCAATGTCCAGACTGACATCACGCAGCGCCTGAAAGGTGCCAAACTGCTTACTGATATTGCGGATTTGAATGCTCATGGTGTGTTCTTTCAGCGCGCCGTGGGGGCTGTGGCTGGTGTGGGGCGCTCAGGGGGCAACTCTGCTGCTGCTTTTAGCGCCTGTTCGTTGCGCCACTCGGCCACCGACTTGATCACCAGCGTTATCAGCGCCAGCAGGGCCAACAGCGAGGCTGCCGCAAAGGCGGCCACCGACTGGTACTCGTTGTACAAGATCTCTACGTGCAAAGGCAGGGTGTTGGTCTGGCCCCGGATATGGCCCGACACGACCGACACCGCACCAAACTCGCCCATTGCACGGGCATTACACAAAATGACGCCATAGAGCAAACCCCATTTGATATTGGGCAAGGTGACATGCCAAAAGGTCTGCCAACCGCTGGCCCCCAACACAATGGCGGCCTGCTCCTCGTCGTTGCCTTGTGCCTGCATCAACGGGATCAACTCACGGGCAATGAACGGAAACGTTACAAAAATGGTAGCCAACACAATGCCAGGCACAGCAAAAATGATTTTGATGTCGTGCTCTTGCAACCAAGGGCCAACCCAGCCTTGGGCGCCAAACATCAGCACATAAACCAGCCCGGCCACGACCGGCGAGACCGAAAATGGCAGATCGACCAGCGTGGTTAAAAACGCCTTGCCCTTAAATTCATACTTGGCAATACACCAAGCCGCCGCCACACCAAAAACCAAATTGAGCGGCACGGCAATGGCCGCCGCAATCAAGGTCAGTTGGATAGCCGACCAAGCGTCAGGCTCGGTCAGACCAGCCAGATAGGCGCCCATGCCCTTGCGCAGCGCCTCGGTAAACACCGCCGCCAACGGCAACACCAAAAACAACAGCACAAAGGCCAATGCCACGCCAATCAATGTGTAGCGTACCCAAGCGGCTTCAGTGGTGCCCGCTTGGGCGCGGCGCACAGTACGGGTAGGGGCAGCACTCATGCGGGGGCTCCAGCGTGGCGGCGCTGCCAAGCTTGCAGCGCATTGATAATCAGCAGCAAGGTAAAGGAGATCAGCAACATCACCACAGCCACAGCGGTGGCCCCAGCATAGTCGTACTGCTCCAACTTACCAATGATGATGAGCGGCGTGATCTCGGAGATCATGGGCATATTGCCTGCAATGAAAATCACCGAGCCATACTCCCCCACCGCACGGGCAAAGGCCATCGCAAAGCCGGTCATCAGGGCTGGAGTGACGGTGGGCAAAATCACTTTGTAAAAAATTTGCCAGCGCGTTGCACCCAAGCTAGTGGCTGCTTCTTCGAGTTCTTTTTCTGCATCTTCCAGCACCGGCTGCACCGTGCGCACCACAAAGGGCAGACCAATAAAAATCAGGGCAATCACAATGCCCGCAGGCTTGAAGGCCAACTGGATACCCAGCGGCTCCAAATATTGGCCGATCCAGCCATTGCCGGCCAGCAGTGCTGTGAGCGAAATACCGGCCACTGCTGTGGGCAGGGCAAAGGGCAGATCGACCAGTGCATCAACGATTTTTTTGCCCGGAAACGGATAGCGCACCAGCACCCAAGCAATCAGCAAACCAAACACCAGATTGACCAGTGCTGCCAGTAGCGAGGCACCAAAGGTGAGTTGGTACGAAGCCACGACACGGGGCGAACTGATGGCCTCCCAAAATTGGGGCCAAGTGAGGGAAAAGGTTTTGAACAACAGCGCCGATAGTGGAATCAGCACAATGATGCTGAGATAAAACAGCGTGTAGCCCAAGGTCAGGCCAAAGCCGGGCAACACCCGTTTGGCTTTGCCCGAAGCACGGCGAGGCGCAGCAGCACCCGCCGCACCCAGCGGTGCGGGAGACGTGGCAATGCTCATGACTTACTTAGCGCCGGGCGTGTAGAGCTTGTCGAACTGCCCACCATCGTTAAAGTGGACTTTTTGCGCCTCTCCCAACGAACCAAAATACTTGGCTACCGTAAATTGTTTGATTGGCTTGAAGGTAGCGGCGTGCTTTTTGAGCACGGCTTCAGAACGCGGGCGCAGTGCGTGTTTGGCGGCAATCTCTTGCGCTTCGTCCGAGTAGAGATAGTTCAGGTAGGCTTTAGCCACGTCAGCAGTGCCTTTTTTGGCGACAGTACGCTCAACCACGGCCACTGGGTTTTCGGCCACGATGCTGGCCGAAGGATAGACCGCATCCACCTTGCCTGCACCAAATTCACGGTCAATTGACAACACTTCAGATTCGAAGGTGATAAGCACATCACCAATGTTGCGTTGCAAGAAAATAGCCGTGGCATCGCGCCCGCCCTTGCCCAACACTGGCACGTTTTTGTAGAGTTTGCTGACAAACTCCGCCGCTTGGACATCGGTGCCGCCCTTTTCACGCACGGCGCCCCAGGCGGCCAGATAGGCATAGCGGCCATTGCCGCCAGTTTTGGGGTTGACCACAATCACCTGTACGCCGGGCTTGGTCAAATCATCCCAGTCTTTGATGTTTTTGGGGTTGCCATTGCGCACCAAAAACAGCATGGTGGAAGTGGTGGGGGAGGCATCGTGCGGAAACTTTTTGGCCCAATCTTTGGCTACGACGCCAGTGGATGCCAAAAATTCGATATCGGTGGTGGTGTTCATGGTCACCACATCAGCGGCCAAGCCATCATTGACAGCGCGTGCTTGGGCGCTGGAGCCGCCGTGGGCTTGGTCAATCTTCACGTCCTTGCCCGTGGTTTTTTTGTAGTGGGCCACAAAAGCAGGGTTGTAATCTTTGTAGAACTCACGCGCTACATCATAGGAAGCATTGAGCAGCGTTGTCTGTGCCGAGGCCATGCCACCGACTGCCAGTGCGGCTGCCGCCAAAAGGGACTTGAGTTGGAAAGAAGTCATGGTACAGGTCACATTGGAAGCCAAAGATGGCAGGATTCTGCCGCAACCATCTTCAAAACCAAAAGAACATATTTTTGTTAATTTATCTATCAAAAAGAATATAAAGAAGCCTACTGTTGGCGTCTAGGGGCTTCTGGTCATCAACCCGCAGAGACCCTGACAGTACCGGGATCTGCCGCCACCGCAGTCCCACCCCAATCCAATGCCCCTGTGAGTGATTGCAACAACGCCATCCCTAGCGGCCATTCGCCATAACCCGACTCCACATTGATATGACCTGCATTTTGCAGCCGCACAAACTCGCTGCCCCAAGCACGGGCATAGGCGCCCGCTAGACGAATCGGGCAGTAAGGATCGTTGCTGCTGGCTACCACTATGCTGCGATAGGGCAGCGGTGCATAAGGTACCGGCGCAAAATCGCTCAGGATGGCACGCCGTTCTGGATCGGCGGGAGCCACCAATAAAGCCCCTTGCACCCGTGCTGATGCCTCTGGCCCCATATGAATGCTGGCAATACAACCCAAGCTGTGTGCTACCAACACTACCGGGTGTGGTGCCGCCAGCACGGTTTTCTCTAACTGGCCCACCCAGGCTGTGCGTGCAGGGGTGATCCAGTCGTCCTGCACCACACGGGAGGCGCCATCCAGACGCTGTGCCCACAAGGTCTGCCAATGGCCGGGGCCAGAGTCGCGCCAGCCAGGAACAATGATGGTTGAGATACGGGAAGTCACGCTTGCCATTCGGGAAAGGTTGCCATAAAGGCCATTCTGCGATGCCAGCTTTAAAACCCAAAAGAATATATTTCTCTTAATTCATAATAAAAACATCTTATAAAGGTGCCGCAGCACCATAACGCAGCATCCGGCCCAGATAGCTACCTTGCAATACCCCTGATAGCCAAACTGCGCTGCAAGATCGGAACAAATCACCGACACTGCCTTCTATACCCGTCCACACTCAAGAAAGATACTTATGCAGACATGGAAAATCAGCCAGCGCCTGATGGCAGGCTTCGGTCTGGTCATTCTGGTGTTGTTGGGCATGTCGGTCTACAGCGTGTATATCGCGCGTGGCATCGATGCGGCCTTAAGTGCCAACGCCAGCCAAAATGTGATCATTCAGCGGGCCGCCATCAACTTTCGGGGATCGGCGCACGACCGCTCCATTGCGCTACGCGATGTAGTGCTGGCCCCAGACGAGGCATCACGCCAAAAGGAGCTTCAGGCCATTGAGCAACTGGCGGCCTTTTATGCTGCTTCGAGCACCCAGCTCGACACCGCGCTGCAAGCGGGCAAAGACATCCCCACCGAAGTGGGCACTTTGCTGCAAGCCATCAAAGAGATTGAAGTGCGCACGGTGGCTACATCACGCAAAGTCATCGAACGGATGCAAGCGGGCGACCGTGCCGGTGCCGAAGCCCTGCTCTGGGCCGAGGCCAAGCCCCAATACACACAATGGCTGGCAGCCATCAATCGGTTGATCGATTTTGAGGAAAAACGCATCATCCAAAACAGCCAGTTTGCCAACCATGAGGCAGGGCAATTTACCGGCATCATGTTGGGTATCACGCTACTGGCAGTGTTGATCAGTGTGGGGGTAACGACCACGGTATCGCGTAGCATCAACCATGAACTGGGTGCCGAACCCAATGAAGTGCGGGCCGTAGTGCAGGCCATCCAGCATGGCGACCTCACAGTGGCAGTGCCCGTGCGCCCCGATGACACCAGCAGTGTGATGGCTGCTGTGCGTGACATGCAACAGCGCATCCATACCTTGGTGGCGGCAGTGCGTGACAACATCCAGCAGTTGCGCGCTACCAGTGCCGATATTGCCAGTGGCAACCAACACTTGGGCACCCGCACCGAACAGACGGTCTCTAGTTTGGAGACCACCGCCCACAGCATGGATCAGCTCACTGCCACGGTGCGCCAAAGCACCGAGTCGGCCCAGCAGGCCAACACCTTGGCCAGCACCGCCGCCAACTCCGCCAGCAAAGGTGGTGTGGTGATGCAGCAAGTGGTGGAGACAATGCAGGAAATCCACCACAGCAGCCAGAAAATTGGCGACATCATTGGCGTAATCGACGGCATTGCCTTCCAAACCAACATTCTGGCCCTGAATGCGGCTGTAGAGGCAGCACGCGCCGGCGAACAAGGCCGCGGCTTTGCAGTGGTGGCCACTGAAGTGCGCAGTCTGGCAGGGCGCAGTGCGGCAGCCGCCAAAGAAATCAAACAGCTGATCCAAGCCAGTGTCGAGAAAGTCAATTCTGGCACCCAACTGGTCGCCGATGCGGGTACGGCGATGGGCGAGATCGTGCAAGGCGTACAGCGCGTCAGCGGCATGATTGGTGAGATCAGTGCAGCGGCTGTGGAGCAAAGCGAAGGCATCTCACAAGTCAATCTGGCCGTGGGCCAGCTCGACCAGATGACGCAACAAAATGGCGCACTGGTAGAACAAAGCACGGTGGCTGCTGCCAACTTAGAGGCCCAAGCCCAGCAACTGGCCAATCTGGTGGCGGTGTTCAAGGTGGATGGGGCACACACCCACACCCTGCGCCTAAATGCCTAAACCACACTGGCGCTCAACCAGCCCTCACACAGGGGGCGACCTCAAACGCCCGGGGATGCCCTGCTCCAAGTAGTCCAAAAAACTGCGTACCGCTGGAGCCAGCCCCCGGCGCGACGGAAACACCGCATGGACAATGCCCGGTGTGGGCGCCCATGCAGGCAGCACCTGCACCAAACGGCCATCGCGCATCTCCTCGTAGCACATATAGTCGGGCAACCAGCAAATGCCTGTGCCGGCCAAGGCGGCAAACTTGAGCGTTAGCAGATCATCGGCTACATAGCGGGGATGGTGGTGCAGCACTTGGTCGGCACCCTCTGGGCCACTCAGGTGCCAAATGGCACGACCGTCAGGGGCCGACATGGCTATGCTGTCCATGCGCAGCAAATCTGTCAAGGTGGTGGGTGTTCCTTGGCGCTGAAGCAGGGCTGGGCTGGCTACCAGTACCTGCCGGGCCATATCTAACCGCTTAATGACCAGAGTGCCACTGTCCTCCAGCGAGGAGCGTACGCGCAGCGCCACATCCACCCCTTCTTCGATCAAATGGATAGCCCGGTTGGTGACTTGCATTTCTACCCGCACCAAAGGATGACGGGCCAGAAACTCGGGCATTAACTCTCCCAGCACGGTTTGCGCCAGCGTGACCGGACAACTGATACGGATCGTGCCACGCGGCGCGGTTTGCACTTGGCTCACCACCTCTTGGGCCGCTTGGGCTGCTTCGCGCAGCGCCTGGCAATGGCGCAGGTAGGCCTCGCCCACCTCGGTCAGTGAGAGCTTGCGGGTGGTGCGCTGTAACAACCGTACGCCCAATTGGTTTTCTAACTCCGATACCCGGCGGGACAAACGTGATTTGGGAATACCCAAGGCCCGCCCAGCTGCAGCAAAGCCACCACGCTCTACCACTTCGGCAAAGTACAACATGTCATTGAGGTCTTGCATAGATGGGGCTCACTGTTCCAAAAATAGAACTAATCAACCCAATTTTGCCTACTTATCACGCCACTAGAACCCAATGACAATTCATCCCATCGCTGCCACTGGTGGCCTCCTTATTGAAAGACACACTATGCAATTGCTGCACATCGATTCCGCTATCACTGGTGCTGGCTCTGTTTCGCGCCAATTGACGGCTCAAATTGTGGATGCTTGGAAAACTGCCCATATCAATACTGAGGTAAGTTACATTGATTTGGTGGCAGACGCGCCTGGTCATTTCACGATGGATGCTATGGCCCCCCGCACTGGACAAACCGAGGGGTTGAGTGAAACACAACAGCGCGAAAACGCTGTCTCGGAGCGGCTGGTCAGCCAGTTTCTGGCTGCCGATGTGGTGGTGATTGGTGCTCCGTTCTACAACTTCAGCATTCCCAGTCAACTCAAAGCCTGGGTGGATCGTATTGCCCAGCCGGGCCGCACTTTCCGCTATACCGCCAACGGCCCCGAAGGGCTGGCTCAGGGCAAAACCGTGATCATCGCCTCGACCCGTGGCGGTATTTACTCAACCAGCGAAGCTGGTCAAGCGATGGAGCACCAAGAAAGCTACCTGCAAACTGTACTGGGTTTTTTTGGTGTGACCGATGTGCGCATCGTGCGGGCCGAAGGTGTGGCGATGGGTGATGCCGCCAAAGCACAGGCACTGGAGCTTGCCACCCGCGATATCGCTGCTGCCGTCCAAGGATCTGCGGCTTAAAAGCCTCAGCACCTCCCATACCGCTCGGCTGCTGCTGCGCAGGCACCATGTTCTACCCCGGCCTTGCGCCGGGTTTTTGCTACGGACAATGCCCAACACAGGGCCAATCCCTCTGGCTGCTCTAGGCCGCACCTGCTAGGCTGGACAACAATCAGAATGGGCACTCCATGCAGTGCCTCTGCTGCTTGTCAAGGTGCTTCCATGTCCAGACCCCTGATTCTCAATGCCACCACCGTTGCGTTACCCACCGACGAAGGCACCAACCTGCTGAGCTTTCTGCGCCAGCACCACGGCCTCACGGCCACCAAATTGGCCTGTGGTACGGGTGACTGCGCTGCGTGCTTGGTGCTACTGGGCGAAATCCCGGCAGGCCAAACCCAACCACATTACCAAGCCGTCAACAGTTGTTTGCTCAGTACCGGCCGCGTGGCAGGCTGCCACCTGATCACGCTAGAGGGGCTGAACCTCGCCACACCCACACTGGTGCAGCAGGCACTGGCAGAAGAGGGCGGCATCCAATGCGGCTATTGCACCCCAGGACTGGTGGTGGCCCTCACCGCAGCCCTGCTCAACGGTGAACAGCCAGCCGCCGCCGTGGCAGGCAATCTTTGCCGGTGCACGGGGTATGGTGGCATCCGACGGGCCTGCACCCGGCTAGAGCCACTCTCTGGGCCACCCGCAGGCCAGCTGCCAGCCTTGGCAGACAGGGGTCTGCTATCGCCAGCAGTGGCCCAAGCCGGCCAACGGCTCCAGCCACACCCCTCCATCCCCGCACCCACCCACGGCGCTGCACCAGCCTGCACCATCGTGGCGGGCGAAACTGACCATACCGTACAGCAAGCACACCACCGCGCCAACACCGTACAGCCTTGGTTGCGCTTGCAGCAAATTGTTGAATGGCAACAAATTCAGGCCGATAGGCATTGGTTGCACCTGGGCGCAGCCGTCACCATAGCGCAATGCCAGCATGAACCACTGATTGCCGCAGAGTGGCCAAATCTGCCGGTTTTTTTGGATCGCTTTGCCTCGCCCAGCATCCGCCGCAGCGCCACCATCGGGGGCAATCTGGCCAATGCCTCACCCATTGCCGATCTGGCCGTGGTGCTGCTAGCACTGGGGGCAGAATTGAGTCTGCAATCCACCAACGGGATACGCCGGCTGCCGCTAGCGCAGTTCTATCTGGCATACCACCGCACCGCCTTGCAAGCTGGCGAGCTGATCTCACACATCCACATCCCCCGTCAGCCAGGGCGACGCCTGCACTGTGCCAAAGTGAGCAAACGCTGGCTGGACGATATTGCGTCGGTCAACAGCAGCATGGCAATTGATGCGGGGACAGAAGGGCAGCTAGGCACTGTGCAGCTCAGTGCTGGGGGCGTAGCACCTTATCCACTGTGCCTGCACCGCACTGCTGCAGCTTTGAGCGGTCAGCCCCTGACTGCCAACACGCTGCACACAGCCCTCGCCGTCATGGATACCGAAATCGCCCCCATCGACGATGTGCGCGGTAGCACCCAATACAAGCGCCGCCTGTTGCACCATCTGTTGCTGGATCACCTGCAAGCGTTGCACCCCACCCTGCGTTGGGAGGAACTCACATGAGCACCGCCCCCCTTTTGCCATCCAGCTTACAAAATTTGGCCCAAGGCAAAACCCGCTTTACCAGCGACCTGTCACTGCCCCAAGGCTGTTTACACGCGCTACCCGCTACCTCGCCGCATGCCCATGCCCGCTTCAGCCAGATCGACAGTGCCGCCGCTTTGGCAGTGCCAGGGGTACGGGCCATCCTTACCGCCGCCGACATCTTGAGACGCAATGACATCAGCAACCTGGCCCATGACGAGCCGCTGCTGGCAGAGCAAGAGGTGCACTGCGTCGGTGAACCCTACGCGCTGGTGGTGGCCGACAGCATAGAGGCCGCGTGGCAAGGTAGCCACTTGGTTACTGCCGACTGGACGCCACTGCCTGCCTGCCTAGATATGGCTTCGGCCTTGGCTGCTGGAGCCTTGCTACAACCACCCCGCACCTTTGCGCTAGGCGATGTTGATACAGCGTGGGGCTGCTGCGCCATTGTGGTCAGTGGCACAGTAGAAATCGGCTCAGCCGAGCATCTTTATATGGAAACCCAATGCGCCTTGGCACTGCCGCGCGACGACGGTGGGCTGCTGCTGCACAGCGCCACCCAGTCACCCAGCGGCGTACACAAGGCCGTAGCCACCATCACCGGGCTGCCCATGCACGCGATTGAGGTAGTGGCAGGCAGGTTGGGTGGCGGTTTTGGTGGCAAAGAGGAGCAAGCCACACTCTGGGCCTGTTTGGCCGCCTTGGCTGCACAGCGCCTGCAACAGCCCGTACGCCTGTGGCCCGACCGCAGCGACGACATGCGTATCACTGGCAAACGCCATCCATACCAAGCCCACTTCAAGTTGGGACTGGATGCCAATGGGCGCTTTGTGGCCTACGAGGCCCAACTGTGGCAAAACGCAGGCTGGTGTACCGACTTATCCCCAGCCATTCTGGAACGCTCCCTGTTCCACGCCACCAATGCCTATGCCATCCCCCATGTGCGGGTCACGGCCCACAGTTGCCGTACCCATTTACCCTCCAATACGGCGTTTCGGGGGTTTGGAGCACCACAGGCCATCTTTGTGATGGAGTCGGCCATCCGCGCCGCTGCCCACCAATTGCGTTGCCCCCCAGAGACACTCCAAGCGCGCAATCTGCTGCGCGATGGCGATGTTTTTCCTTATGGCATGTGTGCCCAGCAACCCAAGGCCGAGGCCAGTTGGCAAATGCTGGCCCGAGAAAATGGCATCGCCACCTGCCGCCAACGCATCACGGCTTGGAATGCCACCCAACCCCGCTACCGCAAAGGGATGGCCGTGGTGCCAGTGTGTTTTGGCATTGCCTTTACGGCGACACTGCTCAACCAAGCGCAGGCGCTGGTGCATGTTTATACCGATGGCTCGGTAGCCGTAACTACCGGAGCGATAGAGATGGGCCAGGGCGTGCATGGCAAAGTGCAGCGCATCGTGGCCGAGACTTTGGGCCTGCCTGTGGCCCAAGTGCAAGTGATGCCCACCAGCACCCTGCGCGTAGCCAATGTTTCACCCACTGCCGCCAGTACCGGTGCCGATCTCAACGGCGGCGCAGCCCGCCAAGCCTGCCTCGACATTCTGCAACGGCTGCGGCCTGTGGCTGCTGCGCTGCTGAACGCCCCAGCAGCAGAGGTGATGTTTTTGGAAGGCCATGCCCATGCCCAGCAAGCGCGCGTGCCATGGAACGAGCTGATTGCCCAAGCCTACCGCCAGCGCATCCATTTGTCGGCATTGGCCCACTACGCCAGCGCCAACCTGCACTTTGACCCGCAGCGCAACCAAGGCCAGCCCTTTGCCTACCATGTGTATGGCACCGCACTGATGGAGGCTACCGTGGATGTGCTGCTGGGCACGGGGCGCATTGATGCTGTACGGGTGGTACACGACATTGGGCACAGTCTAGACGCCAGTACCGACCGGGGGCAAATCGAAGGGGCCATCGTGCAAGGTATGGGCTGGATGACCAGCGAAGAAATCCGTCATGACAGCCAAGGCCGCCTACTCACCGACAACCTCGCCAGTTACAAAATTCCCGATTTAGACAGCTCCCCACCGATAGAGATCGAATTCCTGCCCCACAATGGCGGCCCCGCAGGCATACTGCACAGCAAGGCCGTAGGCGAGCCGCCTCTGGTGTATGGTTTAGCCGCCTACTTTGCGCTGCAAGATGCCATCACGTCTTGGCAACCGCAAGCCGCGGCAGTGTTTCGTGCGCCACTCACCTCCGAAGCTATTTTTGGCCTATTGCATGGCAATGACCCCCCTTGAACGGCTGCGTATCGGACTGGTATATGGCGCTGGCGATCTGGCAGCAACATCCATTTTGGGCACGCCCCAGCTGTTGCGTGCTTTGGGCATTGGCTTGGTAGGCGCTGTGTTGTATGCCCCAGAAATTCGGGCATATTTTGCTTGGATTGAACGCCGCTTTGCCCACCAGCCCCAGCACTGTGGGCGCTGGCAACGTGCTGCGTTAGGATGGCTGTGGTTCAACCCGTTGTGGATTGCCCGCCACACTTGGCTATTGCGCCTATTGGAAGGGAGGATAGCCGACTTGCACACTGGCGTACTGCTCACAGGTGCTTTTTCTTTTGTCTGCAATGCCCCACTGGCCCTGACCGCCAACTACTTGATACAAAACCGCCTTGCACCACCGCACCGCGTGGTGGGTAGTGCCGTCTTCTCGGCAATGATGGCCGTGTATTACGCTTGGAGCGAGGTCTGGTTTGGCTGAAATCGATCTCTGGCATGCCGTTGTGCAAGAGCTGGCCGCGCACCGCCCCGTGGTGCTAGCTGCCGTGGTACACAGCCAAGGCAGCTCCCCTGGCAAATCAGGTGCTCTGCTAGCCATAGGACGGCATGGGCCGCTGGCTGGCACTGTGGGTGGGGGGCAGGCCGAATACCTCACCATTCAACAAGCCCAACCCCTGCTCACCACAGGCCATACAGTCGTGCAGCGTTTGCACCAAATACACCGCTCGCACACGCCATCCACCTCTGGCATGGTTTGCGGCGGCAGCCAAACGACCGTCCTGGCCCTGTTGGAGCCCAACCAAATGGCGGACATCCAACATCTCATCGACCAGCTCCATGACCAACAGCCTTTTGCATGGCAACTCTCCCCCCAAGGCTGGGCACCTGCCCCCCCCCATGCCCAGCCTAGCTGGGTGGACACAGATGCGGCACATTGGGTCTATACGCACCACTGTGGCACCGAAGGCGAAGTCTGGCTGGTTGGTGGTGGTCATGTGAGTTTGGCGCTCTCGGCCCTGCTGGTGGGGGTGAACTTCCGGGTGGTGGTCTGCGAAGAACGACAAGGCATCACCACCTTGGCCGCCAACCACCATGCCCACGCCCAGCTCAACCTGCCTTACGAGGCACTGGCCCACACCATCCCCGATGGAACACTGGTTTTTGTGGGCATCATGACCCACGCTTGGGAGCGCGATGCGGCGGCATTGACAGCACTGGAAGGCAAGATGCTGGGCTATCTGGGGTTGCTGGGCAGCACCGCCAAAATTGCCCGCATCCTAGGGCGCAAACCACGCCCAGCATTTTTTCATGCCCCCATGGGGCTGCCCATTGGCAGCCACACCCCGGCAGAAATTGCCATCAGCATTGCGGCAGAAATGATCTCGCGGCGCCACCAATTGCGCCACTGTTTGGCCTAAACGCTTGCACTGCCTATTGCTGCACTCTGGCACGAATTTCTGGCAGTGCCTTTTGCAAGTAATACACCATAGACCACACGGTAAGCACGGCAGAAATCCAAATCAGCCAAGTGCCCCAAACACCGGTATCGACCAACCCCAACAACTGCCCATCGTAGAGCAGGAACGGAATCGCCACCATCTGCACCGTTGTCTTGAGCTTGCCCAGCATGTGCACCGCCACACTCTTGCTGGCACCGATCTGGGCCATCCACTCACGCAAGGCCGAAATCGCAATCTCTCGGCCAATGATGATGAGCGCCACAAACACATCGGCGCGCTGCAAATGCACCAGCACCAGCAAAGAGGCGCACACCAAAAACTTGTCGGCCACTGGATCCAGAAACGCGCCAAAGGAAGAAGTTTGGTTGAGTTTGCGCGCCAAATAGCCATCGAGCCAATCGGTGGCTGCAAACAACACAAACATCACTGTGGCCAGCAAATTGCGCGTGGCCAAATCGAACGGCGCATAAAACACCCCGACGATCAAGGGTATCGCGACAATGCGCGTCCAGGTCATGAGGGTGGGGATAGTCCAGAACATGGCCGCGATTGTGTCATGCCAAGGTGTCGCCACAAGGACAATCAGCGCAGTGCCTGATAAATCGTTTCGGCCAAGGCGAGCGAAATACCCTCCACCGTCGCCAAATCTTGCACGCTGGCTGCTGCCACCCCACGAACACCACCAAAACGCTGCAACAACCGGGCACGCCTTTTAGGGCCAATACCAGCAATATCTTCCAACCGGCTGCCGCCAGTGCGCACCTTGGCGCGTGCGGCACGCATTCCTGTGATGGCAAAGCGATGTGCCTCATCGCGAATCTGCGCCACCAACATCAGGGCCGCAGAATCTGCGGCCAGCGCCAGCTTAGAGCGGCCATCGGCAAACACCAGCTCCTCTAGCCCCACTTTGCGGCCCTCGCCCTTCTCGACCCCAACGATGCGCGATACATCCAGCCCCAGCGCCTCAAACACGGCCTGCGCTACCTTGACTTGCCCCTGCCCACCATCTACCAGCACCAGATCGGGCACACGGGCCGATGTGGGTGCCGTATCGGCGCCATCGGCCTCATCATGCTGGGCTTGTGCCAGCTTGCTGTAGCGGCGCATGAGTACCTGGCGCATGGCCGCATAGTCATCGCCGCCAGTAATACCGTCGATTTTGTAACGGCGGTATTGGCTGGGCTGCATCTGGTGCCCCTGAAACACCACGCACGAAGCTTGGGTTGCCTCGCCCGCCGTGTGCGAGATGTCAAAGCACTCAATGCGCAACTGCGCCACATCGGCCAACGGCAAATCCAGCACTTGGGCCAAGGCGCTGGTACGCGCCTGTTGCGAGCCTTCTTCAGCCAGCAGCCGAGCCAATTGCAGCTCGGCATTGTGTTGCGCCATCTCCAGCCAAGTACGGCGCAAACCACGCGGCTGATGCACCGCATGGACACGCTGGCCATTTTGTTGCGACAGCAATTGCAACAAGGGGGCTGCTAGCGGCATGGGCAGTACCAACACTGGCGGTACTGGCACGCCCAAATAATGCTGCGCCATAAAGGCATGCAACACCTCAGACGCCACACCAGCCTCCTCAGGCCGCTCTGCCTCTGGCAAAGCCAGTGCCGTAGCCTCTTGTACCTGCACGGGAAAATAAGCCCGATCGCCCAAATGGCGGCCCCCACGCACCATGGCCAAATTAACGCAAGCCCGCCCACCCTGCACACGCACCGCCAAAATATCCACATCCCGGTCATCTGTGGTAGAGACCGACTGCTGCTGCAACACCTGCGACAACGCCGCAATCTGGTTGCGCAACTCTGCCGCCAGCTCAAACTCCAGCCGCTCGGCATGGGCCATCATGCGTTGTTGCAACTGCGCCAGCACTGTGTCGGCCTCACCACGCAACAAGGCTTGGGCATCGGCCACATCACGGGCGTAATCTTCGGCAGAGATTTTGTCTACGCACGGGCCACTGCAACGCCTAATCTGGAACAGCAAACAAGGCCGAGACCGGTGGTTAAACACCGTATCTTCACAAGTGCGCAGCCGGAACACCTTTTGCAGCAGCTCAATCGTTTCTTTCACCGCCCATGCGCTGGGATAGGGGCCAAAATAGCGGTGCTTGTTATCGACCGCCCCCCGGTAGTAAGCCAACCGGGCAAAACGCTGCCAAGGCGGCTCTCCGTGGCCGTCGTGCGCTGTCACGCCGGTCAGTTGCAGGTAGGGATAACTCTTGTCATCACGAAACAAAATGTTGTAGCGCGGCTGCAAGGTCTTGATGAGGTTGCTTTCCAGCAACAACGCCTCCGCCTCCGAACGCACCACCGTGGTCTCTAACCGGGCAATTTTTCCCACCATGTGGCCGATGCGGGTGCCGTCCCAGTTTTTCTGAAAATAGCTGGCTACACGGCGCTTGAGGTGCAGCGCCTTGCCCACATAGAGCAGCCCGCCCTGGGCATCAAAATAACGGTAAACGCCCGGCAAGGCGGGCAAGGCCGCTACCTGCGCCAACAACTCGGGGGGATGCACAGCAGCAACATCATCAGACATAACCGCTATTGTGGCCTGCCACAGTAAGACTGTGCGCTATGCAGGGCATAGGCTTATATCTGCAAGCATTGGCCCATATCGCTACAGTGCGAGGCTTGTGCCTACTCTTGGAGTTTTCCTTCCATGTCTGTCCCGTTGCCTCAATACCTGTCCATCCGCTACGGCGCCCACGCCCCCGATCTACAGGCACCCGATGCAGCCTTGCCCATACTAGAGCAGATTCTCAGCCACCGCTCTGTCCGCCATTTTCTACCCGATGCCCTGCCCGAAGGCACGCTAGAGACATTGATAGCCGCTGCCCAATCGGCGGCCACCTCCTCCAATTTACAGGCTTGGAGTGTGATTGCGATTGAAGCCCCCGAACGCCGGGCCCAACTGGCAGAACTGGCAGGCCACCAAGCCCATGTGCGCCAAGCGCCGCTGTTTTTGGCTTGGCTGGCCGATGTTTCACGCATTGAACGCATCGCCCAATACCAACAACAACGTGCCGAAGGCGTACAGTACCTCGACACCACACTGCTTGCCGTCATTGATGCCGCGCTGGCAGCACAAAATGCCGTGCTGGCCGCCGAAGCACTGGGTTTGGGCACGGTATATATCGGTGGCCTGCGCAATCAGCCCGAGGCCGTTGCCCAGTTGCTGGGCACACCCGCAGGCGTCTTTCCAATATTTGGTCTGGTGGTAGGCCAGCCCGACCCCACTGCCCGCCCAGCTGCCATCAAACCCCGGCTGGCACAAAGTGCTGTATTGCACCGCGAACGCTACCAAGCACCGCAAAGCCTTGAAGATGAAATTGGCGACTTTGACCAGCGCCTGGCCGCCTTTCAAGCAGCACAGGGCATGCCCGCCAGCCAGTGGAGCCAGCAGGTAGTCACACGGCTACGTGATGCTGCAGCCCTGCATGGCCGCGCCCAACTGTCCCAATCCCTGCAACGGGCGGGTCTGTCCTTGCGCTAAACGACACAAGCCACAGCCGCGACAATCGCTCACCAAGGAGCTGCCTACCAATGCAATGGGATATTTTTTGTCAGGTCATAGACAACTTTGGTGACATTGGCGTGTGCTGGCGTCTGGCCTGCAATCTGGCTACACAAGCACAGCAAGTACGCCTTTGGACAGACGATGCCAGCGCCTTGGTTTGGATGGCCCCTGCGCAAGGCCATACCAACATACAGGTGCGTGCGTGGGGCAGTGGCCTCCTGCCGAGTGACGCCCCCAGCGATGTGTTGGTCGAGGCGTTTGGCTGCGAGATCGATACGCCCTTTATCGCACAGGTGGCAGCACAGACCCAACGCAATGGTCACGCACCGCCGGTATGGATCAACCTTGAATACCTCTCTGCCGAGCACTACGTCGAGCGTTGCCACCGCCTACCCTCGCCCGTGCAGCATGGCCCGGCCAGCGGCTGGACAAAATGGTTTTTTTACCCTGGCTTTACTTCTGCCACTGGCGGCCTGTTGCGCGAACCCGACCTGCTACAACGCCAAGCATGTTTTGACCGGGCGGCTTGGCGCCAAGCCCATACCCCCCAACAAGGCCTGCCAGCACCAGCACGCTGGATCAGCCTCTTTTGCTACGAACCCGCAGGCCTACCCGCGCTGTTGACCCAATGCCAACAGAGCGCCCCCTCCCACACCCACCTGCTGCTCACACCCGGACGGGCAACAACAGCCGTGCAATCGGCCCTGGCAACGTCTGCCTGCCCCGCCAGCGGCCAGCTCACCCTCACCACGCTGGCGCCCGTCACCCAGCCCGCCTTTGATGAAATGCTCTGGGCCTGTGACTTGAACTTGGTGCGCGGCGAAGACTCGCTGGTGCGTGCCCTCTGGGCAGGGCAACCACTGGTCTGGCACATCTACCCACAACACGACAATGCCCACCACGCCAAGCTGCACGCCTTTTTAGACTGGCTGCATGCACCGCCCTCCTTGCGCCAATTTCATGCCGTCTGGAATGGTTTGATCGACGCGCCCTTGCCAACTATCACCACCGCACTGCTAGAAGAATGGGCAGCCTGCGTGCAGGCCGCCCGCAAACAACTCCTGCAACAAGAGGATTTGTTGACCCAGCTTCTAGGGTTTTGTACGGCTCAACGCTAAAATCTCTGGTTTTGCGCAATCGGGCTGGCTACGTTGTTGTACCCGGCGCCGCGCACCCTTGCCGCCGAACCTGCTCCGGCGCGGCCTGCCAGCCGCCCCTTGCGCGCGTAGAGCGGCCCCAACCCCTGCAAATCTCCTATGAAAATCGCTCAAGAAATCCGCGCTGGCAATGTCATCATGCACGGCAAAGATCCTATGGTCGTGCTGAAAACCGAATACGCCCGTGGTGGCCGTGGTGCTGCTACTGTGCGCATGAAGCTCAAGAGCCTGATCGGCAACTTCGGCACCGAAAACGTGTTCAAGGCCGACGACAAGATCGACAACGTCATTCTGGACAAGAAAGAGTGCACCTACTCTTACTTTGCCGACCCTATGTACGTCTGCATGGACACCGAGTACAACCAGTACGAAGTTGAAGCCGAAAACATGGGCGACTCGTTGAACTACCTCGAAGACGGCATGACCGTTGAAGTAGTGTTCTATGACGGCAAGGCCATCTCTGTCGAACTGCCCACCACCGTGGTGCGTGAAGTCACTTGGACTGAACCCGCCGTCAAGGGCGACACCTCTGGCAAAGTGCTCAAGCCTGCCAAGATTGCAACCGGCTTTGAAGTGCCTGTGCCACTGTTTGTCAGCCAAGGCGACAAAATCGAAATCGACACCCGCACTGGCGAATACCGCAAGCGCGTTTAAACCAAACTGGCCTGCCCAGCAAAAAGGCTTCCCTGTGGGAAGCCTTTTTTTCATGGGCGGAACATACGGCTTCCGCGATGCACGGCACTCAGAACGGCTGCCCCACCAAATCGTGTCCACGCACGCCCACAATACGCGCCTTGGTAAATTCTCCCACCTTGAGCTGCTTGCTGATCTTTTCGGGAGGCAACAATTGCACGGTGCCGTCAATCTCGGGTGCATCGGCATAGCTGCGGCCCACACCACCTTTACGCCCTAACGCAGGGGCGGAATCCACCAACACCTGCATGGTGGCACCAACGCGGCGCTGCAAACGGGCAATCGACACTTCTTCTGCCACCGCCATAAACCGCGCCCGGCGCTCCTCGCGCAGTTCTAACGGCAACATGCCAGGCAACTCGTTGGCTACAGCGCCCTTCACATCGCTGTAGGCAAAACAGCCTGCACGGTCGATCTGCGCCTCGCGCAAGAAATCCAGCAGGTGCTGGAACTCCTCTTCGGTTTCTCCCGGAAACCCCGCAATGAAAGTGCTGCGAATCACCAAATCGGGACAAGCTTCGCGCCAGCGTTGGATACGCTCCAGATTTTTCTCACCACTGGCAGGACGCTTCATGCGCTTGAGCACCTCTGGGTGACTGTGCTGGAACGGCACATCCAGATAAGGCAGCACCAAGCCTTGGGCCATCAGCGGAATGACCTCATCTACACTGGGGTAAGGATAAACATAGTGCAAACGCACCCAAGCGCCATACGGCTTGGCAATTTCGCCCAGTGTTTGCACCAACTCCAGCATCCGTGTCTTGACCGGCTTACCATCCCAAAAGCCCGTGCGGTACTTGACATCGACACCATAGGCCGATGTGTCCTGGCTGATCACCAACAACTCTTTCACGCCACCAGCAAACAGCGCCTTGGCCTCCGACAACACATCGCCCACCGGACGCGAAACCAAATCCCCGCGCATCGACGGGATGATGCAGAAGGTACAACGGTGGTTGCAGCCCTCACTGATTTTCAGGTAAGCGTAATGCTTGGGCGTGAGCTTGAGGCCCGCCACACCAAAGCCACCGGGCACCAAATCGACAAACGGGTCGTGGGGCTTAGGCAGGTTCTGGTGCACAGCGTCCATCACCTCTTGGGTCGCATGGGGGCCAGTCACGGCCAGCACGCTGGGGTGCATCTCGCGCACCAAGTTGCCACCCGTGTCACCCGCACGGGCACCCAAACACCCCGTCACGATAACCTTACCGTTTTCGGCCAGTGCCTCGCCAATGGTGTCTAAGCTCTCCTTCACAGCATCGTCAATAAAGCCACAGGTATTGACGATGACCAAGTCGGCCCCATCAAAAGTTTTGGAAGTCTGGTAACCCTCGGCGCTCAATTGCGTGAGGATCAGTTCGGAGTCGGTCAATGCCTTGGGGCAGCCCAAGCTGACAAACCCGATTTTTGGAATTTTGGCGGGGGATGAAGCTTCAATCATCCCCGTATTGTCCCAGCATTGCATCCCAACAGGCGCAGCAAGGTCAGTAAAAGCCGCCCAAAGCTCCTCAGGCTTTCAGCAGCCCCCATTCCGGGGGCTGACACACCGCCAACCTCAACGCTTCAAGCCCAACACACCCAGCATTTGCTCCGTTTGCTGCTGCATCTTTTCCTGCATCTGCGTAAACATGCTGCGCGACTGCTCGGCATAGTTGCCCATCAGCCCCTGCATCATTGGCGACTGTGCGCTCATGAACTGCGCCCAGATTTCAGGGGTAATGCTCTGGGACTGTTCGGCCAGCTTGGTCTGCATGTCGGTAAAGAGTTGCACATTCTTTTCCAAATAGCTGCCCATAAAGCCCTGCATCGCATGACCATAGACCCGGATGATGTTGGACAGAACCGCCTCGGTAAACAGCGGTGCGCCACCCGCCTCCTCTTCCAGAATGATCTGCAACAAAATGCTGCGGGTAATGTCCTCACCCGTCTTGGCATCACGCACCACCAAATTCTGGTGCTCCATGACCAACTGTTTCACCTCTGCCAACGTGATATAGGCCGAGGTATCCGTGTCGTAAAGGCGTCGATTGGGGTATTTTTTAATCACACGCTGTGCCAGCTTGGGGGCAGCAGACACTGTTTTCTCTTCTTGCACTACGCAGACTCCTTGGGCCATCACGCCCCTCTATCTCAATTGCACTGCAAGCAATTCTAGGCTGCTGCCACAGCAGACCCGTTGCCGATACCCCTGCACCACCACCGAGCACCATCACGCATTGCAGACTTGCACACCAGCGCAGTGGGCACGACAATCCCCAGCCCATTCACCGTATTTGCACCCATGCACCCTGATCTCCCCTGGCTGGCCCCAGGAGAATCCTTTCCTGCCCCCCATGCAGCCTGGGGCCAAAACACTCCAGCCCCTGGCCTGCTGGCAGCCGGTGCCGCTCTGGACGTTCCACACCTGCTGCGTGCTTATCGTCATGGCATTTTTCCGTGGTTCAGTGCCGGACAGCCGATTTTGTGGTGGACACCCGACCCACGCATGGTGCTGCCTGTGGCCAAATTTCGTCTGCACCGTTCGCTGCGGCGCACCTTAGAAAAATTTCGCACCAACCCCCACTGCGAGATACGCATCGACAGCGCCTTCAGCAGCGTCATGCAGGCCTGCGCCAACACCCCACGCCCCGGCCAATCCGGCTCTTGGATCGTGCCCGCCATGCACACTGCCTACCAGCAACTCCACACCAATGGCTACGCCCACAGCATAGAGACCTGGATCGAAGGTCGTCTGGTTGGTGGCCTGTATTGCGTTGCCATCGGACAGGCTGTGTTTGGTGAATCCATGTTTGCCCACCAACGCGATGCCTCCAAAATTGCACTGGCAGCATTGGTTGGTTTATGCCGTCACCACGGTGCAAGCTTGATTGACTGCCAACAGAACACCCGCCATTTGGCTTCCTTGGGTGCCCACGAAATACCACGGGCAGAGTTCTTGCAGCACTTGCTGCAAGCACAACAGCATCCCCCCATGCACTGGCAATTCACGCCCCTATACTGGGACGCCCTTGTGCCGCCCACCCCTGCCGCAGCATGACGCAACCCTACGACCTCCCGCCCCAAACCTTGCAGTTTTACGCCACTGCACCCTACCCATGCAGCTACCTAGCAGACCGTCAGGCCCGCTCTCAGGTAGCCACACCAGGCCATCTGGTACGCAGCGATACCTTTTCGGATCTGGTACGCCAAGGCTTCCGGCGCAGTGGCATGTTTACCTACCGGCCATACTGCGATGGATGCCAAAACTGCATGCCCCTGCGGGTGCTGGTGCAGGAGTTTGCCCCGGATCGCAGTCAACGCCGCTCCCTGACCCGCCATGCTGCGCTGCAAACGCGTGTGCTAAGGCCGAGCTTTGTGCCCGAACACTACCAGCTCTACCTGCGCTACCAACAAGCCCGCCATGCTGGTGGTGGCATGGACCACGACAGCATTGACCAATACAGCCAGTTCCTGCTCCAAAGTCGTGTCGATACACGACTGGTAGAGTTTCGCGAACCTTCCGCACAACACCCCGATGGCGTGCTCAAAATGGTCTCTATCTTGGATCTGCTAGACGATGGCCTCTCGGCGGTTTACACCTTTTACGAACCCGAAGCCCGCTGCAGCTATGGCACCTACAACATCCTCTGGCAAATTGAGCAAGCTCGCCTGCAAGGGATGGACTATGTCTATCTGGGTTACTGGATCGCCAACAGCCCCAAGATGAGCTACAAATCCTTCTACCTGCCCCATGAAGTGCTGCGCAACCGGCACTGGGAACGTGTAAACCCAGAAAATTCCACGAAGTAAAATACGCGCACCTAGTACGTTGCGCCTTCATGAAAAAAAAAGATTCTGCCCTTCCTCCCAAGCCCAGCGTTCAGGTCATTGAACGCATGTTTACGCTGATCGACATTCTGGCCTCGCGCGAGGAAGCCATCTCGCTCAAAGAAATCAGCGAAAAATCCGGCCTGCACCCCTCCACCACGCACCGTATTCTCAACGATCTGGCTACAGGCCGATTTGTTGATCGCCCAGAGTCCGGCAGCTACCGACTGGGTATGCGCCTGTTGGAGCTAGGCAATCTGGTCAAAGGGCGCCTGAACGTGCGCGATGCTGCTCTAATCCCCATGCGCGATCTGCACAAGCTGATCCAACAACCCGTCAATTTGAGCATGCGTCAAGGCGATGAAATCGTGTATGTAGAACGGGCCTACAGCGAACGCTCCGGCATGCAAGTAGTGCGTGCCATTGGGGGCCGCGCACCACTGCATCTCACGTCTACAGGCAAATTGTTTCTTGCTGCCGACGATCCACAGCATGTACGCACCTACGCTACCCGCACCGGCTTGCCCGGGCACACACACAACAGCATCACCCAACTGGCCGTGTTGGAGCGCGAGCTGAGCAAAGCCCGCCAATCGGGCGTGGCCCGCGACAACGAAGAACTGGAGCTGGGCGTGCGCTGTATGGCAGCCGGGGTCTACGATGACCAGGGCAAACTGATTGCAGGCCTGTCTATCTCAGCTCCTGCCGACCGTTTGGACGAAGGCTGGCTGTCCAAACTGCAAGCCACCGCACAAAAAATCTCTACGGCACTGGGCTACAACAAGGTAGCCAGCACCGAATAAAACCCTGCGTCAGCGGTTGATACTACGCACCTGCGTGGTGGCTGCTGAGTGCAGCGTGTGCTGGCGGGCCTCTACCCAATTGCGCACGCGCTCCGCATCCCCCAAGCGGCTGAACTTGCCCGCAGAGTCCAAAAACACCATGATGAGCTTGCGGCCCGCCACCTTGGTTTGCATCACCAAACAACGGCCCGCCTCGGCGATATAGCCCGTTTTTTGCAACCCAATATCCCAATCTGGGTTCTTCACCAACCGATTGGTGTTGTTGTATTGCAGGGTTTTTTGCCCCACTGCCACTTCATAGCCCGGTGAGGTGGAGAACTCGCGCAACAAGGGATCACGGTACGTCACATTGACCAACACCGCCAAATCACGGGCGCTGGACTGGTTGCTACTCGACAGGCCCGTGGGCTCCACGCAGCGGGTATCCGTCATGCCCAACTGCCGAGCCTTGGCATTCATCTTTGCCACAAACACCCCCAAGCCACCGGGGTAGGTACGCCCCAAAGCATTGGCCGCCCGATTTTCACTGGACATCAAGGCCAGATGGAGCATTTCTTGGCGGGTCAGGGTTGTGCCTACGCTCAAACGGGAGCGACTACCCTTCTCTGTGTCCACGTCATCCTGGGTGATGGTAATGGGCTCATGCATGGGCAAACGGGCCTCAGAAATCAACAGCCCGGTCATCAATTTGGTCAGAGAAGCAATCGGCAAAACGGCATGGTCATTTTTGCGCAAAAGCACCTCTTGGGTGTCTTGGTCAATGACCAAAGCGACACTGGATTTGAGGTCAAGCGGATCAGTGGCATGGTGCAGTCCTGCCAACTCACCAAACGAAGGCTGGGCCGCCACAGCAGTAGCCGCTGCGGCAGTAGCCACCACTGCTGCAGCACGTCCCGCAGTCTTGCCACGGCTGGGAGACTGGGCCAGAGCCCGGCTGCCCGCTGCCGCACGGGCTAACACTGGCGCACGCTCCTCGCGTTTAGCCACGGGCTTGCGGTTGGCAGCGGGCGCCACTTTGGCAACCGCCTTGCCGCTCGGCTTAGCCGCCGCTGCCACCACATTGACTTTAGCAGCTCTCTTGGCAGGGGCATTCTTGCGTTCTGCGGCCCATGTCTGCGGCAAAGACACTGCCACTCCCACGACAGCAACAGTCAATATCTGAACCAAGGAGCGCAGTGCTGTAGGTGAACGACGGCAGATCACGAGGCATCTCCAAACAGAAAACAAGGGTACAAAACAAAAAGCCACGCAACGGTTATATTTTGCGTGACTTTTTGTATCTTGGCCTCAATTATAGAATTGAAGTGCCGATGTTGCACCGAAGGGTCTTTTTGGCTCGAAAGCCATGCCTTTTATCCTTGGGCAGCTACACGCTCGGTCTTACTATGGAGCTTGTTCAAGGCACTCAAGTAAGCCTTGGCCGATGCCACCACAATGTCCGGATCGGCACCCACACCATTGACCACCCGGCCACTGCTTTGCAAGCGCACCGTCACTTCGCCTTGGCTCTCAGTGGAGCCACTGATGGCATTGACTGAATACAGCACCATTTCGGCACCGCTTTGCACATGGGACTCAATCGCTTTGAGCGAAGCATCAACGGGGCCATTGCCATCCGATTGTGCCTTGATCTCTTGACCATCGACCGTAAAAACCACAGTGGCCTGGGGGCGCTCACCCGTCTCGCTGTGCTGCGCCAGCGAGACAAAGCCAAAGTGCTCATTGTCGTGGCTGACACTCTCGTCGTTGACCAACGCCAAAATGTCCTCATCAAAGATCTCGCTCTTGCGATCGGCCAGCTCTTTAAAGCGCGCAAAGGCGGCGTTGGTCTCCGTCTCGCTATCCAAGCTCACGCCCAACTCTTGCAACCGTTGCTTAAAGGCATTACGGCCACTGAGCTTGCCCAACACAATCTTGTTGTTGCTCCAGCCCACATCTTCGGCACGCATGATTTCGTAGGTATCGCGGGCCTTGAGCACGCCATCTTGGTGAATACCGCTGGCATGGGCAAAGGCATTGGCCCCCACCACCGCCTTATTGGGTTGCACCACAAAGCCCGTGATCTGACTGACCATGCGACTGGCCGCCACAATGTGCTGGGCATCAATGCCCAGATCCAAGTTGAAATAGTCACGCCGTGTTTTAACGGCCATCACCACTTCTTCTAAGGCGCAGTTGCCTGCACGCTCACCCAAGCCATTGATAGTGCATTCGATTTGGCGGGCACCGCCGATCTTGACACCGGCCAGCGAGTTGGCAACAGCCATGCCCAAATCATTGTGGCAATGCACCGACCAAATCGCCTTATCGCTGTTGGGCACACGCTCACGCAGGGTTTTGATGAAATTGCCATACAGTTCAGGAATGGCATAACCCACGGTGTCGGGCACATTGATCGTGGTCGCCCCCTCGGCAATCACTGTCTCAATGACACGGCACAAGAAATCCATCTCACTGCGGTAGCCATCTTCAGGGCTAAACTCAATATCACCACAGAGGTTGCGGGCAAACCGCACCGCCTGCTTGGCCTGCTCTAACACCTGCTCGGGTGTCATGCGCAACTTCTTTTCCATGTGCAACGGCGACGTGGCGATAAAGGTGTGAATGCGCCCCCGATTGGCCCCCTTCAGTGCCTCGGCAGCACGGGCAATATCGCGGTCATTGGCACGCGAAAGCGAGCAGATGGTGGAGTCTTTGATGGCATTGGCAATCATCTGCACCGCTTCAAAGTCGCCGTTGGAACTGGCGGCAAAACCTGCCTCAATCACATCCACCTTCAGACGCTCCAACTGGCGTGCAATACGCAGTTTTTCGTCTTTGGTCATGGAAGCACCGGGCGACTGTTCGCCATCGCGCAAAGTAGTGTCAAAAATGATCAATTGATCGGCCATGTGTTTCTCCTGGTTTCTGAAACGCCAAAACAAAAGGCCCGCTGCGGATGCATACGGGCCTTTGAGGAAAAAGTGTGCGCGCGCGCCTACTGCCTCCGCCCAGTGGAGGGTAGCAATAGAGCGAGGGCCAACGTTTTCATGGCGCTCAATGTAGCACAGTTGTGGCCGTCTTGTTAAGACTATTGGTGCAAACCGCGTTCCTCAGGCTCGTCAGTCGAGGTGCTGATGACACTGGTTTGCAAGCCTTTGGCCTTGCGCCACGCATAGACCACATAGCCGCTCAAGCCATAGAGCACAAACACACCAAACAAGGCGATAGGTGGATGGATGTTGATCACAGCAATCCCCAGTGCCATGAGCACAATGACCACAAAAGGCACGCTCTTCTTCATCTGTATGTCTTTGAAACTATAGAACGGCACATTGGTCACCATCGTCAGGCCTGCATACAAAGTAAAGGCAAACATCAGCCATGTGATGCCGTGCCACCCCAGCAGCAATGTACTGCCACCACGCTGCACACCCAGTTCGGTCATCAGCCAGATCACCCCCATCACCAAGGCGGCGGCAGCGGGCGAGGGAAGCCCCTGAAAATAGCGTTTATCCACCACCCCCGTATTGACGTTAAAACGCGCCAAACGCAGTGCAGCACAGGCACAGTAGACAAAGGCCGCCACCCACCCCCAGCGCCCCAAATCTTTGAGTGCCCAAATATAGGCAATGAGTGCTGGTGCCGCGCCAAAAGACACCATGTCCGAGAGCGAATCCATCTGCTCGCCAAACGCGCTCTGGGTGTTGGTCATGCGGGCAATGCGGCCATCCAGACTATCGAGCACCATCGCGCAAAACACACCAATGGCCGCCATGTCAAAACGACCGTTCATCGCCATGACCACAGCATAAAAGCCACCAAACAACGCCGCTAGCGTGAACAGGTTGGGCAGGATGTAAATTCCCTTGCGGCGCTTGCGCACCAGCAACTCAGGGTTTTGCACACCCGATGTACCTTCATCCATCAAATTGACCTCCAGCGCAATCCCCGTGGTGCGCAAGCAGCTATTCCAAACAGAGTATCCGTCTACCGCCCCGATGGGGCAGGACAAGATAGCAGTTTACCCGTACCCCCAATGAAAAAGGCCACCGCAGTGGCCTTGGGAGATCAGGGCAATCAGCGCCCGAATCAGTTGCGGGTCTGATCGACCAGCTTGTTCTTGGCAATCCAAGGCATCATGGCACGCAGTTGGGCGCCCACTTGTTCAATCGAATGCTCGGCATTCAGGCGACGGCGGGCCGTCATGGAAGGATAATTGGTCTTGCCTTCCAGAATGAACATCTTGGCGTATTCACCAGTTTGGATGCGCTTGAGGGCGTTGCGCATGGCTTCACGCGACTTGTCGTTGATGACTTCGGTGCCAGTCACGTACTCGCCATACTCCGCATTGTTGGAGATGGAATAGTTCATGTTGGCAATGCCGCCTTCGTACATCAAGTCCACAATCAGCTTGAGCTCATGCAGGCACTCGAAGTAGGCCATTTCAGGAGCGTAACCGGCTTCGGTCAGGGTTTCAAAACCCATCTTCACCAGTTCAACGGCACCACCGCACAGCACGGCTTGTTCGCCAAACAGGTCGGTTTCGGTTTCTTCTTTGAAGTTGGTCTCGATGATGCCGCCCTTGCCACCGCCGTTGGCCGAAGCGTAAGACAGGGCCAAATCACGAGCCTTGCCCGATTTGTCTTGGTAGACAGCGATCAGGGTAGGCACGCCGCCGCCCTTGAGGTATTCGGAGCGCACCGTATGGCCTGGGCCTTTGGGGGCTACCATGATCACGTCCAGATCGGCGCGGGGCACGACTTGGTTGTAATGCACATTGAAACCGTGGGCAAATGCCAACGTGGCGCCTTGCTTGATATTGGGGGCCACATTGTTGTTGTAGACCTCAGGGATGTTCTCGTCGGGCAACAAGATCATGACCAGATCGGCAGCCTTGACGGCATCATCCACTTCCATCACGGTCAGGCCAGCCTTGGCGACCTTGTCCCAAGAAGCGCCACCCTTGCGCAGACCGACTACGACTTTCACGCCGCTTTCGTTCAGGTTTTGGGCGTGTGCGTGGCCTTGGCTGCCGTAGCCAATGATGGCTACAGTTTTGCCCTTGATCAGGCTCAGGTCACAGTCTTTGTCGTAGAAAACTTTCATGTTGGCTCCAGGGTTGAATAGGGGAAATAAATGAAATCAGGGAATAGATTTAGACGCGCAGGATGCGCTCACCACGGCCAATGCCGCTGGCACCAGTACGCACAGTCTCAAGGATGGCCGTGCGATCGAGCGCCTGCAAGAAAGCATCGTTTTTGCTCTGATCGCCCGTGAGTTCGATGGTGTAGCTCTTATCGGTCACATCGATGATGCGACCACGGAAGATGTCAGCCATGCGCTTCATCTCTTCGCGCTCTTTGCCCACCGCCCGCACCTTGACCATCATCAGCTCGCGCTCGGTATAGGCACCTTCGGTCAAATCCACGACCTTGACTACTTCGATCAGGCGGTTCAGGTGCTTGGTGATTTGTTCAATCACGTCTTCAGAACCCGTGGTTTGGATGGTCATGCGCGACAACGAAGGATCTTCGGTCGGCGCCACTGTCAAAGACTCAATGTTGTAACCACGGGCAGAAAACAAACCCACCACACGCGACAGCGCACCGGGTTCGTTTTCTAGCAGAACGGCAATGATGTGTTTCATAGGAAAGTCCTCTTTTCGCCGCCCTCCCCTGCTGCCGGTAAGCCGCAGGCTTGGCGGACAATAGATTCGTCCAAAAAGTTAAAGGGGATTACAGTTCTTCAGAGCCCAACAGCATCTCAGTGATGCCTTTGCCCGCTTCCACCATCGGCCAGACATTTTCGGTCGGGTCGGTGCGGAAATCCAAGAACACGGTGCGGTCTTTGATGGCACGGGCTTCGCGCAGGGCTGGCTCCACGTCTTCAGGGCGCTCAATCAGCATCCCCACATGACCATAGGCCTCGGCCAACTTAACGAAGTTAGGCAGCGCATCCATATAGCTATGGCTGTAGCGGCCCTGATAGATCAGCTCTTGCCACTGGCGCACCATGCCCAGGTAGCGGTTGTTCAGCGAGATGATCTTGACGTGGGTGCCGTACTGCTGGCAGGTAGACAACTCTTGGATGTTCATCTGGATGGAGCCTTCGCCCGTCACGCACCAGCAATCTGCTTGCGGCTTGGCCAGCTTGATGCCCATCGCATAGGGCAGACCCACCCCCATCGTGCCCAAGCCACCGGAGTTGATCCAGCGACGTGGCTCATTGAATTTATAGAACTGCGCCGCAAACATCTGGTGCTGACCCACATCGGAGCTGATGTAGCAGTCATCATCCTTGGTCATATTCCACAGGGTTTCAATGACCCGCTGGGGTTTGATGACTTCGGTATTGGCACGGTCGTAAGCCAGACAATCCTTGACGCGCCAGCCCTCGATGGTGTCCCACCATGCGCCCAAGGCCTGGGCATCGGGGCGCTGTGGCGTCTCTTTGATCATCGTGATCAATTCGGTCAAGACGTCCTTCACGTCGCCCACGATCGGCACATCTACTTTCACGCGCTTGGCAATGCTGGACGGGTCGATATCAATGTGGATGATCTTGCGCTCTACCGAAGCAAAATGTTTAGGGTTACCAATCACACGGTCATCAAAGCGCGCCCCCACCGCCAGCAGCACATCGCAATGCTGCATGGCATAGTTGGCCTCGACCGTGCCGTGCATACCCAACATACCCAAGAACTTTTTGTTCGTAGCTGGGTAAGCGCCCAAGCCCATCAGGGTATGTGTCACCGGGTAGCCCAGCATATCGACCAGCGTGCGCAGTTCGTTGCAGGCGTTGCCCAGCAACACACCGCCGCCAGTGTAAATATAGGGGCGCTTGGCATTGAGCAGCAGTTGCAGCGCCTTGCGAATCTGACCACCGTGGCCCTTGCGCACTGGGTTGTACGAGCGCATGGTGACGCTCTCGGGGTAGCCGTGGTAGGCGGTCTTGTTGAACGAGACATCTTTGGGCACATCCACCACCACCGGGCCAGGGCGACCTGTGCGGGCAATGTGGAAGGCCTTTTTCATGATGTCAGCCATATCGCGCACATCTTTGACCAAGAAGTTGTGCTTAACGATGGGGCGGGTAATGCCTACGGTGTCGCATTCTTGAAAAGCGTCTGAGCCAATGGCGGCTGTGCCCACCTGACCCGAGATAATCACCATAGGGATGCTGTCGGTATAGGCTGTCGCAATGCCCGTCACTGCGTTGGTCAGACCTGGCCCCGACGTGACCAATGCTACGCCGACTTCGCCGGTAGCGCGGGCAAAGCCATCGGCCGCATGCACCGCCGCCTGCTCATGGCGCACCAGCACATGCTGGATGGTGTTTTGCTTGTAGATCGCGTCATAGATATAGAGCACGGCACCGCCAGGGTAGCCCCAGATCTGTTGTACGCCTTCGGCCTGCAAGGCACGAACAAGGATCTCAGACCCCATCAATTCGGGAGTCTCAGTAGTAGGGGTGGTAGTGGCGTCTGCCTTGTTGATTTCCATGATGAACCTTTGTGAATTTCTCTGACGAAAAACCTTGGGTGCTCCTTGCACGCACTCTCGTGAAGCCGGCTCGGAACTTGAGGCCAGGGACATGGGCGAGATGATTGCCGCGCCGGACCGTGACCCGTTTGCTTTTTTAGTATGCAGCAGCGATTATCGCACTGCAACATCACTGTCGCTGCCAACACGACAAAAAAGCATCAGCAGTGCGATAATCTCAGGCTTTTGCATGGCGCATGGCGCATGGTGCGCCCCACGCCCACTCGCAAGCCCGTCTCTCTTGGCCACCGAACAAGAACTCTCTGATTTCCTCAAAAACGTGGAAAAGCGTGCCTTCAAACGTTCGCTCTACCATGTGCGCAATGAGGAAGCCGCGCTCGATATCGTGCAAGACAGCATGATGAAGCTGGCAGAGCACTACGGCGACAAGCCGGCCAACGAGTTGCCAATGCTGTTTCAGCGGATCTTGTCCAATTGCACGCTGGACTGGTTCAGACGCCAAAAACGGCACCACGCCCTGTTTTCTGATCTGAGTGATTTTGACTCTGGCGGCGATGATGCCGAGGGTTTTGATCTGCTCGAAACTTGGAGTGACAGCGACCCCGACCAGCGGGTGCACAGTGCAGAAGACATGGCGCAGCGCAGCGAAACCCTGCACGGCATAGAACAAGAAATCAAAGCACTGCCCGCGCGTCAACGAGAAGCCTTCTTAATGCGTTATTGGGAAGAGATGGATGTGGCGGAAACCGCAGCGGCTATGGGCTGCTCTGAAGGCAGTGTCAAAACCCATTGCTTCCGCGCCATCCAAGCCCTCAGCAAAGCCCTGCGGGCCAAAGGAATCAAGCCATGAACACAAATCTACACCTGCCCCCTGATGAACAGGCGCTGCACGCCTATGCGCGGCGCGTGGTGGCGCGTCTGGACGACAACGCCAGCTCTTTGCCCTACGACATTTCTGAGCGCCTGCGTGCCTCGCGCGAGCAAGCGTTGGCCCGACGCAAAAAGGCGGTGCCGGTGCATGCCCCCCAAACAGCCACGCTGATCGTTCCCTCGGGCGGCGCTGCTGCCTTGGGTTGGCGTGGTGAAGGGGGCGGCTGGTGGCAATCGCTACTGGCGGCCATTCCAGCAATGGCCCTGGTGGTGGGGTTGGTCGTCATCAACACCGCCCAAAACGAATATGGCACTGCCGAAGTGGCAGAGGTAGATGCGGCTCTGCTCACCGACGACCTCCCGCCTGAAGCCTATGCCGATCCCGGTTTTGTCCAGTTTCTGAAAAACGGCGGCAACCAGCAAAGCCATTAAGCTACGTTTCTTGCGAAATCCTGCACGCCTGCATGTTGCACCCTTCTGCCCCTGAGCGACGCTGTCGCGTTCGTGTACCACTGGTATTGGCCTCGGCCCTGCTGTGCTTGCTGGCGGCTTATGGTGTGTACATACTGCAACAGGTGCGTATGGCACCCAGTACGGTACTGGCTATGGGTGCCCTGGCACTGCCCGGACAGACGGGCAATGAGTTGCGCAGCAGTGCAGATGCCATGATGGTAGTAGCCTCTGGGCCTGCATGGAGTGACCTAGAAACGGGGCAAAAGCATGCCCTGCAACCATTGGCGGCCCGTTGGGCTTTATTGAGCGAGATTCAGAAACGCCGTTGGTTGGCATTGGCTCAAACGTTTGCCACCCTGCCAGTCGCAGAGCAGACCAAACTGCATAACCGCATGACCGAGTGGGCCAATCTGAGCGCGCAGCAACGCAATCAAGCCAGGCTTAATTTCGCAACGGCTAACAAACTAGCCCCCGATAACAAACGAGCGCAGTGGGAGGCCTATCAAGCCCTGAGCGCAGAGGAAAAACGCCGTTTGGCCGCCAATGCCGCCCCACGCCCCAAGGGCGCAGCCACCGCATTGCGCCCAGTGCCTGCCCGCAAACTCGTACAGGTGCCCGCGGCCACCGCCAGCAACGCCAACCCCGTGAACCCGCCCAAAATCCCGCCCCAAGCTGCCACAGCACAAACGATGCCACGCCCACATCCTACTGTGGCACCGCAAGAGCACAAGAGCAGCACACCAGTGGCAGCCCCCCCAGTGGTGGTAGAGACAGCACCTGTCTCTGTTCCTAACAGCCCTGTGATCCAAGCCCTGCCGCCTTTGGCAGAATCGGCAGCGCCTGGCACACCCGCACCAGAGACTGCCGTGCCTACTCTGCCCCCTTCTGCTTACGGGCACTGACTTCCCGATGCACGCTCCTGCCCCTACCTCC
Organism: Giesbergeria sinuosa; assembly: GCF_042652905.1. Lineage (NCBI taxonomy): Bacteria > Pseudomonadati > Pseudomonadota > Betaproteobacteria > Burkholderiales > Comamonadaceae > Giesbergeria > Giesbergeria sinuosa. The sequence goes on along the minus strand of NZ_JBHSHJ010000002.1, from coordinate 86,975 downwards.
ACCACACCATCCCCCGAACCCACTGAGGAGGGCTTGCGCTTACAAGCACCCGCTTTGTGGCGGCGCATGGCCTGCTGGCTTTACGAAGGCCTGTTGATGTTTGGCGTTGTGTTTATTGCGGGCTACCTGTTTGGCACCTTGAGCCAGACACGCCATGCGCTTGATAACCGCCATGCACTGCAAGGTTTTCTGTTCATTGTGTTTGGCATTTATTTCACTTGGTTTTGGGCCAAAGGCCACACGCTGGCCATGAAGACTTGGCATATTCGGGTGGTTGACACCTCCGGGCGAGCACTGACACAAACACGCGCTTTAGGACGCTATGTGTTGAGCTGGCTATGGTTTTTGCCCCCACTGTTGGCAGCAGCCTCCTTTGACCTCTCGGGTGGTGCCATCACGGTGCTGCTGTTGGGTTGGGTCACTATCTGGGCCGTACTGAGCCGCTTGCACCCACAAAGACAGTTCTGGCACGATGCACTGGCAGGCACACGGCTAGTCCACTTTGTTCACCACCGAAAGCCCAAACCGTGACAAAGCCTCTCAGCCCCCCGAGTGAACCGGTCAACGCACAAAAAACCCGCACCGGTCTGCACCGTCTCTGGCATGCTACACGGTACTCGCTACACGGTCTGCGTGCAGGTTGGGCCGAGCCAGCGTTTCGCCAAGAAGCCTTGGCCGCATTGGTCTTGTTGCCCGCATCTGTCTGGCTGGGCCAGAGTTGGACAGAAATGGCCTTATTGGCGGGGTCTGTGGTACTACTGATGGTGGTTGAACTGCTCAACACAGGTATTGAAGCCGCCATTGATCGCATTGGCCCGGAGTGGCATCCATTGTCCAAACGGGCCAAGGATATGGGCAGTGCGGCGGTACTGCTCACTTTGTTGCTGTGTATAGGCATCTGGACAGGGGCCATTTTGCAAAGGTTCTTTCATGGCTGAACCCACTTTTTCACTGGCAGTCTATTGCGGCTCGCGCCTTGGCAAGGATGCACAGTTTGCCGAGGCAGCACGCTCGGTTGGTCATTGGATTGGCAGCCACGGAGGCCAGCTGGTCTATGGTGGAGGCCGCAGTGGCCTGATGGGCACGGTAGCGGATGCAACCCAAGCCGCCGGGGGCCGGGTAGTGGGTGTGATTCCAGAAAGTCTGGTAGCCAAAGAACATGCCCGCGAGGCCTGCGACGAGTTGCATGTGGTGCAAACCATGCACGAACGCAAGGCGCTGATGGCAGAACGCAGTGACGCATTTCTGGCCTTGCCCGGTGGTATCGGCACCTTTGAAGAATTATTTGAGGTCTGGACTTGGCGCCAACTGGGCTACCACCAAAAACCGATTGGCTTGTTGAACGTGGCCGGTTACTACGATGGTCTATTAGACTTCGTCCGGCACAGCACAGCGCAAGACTTTATGGGATCGTGGCAACTTGATCTGCTGCACAGCAGCACCGACAGCGCCACGCTACTGCGCAGCTTGGTGCAGACAGCCAGCTGCCGCGCTGCCGGTGTCGCTCTAGAATCTGTGATCTGACGATAACCAGAGGGCATCAATGGCCCTCTGGGCAGTGTTGTTTACACTGCGCTTTCGTCCATGTCGCCTGTGCGGATGCGCACCACCCGCTCCACGGCAGTGATAAAGATCTTACCGTCGCCAATCTTGCCCGTGCGAGCGGCGTTGACGATCGCATCGACACAGCGGTCGACGTCGTCGGACTTGACCACCACTTCGACCTTCACTTTAGGCAAAAAGTCGACCACATATTCGGCACCCCGGTACAGCTCTGTGTGGCCTTTTTGGCGGCCAAACCCTTTGACCTCGGTGACAGTCAGTCCAGTGACGCCACATTCGGCCAGTGCTTCGCGCACTTCTTCGAGCTTGAAGGGCTTGATGACGGCGGTGATCATTTTCATGGGGATAACACTCCTCTAATGGTTAAATCGGCAGGCCCATACCAGCTCAGGCCCGAAAACGGTTCGTGATCGGATAGCGCCAGTCTTTGCCAAAACTGCGCCGTGTCAGACGCGGGCCGGGTGGCGCTTGGCGGCGTTTGTATTCATTGAGCTGTATCAGTCGGGTGACACGCTCCACATCAGCAGGAGCGAACCCATCTGCCACCAAAGCCGCGATGGATTCATCTTGTTCCATATAGCGCACCACAATGGCATCGAGCACCTCATAGGGCGGCAGGCTGTCTTGATCTGTTTGGTCTGGGCGCAGCTCAGCACTGGGCGCACGGGTGATGATGCGCTCGGGAATAGGGTTCAGTCCTGTACTGTAGGGGTCATGGGCATTGCGCCAGCGAGCCAAGTCATAGACTGTGGTTTTGACCAAATCCTTGATGACGGCAAAGCCGCCCGCCATATCGCCATACAACGTGCAATAGCCGGTAGCCATCTCACTCTTGTTGCCCGTGGTCAAGACGATGGCACCCAACTTGTTAGACATCGCCATCAGCAAAGTACCCCGAATACGGGCTTGGATGTTCTCTTCTGTGGTGTCTTGCGGACGCCCGTCAAACACTCCAGCCAATGCCTGTTGGAAGCTGTCAAACTGCGGAGCAATGGCGATTTCGTCGTAACGCACGCCCAAACGGGCAGCCATGTCACGGGCATCCAACCAGCTAATGTCTGCGGTGTAAGGCGATGGCATCATCACCGTACGGACTTTGTCGGCCCCCAAGGCATCCACGGCAATAGCCAATACCAACGCTGAATCAATGCCCCCCGACAGCCCCAGCAAGGCACCTGGAAAACGGTTTTTACCCACATAGTCGCGCACAGCCAACACCAAGGCATCCCACAGATCAGCCTCAGCACTGGCATGGGGGGCTATGGCAGCACTGCACTGCAAGCCAACAGGCGTAGACTGCACCTGCGTAAAAAACAGTGTTTCTTGGAAGCCTGCCGCCCGTCCGGCCACCGTGCCATCAGCGTTCAGGGCAAAAGAATAACCATCAAACACCAGTTCATCCTGCCCCCCTACCAAATGGGCATACACCACAGGCAAACTGGTTTCTTGCGCCCGGGCGCGCAACACCTGTTCGCGCTCGTGTGGTTTCCCCGCGTGAAACGGGGAAGCATTGATAACGGCCAACAACTGGGCACCAGCCGCTGCGGCGGCCTGCGCCGCAGCGGGCCACCAAGCGTCTTCACATACCAGTAAACCGATACGCACTCCTTCGACCTCAAACACGCAAGGCTGGGAGCCGGGGGCGAAATAGCGTTGTTCATCAAACACGCCATAGTTGGGCAATGCCTGCTTGGCATAAGTTTGCTCTATCTGACCATTGCACAACACACTGGCTGCATTGAGCGGCAATCCACCAGAGGCCTGTGGGTGGGGATGCCCCAGCACAATCACCAATCCATGCAATGCGGCGGTTTCGCGGGCTACGGTATGCACCGCCTCATCACAGGCCCGCAGAAAGGCTGGGCGCAGGAACAAATCCTCCGCAGCATAACCACACAAAGCCAACTCAGGGGTGAGCAACACACGGGCACCGGCTGCATAGGCCTTATGGGCTGCAGCAATGATTTTTTGTGCGTTGCCGGACAGATCACCGACAACAAAGTTGAGCTGCGCGGTGCAAAAGGAAAGCGTCATGGATAAAAGAGCGACGGCGGGAGATCGGATGATGAGAAATGGGTATCTACCGTGACAAGGCGCAAGCGCCCGCAGGGCCGAAGCCCAGATTATCACCCGCAGACCTGCATTGTGCCGAGATGGGCCACAGGAGCCTTGAATATGGGCAGTTTATAGGGAAGAACGACACGCACAACAGATCCGCTGGTAAGCATCATTTTTTGGTGTTGTCCCGCTTGAATTTGCACGGCAATCGACCTATCTTGGCAGGGTGCCTAAAACGCACCACTGTTTTTTCCACTGATTTTGAAGGAGCACCTCATGAATGCATTGATTGGTCGCGGCGGTCTGCTGGACGAGTTCTTCAAAGATGTCAATCCGGGGTTTTATGTGCGCCCCCTGCATGGCGATCCCCTGCCTTCACCATCGCAAATGAAAGTGGATGTCACAGAAGCCGACGATAGCTACACCGTACAGGCCGAGCTGCCAGGCGTACCAAAAGAAGACATCCATGTCTCGATTGAAGGCAATGTGGTGAGTTTGCGCGCCGAAGTGCGCCAACTCGATCAACAAGTCGAGGGAGAAAAGGTACTGCGCTCAGAACGCTACTTTGGTCAAGTGGCCCGCAGCTTCCAGCTGCCCGCTGATATCGATACTTCCCGTGCCAAAGCCAAATACGACCACGGCGTACTGACCCTGACACTGCCTAAAAAGCAGGGTGGCAACGCGCAACGCCTGACTATCGAATAAAGCAGGCCCGCCCACACACTCTGGGTCTAAACCAGCCCTAAGCCCTTGCAAACAGTAGCCACCAGTGCTTGCAGGGCGTGGGGCTGGTCGCAAGCAATCACATGGCGCTGGGGCATGCTGCGCAACCAAGTGATCTGGCGTTTAGCCAACTGACGGGTCGCTGCAATGCCACGCTCACGCAGGTCAGCCAGGTTTAAAGGTGTTTTCTCCTGTTGGCTGTCTTGCACATCCAACGCCTCCCAAACTTGCCGATAGCCCACACAACGCATAGAGGGCAAATCCAAATGCAAATCACCACGCTGTCGTAAGGCTTGGACTTCCTCCAACAAACCAAGATCGATCATGGCATCAAAGCGTTGGGCAATACGCTCGTGCAACCAAGAGCGATCTTGTGGCTCCAAGGCAAAGAAATGCTCTGGAGCCACCACGCCAGCGCCAGCCACAGCACGTTTAACCTTGTGGAAACTCGATAGCGGTCGCCCTGACACCTGCCAAACCTCCAACGCCCGTTGAATACGTTGGCTGTCTGCCGGGGCCAACCGGGCTGCCGTTATCGGATCCACTTGGGCCAGTTCTGCATGGAGTGCAGGCCAGCCCCGTTCAAGCGCCTGCGCCTCAATCTGGGCACGCACCACTGGATCGGCCCCCGGCATATCGTCCAGCCCCTCCAACAAAGCCTTGAAATAGAGCATCGTCCCCCCCACCAGCAAGGGCAGCGCCCCGCGGGTGCGAATCTCAGCCACCAGATGTGTGGCATCCCTGACGAACTCTGCGGCACTGTACGCTTGTAAGGGATCCCGAATATCGATCAGATGGTGTGGCACAGCAGCCCGCTCTTGAGGGCTTGGTTTGGCAGTGCCGATATCCATGCCCCGATACACCAAGGCTGAATCCACACTGATGATTTCTACGGGTTGCTGGTGTTGTGCCAACGCTGCAGCGATAGCCAATGCGCCAGCCGTCTTGCCAGCAGCAGTCGGGCCTGCCAGAGCAATGCAAGGCAATGCAATATTCATGGTTTTTGCGGATCACCAAACTTTTGTACCAACGTCCAGGCAGCAGTAGCAGCGCAGGCCCCCCAAAACCAAACCCCCAGCGCCAGGGGCAACACCGTGCCATTCATGTGCTGGCCCAGCCAGTGCCCAATACCAAAGGCCACCACCATCATCACCACCCCATTCAGTGCTGCCGCGGTACCGGCCGCTTGCGGAAATGGCCCCACCGCACCACTTTGGCTACAAGGCATATGAATACCATGGGCGATTTGGTAGAGCCAAAATGGCAGAGCGTAGGCCCAGCCATTTTGCACCCCTAGCAAGGCAAAAACGCCCATGAGCGAACCGCCACCCAAGCTCAAAGCCCCAGCCAACACCATGCTACGTCGTACGCCCCAACGCACCACCAAACGGCGGCACAACACCGTGCCCGTGATATAGAGCAGGGCATTACACGCTAACAACATGCCGTAGGCCGTACTGCTCCAGCCTAGCACCTGAATGAAGGTGAACGAAGACGTAGCCAAATAGGTAAACAACCCAGCATAAGTACAGGTCGTGGTGGCTGTAAAGGCCAAAAACGTGGGGTGGCGCAATATCTGCCCCCACGTACGCAGCAAATGTGTGGGCTGCAATGCCTGAGGATTGGGCCGCTGCAATGTCTCTTGAAAACGCAATGCAATCAATAACAAAGCCAAACAACCAAAAGCGGCCAGCGCCCCCATCGTTGCCCGCCAACCCAAATACCCCGCCAGCCAGCCCCCCAAAGGCGGACTCAGACAGGCAATGACGCCCAGCCCTGTCAGGGCACGTGACATGGCCTGCGCTCCTTCTACAGGCGCATACAAATCACGCACGACCGCACGGGCCGACATCACCGCAGCCCCCATTGCCACACCCTGCACCGCACGCCAGACAATCAATGCCTCAACCGATTGCACCAACGCACAACCCAAGGCGGCCAACACATAGGCTGACAGGCCCAGCAGCAAAATAGGCCGCCGCCCCCAGCGGTCTGACAGCGGCCCCCAGACCAGCTGCGAGCACCCAAAAGCCAACAGCAAGGCCGTCAGTGTCAATTGGGATTGCGCCATACCTGCCCCCAACTGCCCTTGCAAGGCAGGCAGTGCCGGCAAATACAAATCGGTGGTGATAGGTTGCAGCCCCAGCAGCAGCGCCAGCATCATCACCACCAAGGCTGCAGACATGGACACAGTAGAGCTAGAACTGCTACGAGGTGCTGGTTTTGCCATACCCATCACAGATAGGAGACCACAACCTGACCAAAACCAGAACAACTGACCTGGGTGGCACCACTCATCAAACGGGCAAAGTCATAAGTCACTTTTTTGGACGCAATCGCCTGCTCCAGTGCCGCCACCATCCGATCGGCAGCTTCCGTCCACCCGATATGGCGCAACATCATCTCTGCCGACAAAATGGCCGAGCCTGGATTCACATAGTCTTTGCCCGCATAACGTGGGGCTGTGCCATGCGTGGCCTCAAAGCAGGCCACCGAGTCAGACAGATTGGCGCCTGGGGCAATCCCAATACCCCCCACTTGGGCCGCCAATGCATCTGAGAGGTAATCCCCATTGAGGTTCAGGGTAGCTACCACCGAATACTCTGCTGGACGCAACAAGATTTGCTGCAAGAAAGCATCTGTGATGCTGTCCTTGATGGTGATTTCTCGGCCCGTCCTCGGATTGGTCAGGTGGCACCAAGGGCCACCGTCCACGGGCTGAGCGCCAAACTCTTTTTGCGCCAAGGCATAGCCCCAATTGCGGAAACTTCCCTCGGTGTATTTCATGATGTTGCCCTTATGCACCAAGGTGACGCTAGGCTTGTCATGATCAATCGCATATTGGATGGCTTTGCGCACCAAACGCTCTGTCCCCTCGCGCGACACCGGCTTGATGCCAATGCCAGAGGTGTCTGGGAAGCGAATTTTTTGCGTACCCAATTCCTGCTGCAAGAAGTCAATCAGTTTTTGGGCCTGCACCGATCCCGCTTCAAACTCAATACCGGCATAGATGTCCTCTGAGTTTTCACGGAAGATGGCGATATTGGTCTTTTCAGGCTCTCTCAAAGGCGAAGGCACCCCCTTGAAGTAGCGCACAGGGCGTAAGCAGACATACAAATCGAGTGCCTGGCGCAGTGCCACATTGAGCGAACGGATACCTTCCCCCACCGGAGTAGCCAATGGCCCTTTGATAGACACCGCAAAATCGCGCAGAGCCGCAACGGTTTCTTCGGGTAGGCACACATCCGGGCCATAAATCTGGGTCGCTTTACTCCCCGCATAGACTTCCATCCACTGAATCTGACGCTGACCCGCATAAGCGCGCTCTACTGCCGCATTGACCACCCGCATCATGACAGGGATCACGTCCACCCCCACTCCGTCACCCTCAATGAACGGAATGATGGGCCGGTCTGGCACCTGCAGCGACAGATCGTTTTGGACAGTAATTTTCTGACCTTGGGTAGGTACCTGAATATGCTGGTAATGGGTCATGGTGGTGAAAACTCTATGGATCAAAAAACAACAGGCTGGGCAAATGCCACAGCCTGTGTGTGCTTTTTTGATTCTAGCGGTGCCCCAGAGCCATACAAACATGGCTCCAAAAGCTATCGCCCAACCGCAGGATTAAGCCTGCAGGCTCTCCAGTGCGGTATTGAAGGTTTGGCTTGGACGCATCACAGCATCGAGCTTTTGCACTTCGGGCAGGTAGTAACCACCAATGTCAGCGGGCTGACCCTGAACGGCATTGAGCTCTTCCACGATCTGCTGTTCGTTGGCAGACAGTTGTTGGGCCAAGGGGGCAAACTGGGCAGCCAATGCAGCATCTTCAGTTTGTGCAGCCAATTCTTGCGCCCAATACAGCGCCAAGTAGAACTGGCTGCCACGGTTGTCGAGCTGGCCTGTCTTGGGGCTGGGGTTCTTGTTGTTGTCCAACAGCTTGCCAGTGGCTGCATCCAAAGTTTTTGCCAGCAGCTTGGCTTTGGCGTTGTGCTCTTTGATGCCCAAGTCTTCCAACGACACCGCCAAGGCCAAGAACTCACCCAGCGAATCCCAACGCAGGTGGTTTTCTTCCACCAGTTGTTGCACATGCTTGGGTGCCGAACCGCCTGCACCAGTTTCGTACATACCGCCACCAGCCATCAAAGGCACGATGGACAGCATTTTGGCCGAGGTGCCCAGTTCCATGATGGGGAACAGGTCGGTCAGGTAATCGCGCAGAATGTTGCCAGTGGCGCTGATGGTGTCTTGACCACGGATCACGCGCTCCAAGGTGTAGCGCATAGCGCGCACTTGGCTCATGATTTGGATGTCGAGGCCAGTGGTGTCGTGCTCGTGCAGGTACATCTTGACCTTGGTGATGAGCTGGGCTTCGTGCGGACGGTAAGCGTCCAGCCAGAACACCACAGGCATACCGGAGTTGCGGGCACGGTTCACCGCCAGCTTCACCCAATCGCGAATCGCTGCATCTTTGACTTGGCACATGCGCCAGATGTCGCCTTGCTCCACGTTCTGGCTCATCAACACTTCACCGGTATTCAGGTCCGTGATGTTGGCAATACCGTCTTCAGGAATCTCAAAGGTCTTGTCGTGCGAGCCGTATTCTTCTGCCTGCTGGGCCATCAGACCCACATTGGGCACGGTGCCCATTGTCTTGGGGTCGAAGTTGCCATGCCACTTGCAGAAGTTGATCATCTCTTGGTAGATACGGGCAAAGGTCGATTCGGGCATCACCGCCTTCACGTCCTTGAGGCGGCCATCCGCACCCCACATCTTGCCGCCATTGCGGATCATCGCGGGCATGGAGGCATCGACAATGATGTCGTTGGGCGAGTGGAAGTTAGTGATGCCCTTGGCAGAGTCCACCATCGCCAGCTCGGGACGGCCTTCGTGGCAGGCGTGCAAGTCGCGCTTGATTTCGTCTTGTTGGCTTTGGGGCAGGGTGGCAATCTTGTTGTACAGATCCACCATACCGTTGTTGACATTCACACCCAATTCTTCAAACAGCTTGGCGTGCTTTTCAAAGGCATCTTTGTAGAAAATCTTCACGCAGTGACCAAACACGATGGGGTGCGATACCTTCATCATCGTGGCCTTGACGTGCAGCGAGAACATGACACCTGTTTTGTGCGCGTCTTCGATTTCTTTTTCGTAAAACGCCACCAGTGCTTTTTTGCTCATGAACATGCTGTCGATCACTTCACGATCCAGCAGCGAGACCTTGGGTTTGAGCACGATGGTTTGGCCGCTCTTGGTGAGCAACTCCATTTTCACATCGCGAGCGCGGTCTAGGGTGATGGACTTTTCACCGTGGTAGAAGTCGCCGTGGTGCATGTGCGAGACGTGCGAGCGCGAGGCTTGGCTCCACTCGGCCATGCTGTGTGGGTTTTTGCGGGCGTATTCCTTGACGGCCTTGGGAGCGCGGCGGTCGGAATTGCCCTCACGCAAAACAGGGTTCACGGCGCTACCAATGCACTTGTTGTAGCGGGCACGGATTTCCTTTTCTTTCTCGTCTTTGGGATTTTCGGGAAAGTCGGGGATGGCGTAGCCCTTGGCTTGCAGCTCTTTGATAGCTGCCAACAGCTGAGACACGGAGGCGCTGATATTGGGCAGCTTGATGATGTTGGCTTCGGGCTTGAGCGTGAGCTTGCCCAGCTCGGCCAGATTGTCCGTCACGCGCTGCTCTTCGCTCAGGTACTCAGGAAACTGGCCCAGAATGCGACCTGCCACCGAAATGTCACTGGTTTCTACCGAAATACCAGCCGACTTGGCAAAAGCGCGAACGATAGGCAGGAACGATGCAGTGGCCAGACGTGGCGCTTCATCGGTCAGGGTATAGATGATGGTAGGTGCTTGGGTACTCATGGCTTATCTCCAGAAATAAGATTCAGAAACGCTGGCAACTGTAACGGTAGGCCGACAGGCGCACTCCGATGGTGCCTGATTTTCGTTTCCAAGCATCGGTAGAAATCCGGTTTTTGGCATTGAAATTGCGTAATACAAAATTTACTACCGTTCTACGCAGAAATTTTTTCTATCGACCACCCCACCATCGGCCCCGGTGCGGTAGAACTGGCATTTCTGTTTGTCTTTGTTTTGTACTGCCCACTTATGTCTTCGCTCCTGTCTGCCTTGCGTGGCCGCATGCCTGTACCCAGTACAGCCCTTGTGCTGTTGCGCTCCCTACTCGCGCTGCTCTTGTCTACAGTGGCTACTGGCGCCCTCGCCCAAGACGCACCCCAACTGCATCTGCCACGTGTCGTACTCACCACAGGCATGCACCGCATTGACGCGCAAGTAGCCCAAGCCCCTGAAGAACGCCAGATTGGGCTGATGCACCGCCAGAATATGCCCGGCCATGAAGGCATGCTGTTTGTGTTTGAACAAGCCGCCACCCAATGTTTCTGGATGAAAAACACCCTGTTGCCCCTGACAGCTGCCTTTTTGGCAGATGATGGCACTATCGTCAATTTGGTCGACATGCAACCCCAGAGTCTGGAGTCACACTGCTCCAGCAAACCCGTGCGCTATGTGCTAGAAATGCACCAAGGCTGGTTCAAACAGCGGGGGCTCAAGGCTGGCGCACGGCTGACGGGCACCCCATTTCGGCAACCCTGAAAGCCCCTTCAACGCCTCAGTCGGTAGCAATGGTCTGTAGTGCATGAATACTGCGACCATCCACTGGCAAACGACGCACGTATTTGAAAGTGCCAGTAGCATGGCTGCAAATGCGGCCTTCAGCATCCAAAACAGTACCTTCCGTGAAGGCCAGGGTCGCCGTGCGGTGGAGCAGCCGTCCTTTGGCAACCAGTGGCCCACGGGCGGGTTGCATGAAGCTGGTTTTCATCTCGATCGTCACCACCCCCATGTGTGGAATCTCACTGCGAGCAGCCGTGGCCATGGTTACATCCAATAAGGTCATGCTGGCACCGCCGTGGGTAACGGCAAAGGAGTTCAAATGGTCGGGCTGGGCTTCGTAGTGCAGTTCGGACTCGCCATTCTCCATACGGTGCAAGGTAAAGCCCAGCAGTTTGACAAAGGGGATATCAACACCAAAACTTAACATGGCAACTTTCAGAGCAAAAAATGCGCAGGATAGGGCAGTTCGTTCAAACCTGCAGCCACTCCTGCCGCACATCACTGCGGGCGCGCAAACTCTCAGGCGTGCCTTCAAACACCACCCGGCCCTGTCCCATCAACACCACCCGATCTGATACTTCCAATGCAATGGCCAGTTTTTGCTCTATCAGCAGCACAGCCACGCCGTGCTGACGCAGTGTATGCAAAAACTGCCCTACCAATGCAACCAACTGGGGAGCTAAGCCCTCGGTGGGCTCGTCAATGAGGATCAACTCTGGGTTTCCCATCAGGGTGCGACACAACGTCAGCATCTGCTGCTCGCCCCCAGAGAGCACACCCGCCCGTGTGTGTTGGCGCTGGCGCAGTTGCGGAAACAGCTGGTACATATCATCCAACGACCAACGCTTGGCTAAGCGTCCATCTTTTTGTCCTAACAATAGGTTCTGCTGTACCGTCAACTGGGCAAACACGTCACGACTCTCAGGCACATAGCCTAGCCCCTGTTGGGCTATATCATGGGGAGCCAGCCCTGCCAAACTCTGACCGCACCATTGCAATGTGCCATGCCATTGCACCAACCCCATGATGGCCTTGGCTGTGGTGGAACGTCCCGAGCCATTGCGCCCCAGCAGCGCCACAATCTCACCCGGCTGCACATCCAAACAAACGCCTTGCAGCACATGGCTGTTGCCATAATAGGCATGGAGGTCTTGTACGTGGAGCATCTTCGGCCTGCGCTATTCCTGCGCCAACCCAGTTGGTACTGGTACATCACTCCATACCGTTGTGCCCAGATAAGCTGCCTGCACCTGTGGGTTGGCACGCACCCTTTCTGGGGTGTCACAAGCAACGATCTGCCCCTGCACCAGCACAGCGATCTTGTCTGCCAACCCAAATACCACCTCCATATCGTGCTCCACCGTCAAGAGGGTGCGGCCTTGTGTGGCCTGCCGTATCAACTGGATGAAATGTGTCGTCTCGCTGCGGCTCATGCCTGCGGTGGGCTCATCGAGCAAAATCACACGGGCACCACTGGCCAAGGTCATGCCCAATTCCAATGCCCTCTGTTGTGCATAACTCAGGTGCATGGCTGGGGTATCACGGCTATCGGTTAATTGCAGCAACTCCAGCAGTTCAGCACTGCGGGCATTGGCATCATGCAAGCCAGAGAGCAGATGCCAAAAACTGTAGCGGTAGCCTAGACTCCACAGCAAACTGCAACGTAGATTGTCAAACGCACTTAAGCGAGGAAAGAGATTACTGATCTGAAAACTGCGCGACAGCCCCAGACGGTTAATCTCATACGCAGGCTTGCCATCAATGCGTTGCCCCTGCAACCAAATCTTCCCGCCAGTGGGTGGCATGCGCCCGCTGATGAGATGAAACAAGGTGGACTTGCCCGCACCGTTAGGGCCAATGATAGCCAGACGCTCACCACTGGCTACCGTCAGGTTAACTCCACGCAACACATCGGTTTTGCCAAACCGCTGATGCACATCACACAACTCAAGCGCCCAAGGGGAAACGGGATACGGCACCGGACTGTGCATTGGATTGCTCTTGTCTCTCCCCCTAAGGACAGAGACCGCTGCTACTAGGCGTTCGCGGATGGTACGGTAATCTGGCATAGCACGTTGCGGTGCTTGGCTTTGATATGCCTCACGAATCACGAGGCTGCCCGGGCAAAACGGCGCAGAACGCTTGCTATGAAATTTTGCAGGAAAAAGCACAGTCGCCGAAGCAGGGAAATCAACTGTCTTTGTCACAAGGCGACTCGTTTGCCCAGTTTGACTGGAGCGGGTGAAGGGAATCGAACCCTCGTATGAAGCTTGGGAAGCTGCCGTTCTACCATTGAACTACACCCGCATGCCTTCGCATTATAGGCTGCTGCACGCCTTTGTATTCGCAAAGCGTTGCAACATGATACTGGCACACCCACCACCTAAACACAGCACGGCTGCACCACCCCAGTGCAAAAACAGATTGGTGTGGAGCGCAACACCCAAAAACCCCAATTCTGGCCCCAGCGTGGCCTGCTGTTGCCAATGGTAGGCCATCTCTACCAAAGCACAAGCGCCCAGCACCGCTGACACCGTAGCCAAGGCTTGCAGTAGGTACCAGCGCCAGCACAAACGCCATTGTCTTAACGCACCTAGCCAATGCCACCCAGCCACCAACACACTGACCAACCCACCGGGGGCATACATCACCATGCCAATGAAAACCAGCCCCAAATACAAAAGCCAAGCGGCCGAAATCTCAGACCACCACACCAATGTCAAGACCATCAACACGGCCCCCAGAATCGGGCCGGCAAAAAACGCTGCTCCCCCCAAAAAGGTGAAGAGCAAATAATGGCCTGAACGCACCATGCTAAAACTGTCGGCTGCCGTCACCATTTCCAGATGAATGGCAGCCAGTGCACCACCAACCCCGGCAAAAAACCCAGCCATCATGAAAGCTATATGGCGCACACGTTGTGGGTTGTAACCAATGAATGCCACTCGCTCGGGGTTGTCGCGCACAGCGTTCAGAACACGGCCCAGAGGTGTCTGGGTCAGCGCCCACATCGCCAAAGCACACAACAAGCCATAGACAGCAATCAAATAATAGACCTCGATAGCAGAACCAAAGGTGATGCCTCCCCATGCAGGGCCATAAACCCGATTGGTACTGATGCCGCTTTCCCCCCCAAACCATTGCGGAAACATCAAAGCCACAGCGGCCATCAGCTCGCCCAACCCCAAAGTAATCATTGAAAATACCGTGGCCGATTTGCGCGTGGCGGCAAAGCCCAACAAGGCAGAACACACCAACCCTGCAGCCCCCCCCACCAAAGGCACCAGCACCAAGGGCACCAGCCAACCGCCCTGACTGGCTGTGTTCATCACATGCACCGCCATAAAAGCGCCCACGCCAGAATAAACCGCGTGACCAAAGCTCAACATACCGCCTTGACCCAGCAAAATGTTGTAACTCAGACAAATGATGATCAAATAGCCCATCTGCGAGAACATGCTCAGGGCCAGACTGCTGCGCCACACAAAGGGCAACACCAATGGCAGCAGAATAAGCAAGGCCCACAGCATACCCATCACCCAGCGCGGCCGCATGGTTTGGGCAGTGGTTGTAGTCATCGCAGGCGATATCCTTTAATCTTGGCGCTGGCCCAGCAGCCCTTGGGGGCGCAACACCAGCACCAACACCAGCAGCACATAGGGCAAAATGGGCGCCAGTTGCGCCACCGTTAATTGCCCCCATGCGCTACCCTCACCCAGCGACGAGCCGCCCAGCACTTGCCAAAAACGGGCCACTGGGGTGTCTATAGCCACTGCCAATGTTTGCAATAGGCCAATCAACAAAGAGGCCAAAAAAGCCCCGACCAGCGACCCCATCCCCCCCACGACCACCACCACAAAAATGATGGAGCCCACCGAAGCCGCCATGCTTGGCTCGGTCACATAGGTATTGCCACCAATCGCCCCAGCCAATGCTGCCAATGCACAACCGCCGCCAAATACCCACATAAAAACACGCGGCACGTTATGCCCCAACGCCTGCACCATCTCAGGATGCTCCAGTGCCGCCTGAATGACCAGCCCAATACGGGTATAGGCCAGCAATAACCCGATTGACGCCAACATGAGCAAGGCTACCAGCATAATGAAAGCGCGTGACTTCGGAAACTGCACGCCATACAGGTGGAACAATGGCCCCTGCAAAGCTTCTGGCAGGGTGTAAGGCACCGTAGAGCGGCCCCAGAGCAATTGCACCAACTCCAGCACCAGATAAGACAAACCAAACGTCACCAGCAACTCTGGCACATGACCGAAGCGATGCACACGACGCAAACAATAACGCTCAAACATCGCCCCCAGCACTCCTACCGCCAAGGGTGCTAGCCACAGTGCCAACCAAAAACCCCACAACGCCGAAAAGCTGTAGCCCAAATACGCCCCCAACATATAAAAGCTGGCATGGGCAAAGTTGAGCACCCCCATCAGGCTAAAGATGAGCGTAAGACCAGCACTGAGCATGAACAACAGCAACCCATAGCTGATGCCATTGAGCAAGGACACCAACAATAACTCCAAACCCATCAGCAGTGCTCCTTCGCTGGACACAAGAACAAATCCAGCACCAGCGGTGCCAGCATGTTAGCGGCTTGGCAAATACCCACCAGGCTTTAACCCTGCCCCCTTTGTGCTTGCACGCCGCCGACGACAATCGGCTCCATGAATCCGTCTGCCGATAATCCACTGCTGGCCGATGCAGGCTGGGTCTGGCACAACCGTTTTGCCAGTCTCGGCCCTGCATTCTTTACCCGGCTGCCTCCCAGCCCCCTACCAGCCCCTTACTGGGTGGGCATCAGCCCAAGCACAGCACAACTGCTAGGGTTAAAAACCGACTGGTTGTCGTCTGATGCCGCCCTACACGCCTTCAGTGGCAATATACCCTTGGTAGGCAGCGCACCGCTGGCCAGCGTCTACAGTGGACACCAGTTTGGCCATTGGGCTGGACAGCTGGGTGATGGCCGGGCCATCTGGCTAGGCGAGGTGCAAACTCCCACCGGCCCACTGGAGTTGCAACTCAAAGGCAGTGGACGCACCCCCTATTCTCGTGGTGGCGATGGCCGGGCGGTATTGCGCTCCAGTATTCGTGAATTTCTGTGCAGTGAGGCCATGCACGCGCTGGGCATTCCAACCACCAGGGCGCTGTGCATCACTGGCTCGCCCGAGCCGGTATACCGCGAAACCCGAGAAACCGCTGCCGTGGTCACTCGGGTCGCACCCAGTTTTATCCGCTTCGGGCATTTTGAACACTTTGCAGCCCGTCAACAATGGCCCGAACTGCGCCAACTGGCTGATTTCGTGATAGACCACTACTATCCAAACTGTCGCCACAATGACCGTTTTAATGGCAACACTTATGCAGCCTTGCTACATGCGGTGTCGCAACGCAGCGCCCAATTGGTAGCGCAATGGCAAGCCATCGGTTTTTGTCATGGCGTACTCAACACCGACAACATGAGCATTTTGGGCCTGACACTCGATTACGGCCCTTTTCAATTCTTGGATGCCTTCGATCCCGGCCATATCTGCAACCACAGCGATCACCACGGCCGCTATGCCTTCCACCGCCAACCCGAAATCGTGCGCTGGAACCTCTACCGCCTGGGGCAAGCTCTGCAACCACTGATTGGTGAACCAACCATCGCAGAAGCCGCTTTGGAGGACTACCAGCAACAGTTTAGCGATTCGTTTTTGCAGCAAATGCGGGCTAAACTGGGCCTGTCCACTCCTTGCCATCAAGACACGGCACTGGTGGGCAATTTACTGCAATGGCTGGCACTCCAGCGAGTGGATTACCCCATCTTCTGGCACCGGCTATCAGTTGCTGTGGCCGAAGACCACTTTACCCCCGTGCGCGAATTACTGCTCGATCCGGTAGATTTTGATAGTTGGCTACCTCGTTACTTGGCGCGGCTGGGCCAAGAAAGCCGGGGGCAAGTGGCTGCTACGATGCAACACACCAACCCACGCTTTGTGTTGCGCAACCATCTGGCCGAAGAAACCATCGAAGCGGCGAAACTTGGCGACTTTTCTGTGCTCCAACGTTTGCAAACTGTGCTGGGCAGTCCTTTTGATGCCCACCCTGATCATGCGGCGTGGGCGGACTTTCCGCCCGCGTGGGCCTCTTCCATTTCCATCAGTTGCTCATCATGAACTTCCCCATCCAAAAAACCGAAGCCGAATGGCAAGCACTGTTACAAGCCAAGGGGGCAGAGCCCGGTGCGTTGCAAGTGACACGCCATGCGGCTACCGAACGCCCGTTTACTGGCAAATACAACCAGCAGTGGACCGATGGCAGCTACCACTGTATTTGCTGCGGCGCCACCTTGTTCAGTGCCCACACCAAGTTTGATGCTGGTTGTGGTTGGCCTAGTTTTTCGCAAGCTCTGCCCGGTGCTATCACCGAGGTCATGGATCACAGTCTGGGCCGAGTACGGGTAGAAACCGTGTGCAGCCAGTGCGGCGCCCACCTAGGCCATGTATTTGAAGATGGCCCCGCCCCCACCGGCCTGCGCTACTGTATGAATTCAGCCGCGCTAGATTTCACCTCTAGCCAGCCTTGACCCTCTAGCTCCACTGCCCCATGAAACTCCTGATCGATTTCTTCCCCATCATTTTGTTTTTTGTCGCCTTCAAGCTCGGTGGCATTTATGTAGCTACGGCGGTGGCCATTGCCGCTACCGTGCTACAGATTGCTTATCTGCGCTTCAAGCACGGCAAGGTAGAGCCTATGCAATGGCTCAGTCTGGGCGTGATCGTGCTATTTGGCGGCGCTACCCTGCTGGCCCAGAGTGAAACTTTTATCAAATGGAAACCCACCGTACTTTATTGGCTGATGGGTGGAGCCTTGTTGTTAGGACAACTGTTCTTGCGCAAAAATTTCATCAAAAGCCTGATGGGAGCGCAGATGGAATTGCCCGATGCAGTCTGGAGCCATTTGAATTGGGCTTGGGCCGGATTTTTTGCCAGCATGGGCGTACTCAACCTGTGGGTGGCCTACACCTTCGATACTGACACCTGGGTGAGCTTCAAGCTCTTTGGCGGCATGGGGTTGATGTTTGCTTTTGTCATTGCACAGGCACTCTATCTGTCGCGCCACCTGAAAGAGCCAGCGTTGCTCGGCAATGGCAAGGATGCACAGCCATGACCCCACAACAGCAGCCCCCCATCACTGCGGCGGCCTTGGCACACAGCCTGCACACGGCACTGGCTCCTACCACGCTGGAAGTGCTAGACGAAAGCGCGGCCCATGCGGGCCATACGGGTGCTAATGCAACAGGTGCTGGCAGCCATTTCCGAGTACGCATAAGCTCACCGGTGTTTACCAATTTGCCCCGTGTACGCCAGCATCGCCTTGTGTATGATGCGCTGCAAGAATGGATAAACCGTGGCGTGCATGCCATCGCCATTGAAATTCTCTGACCAGTCTTTTTCCCTTTTTTGGATTTCTCTCATGAAGAAACAGTTTCTGTCCAGCTTGATGGCTGCTGCCATGCTGGGCACCTTGGCCCTGCCTGCTTCCGCCCAAAACCTGGCCGTCGTCAACGGCAAGCCTGTGCCCACAGAGCGTCTGAACACCATCAAGGATCAGGTAGAACGCTCTGGCCGCAAAGTCACCCCCGAGATCGAAGCACGGATCAAAGACCAGATCATCACAGCCGAAGTGTTTACCCAAGAGGCTCAGCGCCTGGGCTTGGAATCTTCGGCCAGCTACAAAGCACAGATGGAACTGGCCCGTCAGCAAGTGCTGATCAACGAG
Source organism: Giesbergeria sinuosa (assembly GCF_042652905.1). NCBI lineage: Bacteria > Pseudomonadati > Pseudomonadota > Betaproteobacteria > Burkholderiales > Comamonadaceae > Giesbergeria > Giesbergeria sinuosa. The sequence continues at coordinate 68,219 of NZ_JBHSHJ010000002.1, read as the reverse complement.
CTGTTTTCTAACTACGAAGCCAAGAACCCTGTCACTGATGCCGAAATCCAGACCGAATACGACAAGTTCGTTGCGGCCAATGGTGGCAAAGAATACAAAGCCAGCCACATCTTGGTAGAGAAAGAAGACGATGCCAAGGCCATCATTGCCTCCATCAAAAAAGGTGGCAAGTTTGAAGACATCGCTAAAAAACAATCCAAAGATCCTGGATCGGGCGCCAAAGGTGGCAACCTGGACTGGGCCAATCCAGCCAGCTATGTACCCGAATTCACCGAAGCTCTGATCAAACTGGAAAAAGGCAAAATGACCCAAACCCCGGTCAAGAGCCAATTTGGCTGGCACGTTATCCGCCTGGATGACACCCGCCAAGCCCAATTGCCCAAGCTAGAAGAGGTCAAGCCCCAAGTGGCTCAGCAATTGCGGCAACAAAAGCTGGCGCAATACCAAGAAGGCTTGCGTACCAAAGCCAAGGTGGAATAAACCCCTTGGCCCTGCCCTTGCAGACAACGCGGCTTCGGCCGCGTTTTTTGTGAGACAGGCACAGAAAAAATAAAAAAGCCTGTTGCACAAAATGCAACAGGCTTTTAAACGGTGGTCGGAGCGGCGGGATTCGAACTCGCGACCCTCTGCTCCCAAAGCAGATGCGCTACCAGGCTGCGCTACGCTCCGACAAGACTTGTATTCTAACCGGAAAAATCTCTGTTCTGAAGAGAATGGCTAAAAAAATCAGCCCAACAAACCATTAACGGGGGGCTGGGCCAGGGCCACGGCCTGCCAAATGACGGAAAGTGATGCGACCCTTGGTCAGATCGTAAGGGGACATTTCCAGTGACACCTTGTCACCCGCCAAAATACGGATGTGGTGCTTGCGCATCTTGCCACCCGTGTAGGCAATCAACTGGTGCCCATTGTCCAGCGTCACGCGAAAACGCGAGTCGGGCAGGACTTCAGTCACGCTGCCCTGCATTTCAATCAGTTCTTCTTTAGCCATTTTCTATCTCGTAAAAAGCAAATTGGTATGTTTATCGTCAAGGTCTGGTGCTGACGCGCATTGCGCATCCGGCACAAGAACCATGCCCCCTGTAGGGGTGGGCTGCACTTGGCGTGGCGGGCTGTGAGAGTCGCTGCACCCGTAGGACAGGTCAGGAAAGTGCCGAGGATACGGCTTCAGTGTGCATGCAGAACGCGCTGTGCATGAGCAGTCTCGATTGTAACGCGCTTGTCGCCTGTCTGACCAGTGCTGTATCAACGCTGCGCCGTTGGCTGCACTGCAGCAGCTAAGGCGCGCAAAAGATCCGTTTGTGTGACGATGCCCACCAGCCGCAACTCTGCATCCACAATCGGAATGTGGTGGTAACGGCCCTGCGAAAACAAGGGCACCAGCTCCATTGCATATTGTTGGGCCTGTGCTACCTGCACTGGCCCCGACATCAACTCGCTGACCACACTGGGTGGTTTGTGGCTGCGACGCACCATTGCACGCAAGCGTTGTCCCCAAGAAGCTGGCATTGGGGGACGGGCCAATTGCATGAAGTCAGTGGTAGTGACCATACCGCACACCCTGCCTTGGGCATCCATTACGGGCAAGGCTTTTACCTGCTCTTGCTGCATCAACGCCCAAGCCTGCGAGAGGGATACACCCGCTTGCACTGCCAGCGGCGGACTGGACATGATGTCTGCACAGCGCAAATCGCCCAGCGTGCGCTGAAAAGCGGCCCGACCGGCCATGTGCAACAGCCCTTCTAGATCCGCCCGACTGATATCCAACACACCGTTGTAATGGGCCAGCGCCGTATCCAAATCACTGGCCGTGAATTGCCCTGGTGATTGCGAACTGGCGGGTAATGCCGATGGTGCATGGGGATAACTGCGGCCCGTCAAGTGGTTGTAGGCCATCCCCACCAGCAGTAACACCCACAGCATGAGCAACACGGCACGAACATCGGGCATCAGTCCCTGCTGTTGATGACTCAGCACCATGAACAAAGCCAATGCGGCCCCAGGGGGATGCAGGCACCGCAACAACAACATGGCCAGCACAGCCCCAGCCACGGCAAAGGTAGCCGCCCATACTGGCTCGGGCCATAGCACTGCGCCCAATGCCCCAGCGCCCATCGACACCATGCTGCCACCTAACAAAGGCCACGGCTGTGAGAGTGGACTTGACGGCATCCCAAACACCAACACCGCACTGGCGCCCAAGGGAGCAATCAGCCACGGCCCCGCCGTTGGCATCCAGCCCTGCCACCAACGCCCCACCCAAGCCACCGCCCAGATCCCCAACGCAATACCCACCACCACGCGGACTGCCTCGACACGGTCAATGCCCAAAACCCCCGGTTGAAAACGCGCCCACCACGCCTTACCCGGCCAAGAAGACTTGGGCACAGGAGGGGTCGATGGAACGGGGTCTGGCAAAGACATAAGCAACCGAACGTAGGGTGAAAACAAAAGCACCAGAGAGGCCGATTCTGCCCGCGTACACCCATGCCAACATCGGTACCGATAGAATGCCCCTATCCTGCCATTACCAGACAGCCCTACCTGTGTCCGATCGTCTTGCCGTCTTGCCACAATATCTGCTGCCCCAACGGGCATTGACCACTCTGGCCGGTCGTGTGGCTCGCGCACAGGCTGGTGCCTGGACGACAACCCTGATTCGGCGTTTTGTAGCCCGTTATGGCGTTGACATGTCCGAGGCAGCCGACCCCGACATCCGCAATTACGCCAGTTTCAATGATTTCTTTACGCGCTCGCTCAAGCCGGGGGTTCGGCCTTTGGCCCGAGCCGACCTGATTTGCCCTGTCGATGGGGCAGTAAGCCAATTTGGGGCTATTGAGGGGGAGCAGATTTTTCAGGCCAAGGGCCACCGCTACAGCGCCACCGCATTGCTAGGCGGTGACGCTACTGTGGCCGCTCAGTTTGCCAACGGGCACTTTGCGACCATCTACCTCAGCCCGCGCGACTACCACCGCATTCACATGCCCTGTGCTGGCAAACTGCACAGCATGGTGCATGTGCCAGGAGCCTTGTTCTCTGTCAATCCCACCACCGCGCGCGGGGTGCCGGGCCTGTTTGCCCGCAATGAGCGGGTGGTCTGCCTGTTTGAAACAACCTACGGCCCAATGGCCATGGTGCTGGTGGGTGCCACTATCGTGGGCAGCATGGCCACCGTTTGGCACGGTCAAGTCAATCCACCGCGCACCGGACAATTGCGCAGCTGGAACTATGCCGATCAGAACATTTACTTGGAGCAGGGCCAAGAGATGGGCCGCTTTTTACTCGGCTCGACCGTGGTGCTGCTGTTTCCACCAGGCCCCTTGCATTTCAGCACCCACTGGGCGCCTGCCCGCCCCGTCCGGCTGGGCCAAACCATGGCAGAACACAAAACCACAGCGCCATAAACAGCCCGCCTTGGTGTGCCCTCAGCGGCCAGACTGGCGCTCGATTGCAAACAAAGCCGGTGCTACGCGCAAGGTTTCGGGTCGTACTGGAGCTTCTACACCGTTGAGATAGATCCACAAGTCTCCTCGGCGAATCATCACATAATGAACTGTGTGCCTTTTGGTACCACGCAACACCACCGTGCCGGGTCGAAACAACGGCATGCGAAAGACCTTGCCATTTACTGAACTGGCAGTCAGGCTCAGGGGTTGTTGTTTGGCTTCCGATGGAACTGCACTCATTTCCTCAATCCTATCGTACTGCACCCATGCTTTACACGCAGAGCCCAGATGACATGGTGCCCTGAAAGGAAATTGTTGTTTTACTGTGCCATGACAAGGACTGTGTAAGCTGCACAGGATAATCGCAGGCATGTCTCTCCTGCCCTACCAGCTTGAACTCCTCTCTCCTGCGCGCGATGCCGACATCGGCATTGAGGCCATCAACCACGGCGCCGATGCTGTTTATATCGGCGGCCCTGCCTTTGGCGCCCGCGCCGGAGCCGGCAACGATTTGCGCGACATTGAACGCCTGATCCGCCATGCCCATCGCTTTCACAGCCGCATCTTTATCACGCTCAATACCATTTTGCGCGACGATGAACTCGAAGGTGCCCGCCAAATGGCATGGGATGTGTACCACGCCGGTGCCGATGCCTTGATTATCCAAGACATGGGGTTGCTAGAGCTGGACTTGCCCCCCATTCAGCTGCACGCGAGCACCCAGACCGATATCCGCACACCCGAAAAAGCACGTTTTTTACAAGACGCTGGCTTGAGCCAGATTGTGCTGGCCCGTGAATTGACGGTGCCACAAATTGCCGCCGTGCGTGCCGCCACCGACCCTGCACGCTGCGCCATCGAGTTTTTTGTGCATGGTGCACTGTGCGTAGCCTATAGCGGCCAGTGCAACATTAGCCATGCCCACACAGGCCGCAGTGCCAACCGGGGCGATTGCAGCCAAGCCTGCCGCCTACCCTACCAAGTGGTGGACGACACGGGCCGGTTTGTAGCCCACGACAAACATGTCTTGAGCATGAAAGACAACAACCAAAGCGAAAACTTGCGTGCTTTGGTGGATGCCGGCGTGCGCAGCTTCAAGATCGAAGGCCGCTACAAAGACATAGCCTATGTGAAAAACATCACGGCGCACTACCGCAAACTGCTCGATGACATCTTGGAGGAGCGCCAGTTCTCTGAGCAGCCACTGGCACGCGCCTCCAGCGGCCAGACCACCTTTACCTTCACACCAGATCCATTGCAAAACTTTAACCGTGAGTTCACGGATTATTTTGTCAATGGTCGCAAAGCAGACATTGGTGCTTTTGACACGCCCAAGAACCCTGGTCAGGCCATTGGTTGGGTAACCAAACTGGGGCCAGATTTTGTCGAACTAGAAGTGAGCAACCCCGAAACTGTGCTGCACAACGGCGATGGCTTGTGTTACTACGACCTGCAAAAAGAACTGGTTGGGCTGGCCATCAACCGGGCCGAACCTGTATCAGCACGCCATAAAACGCAATGGCGGGTCTTTCCTAAAGACCCTCTGGCCAACCTGAAAGATTTGCGCAAAGGCACAGAGATCAACCGCAACCGAGATATGGATTGGGTGCGCACGCTGGACAAAAAATCCAGTGATCGGCGCATTGGCCTGTGGGTACAACTGACTGAAATAGTGAACGGCTTTGCCCTCACCCTCACCGATGAGGACGGGTTTACAGGAACGGCTCAAGTAGCGCAAGCCCACCAGCAGGCCACAGATCCCGGCAAAGCTGAAGCCAGTTTGCATGAACAACTGGGCCGTTTTGGCACCACCATTTTTGCGGTGCATGACGTCAGTCTGTCGTTGTCACAACCGTGGTTTGTGCCAGCCTCGGTACTGAACGCATTGCGCCGCGAAGCCGCAACAGCCCTGGAAGCCGCTCGCCTCAGTGGGCTACAACGCCTACCGCGTGCCCAGCCAGTGGAGCCCCCCGTGCCATATCCAGAAGACACGCTCAGTTACCTGGCAAATGTGTTTAACCATAAAGCCAGAGACTTCTACGCCAAGCATGGGGTACGGGTGATTGACGCTGCCTACGAAAGCCACGAGGAAGAAGGCGAAGTCAGCCTGATGATCACCAAACATTGCGTGCGTTTCTCACTGAGTTTGTGCCCCAAACAGGCCAAGGGGGTCATTGGCGTCAAGGGTACGATCAAGGCCGAGCCACTGCACCTGATCAATGGCAAAGAAAAACTGACGTTGCGTTTTGACTGCAAACCTTGCGAAATGCATGTGATGGGCAAAATCAAGCGATCCGTGCTGCAACAGCAGCAAAAAGCGGTGCAAGAACAGCCTTTGCAGTTCTACCGTACCCGTCCTACCTGAACGAAGCAAGGAGACAAGCCCATGACCACCCCTGAGTCTCCCGCCCAACCGGGCGAATGGCATCTGCAAGATATCGATACCTTGGCTCAGGCACAGGCTGTGGATGTGCAGCAAGGCTTGGCCAGCACAGAAGCCGAACGCCGCGCCAACACCCACGGCCCCAATGAATTGGAAACCGGCAGCCAGCGCAGTCCTTGGGTTTTGTTGCTTGATCAGTTCAAGGATTTCATGGTGCTGGTGTTGCTCGGAGCAGCCATCATCTCTGGGTTGATAGGAGAAATGACCGACACGCTGGTCATTTTGTTTATCGTGGTGCTCAATGCGGTAATCGGCTTTGTACAGGCGTGGCGGGCTGATAAGGCGCTGGCAGCCCTGCGCCAATTGGCTGCAGCCCAGGCCACTGTGCTGCGCAACGGCCAAGTGCAGGTAGTACCCGCCAATGTGCTCGTGCCGGGCGACATCGTGCTACTTGAGGCGGGCAACCAGATTCCGGCCGATTTGCGCCTGATCGAGATTGCACAGTTGCAGGTGGACGAGTCCTCGCTGACTGGCGAATCGGTCACGGTCGCCAAACAAACCGCTACTTTGCAGCGCCAAAACAGCCATGCTTTGGGCGACCGCACCAACATGGCATTCAAGGGCACTACGGCCACACATGGCCGTGCCCGTGGTTTGGTAGTAGCCACCGGAATGCGTACCGAATTGGGCAAAGTAGCCACTTTGCTTGACAGCGGTGAGCGCAGCACCCCGTTGCAACTGCGCTTGGCGGCTTTTGGCAAAAAACTGGCGTTGGTGGTATTGGCGATTTGTGCCGTCTTGTTTTTAACGGGTTTGTTGCGCGGAGAAGACCCGGCGCTGATTGCCCTGACGGCCATCAGCTTGGCCGTCGCGGCCATTCCTGAAGCACTGCCTGCCGTAGTGACCATCCTGTTGGCATTGGGGGCACGCCGCATGGTGGGAGTTCATGCCCTGGTGCGGCGCTTGCCATCGGTAGAAACACTGGGCTCTGTCACCACCATCTGTTCAGACAAAACTGGCACCTTGACACAAAACCGAATGCACGCGGAATTGTTGTTGGCCTTGGAAGATCGCTGGATTCCCGGTGATGCTTTGCCCAGCCCCGTACATGCCGAGGCTTTGCGCGCCGCGGCTCTGTGCAATGATGCAACCCGCCATGCCGACCATGCCACCACCAGCCCCAGCCATCAATGGCAAGGCGACCCTACTGAAACTGCACTGGTCTTGGCCGCTTATGCGGGCGGGTTAGACAAAACCACCTTGGAAGCGGCCCAGCCACGGGTACAAGAACAACCCTTTGACTCAGACCGCAAGCGCATGACCACCTTCCACCGGGAGGGTACTGGCTTTGTGGCCTACACCAAAGGAGCCCCGGAGTCTATGCTACCGCGCTGCACCCAGCAATGGACACCCCAAGGCCCACAACCCCTGGACACAGAGGCTGTGCTGCACAAAGCCCAGATGCTGGCAGCGCAAGGTCTGCGCGTATTGGCACTGGCCCGGCGCAACCATACCCGTTTGCCAGACACCAACGCCCTAGAAGCCGTAGAAAATCAACTCGAACTGCTGGGCCTGATCGCCCTGATTGATCCCCCACGCCCCGAGGCACAAGCAGCGGTACACGATTGCATTACCGCAGGTATCGTCCCGGTGATGATCACTGGCGACCACCCAGCCACTGCGCGCGCCATTGCCCACAGGTTGGGCATCGTCACCCATGCCGACGCACCCGTATTGACAGGCGCCGATCTAGCCAGCATGGACGATGCGAGTTTGCAAACGCATGTGCGTGGCGTTCAGGTCTATGCGCGGGTAGATCCAGCGCAGAAAATCAGGATTGTGCAAGCACTGCAAGCCCAAGGCCATTTTGTGGCCATGACAGGCGATGGCGTCAATGATGCCCCCGCCCTCAAACGGGCTGACATTGGCATATCAATGGGTAAGGGCGGCACAGATGTGGCACGTGAGGCTTCGAGCTTGGTGCTGCTGGACGATAATTTTTCTACCATTGTGGCAGCCGTGAAAGAAGGGCGGCGCATCTACGACAACATTCGCAAGTTTGTTCGGTACACCATGACCGACAACTCTGGCGAGATCATCACCATCTGCATGGCCCCGCTTCTGGGGCTGCCCATGCCGCTGTTGCCCATCCACATTTTGTGGGTCAATTTGGTTACCGATGGTCTGCCTGGGTTGGCTTTGGCCACCGAACCAGCCGAACGCAACATCATGCGCCGCCCACCGCGCCCACCGACAGAAAGCATGTTTGCCGGTGGAATGTGGCAACATATTGTGGGTATTGGCTTGCTGCTGGGGGCTTTGTGCTTGGGTGTGCAGGCGTGGGCCATACACACTGGCCACGAAAATTGGCAGACGATGGTGTTTACGGTGCTGATTTTGGGTCAGATGGCACACATCATGGGCATACGCTCCGAAACAGAACCACTGTGGCGCTTGGGCCTGGGGACTAACCTGCCGTTGCTGGGTGCTGTGGCATTGACCTTTGTGTTGCAGATGGCAACGATTTATGTACCGGCGCTCAACCCTATCTTCAAAACCCAACCTCTGAGCACGCTGGAGTTGGTGATTTGTCTGGGTGCGGCCTCGATGATGTATGTGGCAGTAGAACTGGAAAAAATGTGGCGCCAGCGTCCACGCCGTGCTGGTGCCTGACCCTCAGCAGGGTGTGGCGGGTGCGGATGCAGCATCGTGCCTGACTAAACCATAGTAGCTGGCCCATGCCCCCCAACCACACAAGGCCATGACCAACGCCAACGGCTCGCTGGTGCCGTTGTGCAAGCCCCCAACCAAGGTGCCTGCCAACGTGGCAAACAGAAAAGCCAGGGCACCATTGAAGGCAGCCGCAGTGCCAGCCCGCTGCCCTTGGGTTGCCAAGGCAGTGGCACTGGCATTAGGGCCAATGACCCCCACACTGGACATAAACACAAAACAGCCTGCGGCAAACCAGCCCAGCGACATCCAGCCCGTCAGTGCCAACACGGCCAGTGCAGACCCAGCCAATGGTGGCAGCCATAAGGCCAAGCGCAGCAAGGTAGTGGCGGCTGTCTTTTTAAGCCAATAAGCGTTGAGCTGACTGGCCACAATCAATCCCAACGCATTGGCACCAAAAAACCAGCCGTAGTTCTGCGGTGTGACACCATAAAGCTGCATCAGCACAAAGGGTGAACCTGCTATGTAGGCAAACATGCCGGCACGGGTCAGGCCGGCACTGACCACCAACCCCATAAAAGTGCGGTCACGCAACAAGTTGCGGTAATTGCGCGCCACCGTACCCCACTGCAATGGTGGCTCTTGGGTAGTGTCGTGGCTCTCTTGCAAGCCCAGCCGCACTCCCCACAAACAGATGAGCCCAAACACCACCAAGACGCCAAAAATGGCCCGCCAACCCCACCATTGCAGTAACCAGCCCCCCAACAAGGGCGCCAGAATAGGTGCCAGCCCCATGACCAGCATCAGCAACGAGAAAATACGCGCCGATTCGCGGGCACCCATGCGGTCATGCACGATGGCACTGGAAATGACCAAACCAGCACATCCCCCCATGCCCTGCAAAAACCGGCATACCCACAGCATCGTGATGTTGTCGGCCAGAGCACACCCCAACGAGGCCACGGTGTACACGGAAAAACCCACATACAACGGCCATTTGCGGCCAAAACGATCACTGACAGGGCCGTAGATCAACTGACCCAACATCAGGCCAATAAAGAAGGTAGACAGTGTCCACTCCATGCTACCGGCGGGGGCGTGCAAATCTTGCTCTACCTGCCCAAAACTGGGCAGGTACATATCGATGGACAAGGGGGCTACCGCTGTCAGTCCCCCCAGCAGCAGCACCCAAAGGATAAAGCGGTGGCCGGTGAGAGGCTCCGGCGATACAAACACAGAGGAGGAAGAAGAACGCATGGACAACGCTGTGCAGAGCGCAAACGGCCATGCAAAAGCCGACCATTATCCCGTGGACATCCATTTCTTGCAGGGCGGCCACGGTACACAAAAAGCATAAGCACATCTGCAAAACATTGCTGGTGCTGTAGTGCCCCATGCAACAATGCCCGCCAGCTCCGCACGAGCGCGGGGCTCGCCTTTGAGGAACACATTTCATGCATCTTGATACCCTTGCCGTTCACGCTGGTTACTCCCCTGACCCCACGACCAAATCGGTGGCCGTGCCTGTCTACCAGACCGTTGCTTACGCCTTTGACAGTGCTCAACATGGTGCCGACCTGTTCGACCTGAAAGTCCAAGGCAACATTTACACCCGCATCATGAACCCGACCACCGACGTGCTGGAAAAGCGTGTGGCGGCCTTGGAAGGTGGCATTGCGGCGCTGGCAGTCGCCTCGGGGATGGCGGCCATTACCTATGCCATCCAAACTTTGGCCGAAGCGGGCGACAACATTGTCTCGGCCAGCACCTTGTATGGCGGCACCTACAACCTGTTTGCCCACACCTTCCCACAACAAGGCATTGAGGTGCGCTTTGCCGATCCGCGCGACCCAGCCAGCTTTGCACAGCACATTGATGCCCGCACCAAGGCCATCTTTATTGAATCGATTGGCAACCCGTTGGGCAACGTCACCGACATCCGTGCTTTGGCCGATGTGGCCCATGCCCACGGTGTGCCACTGATCGTGGACAACACCGTGCCCAGCCCCTATCTGTTGCGCCCGATTGAACACGGCGCCGACATTGTGGTGCACTCACTCACCAAGTACCTGGGTGGCCACGGCAACAGCGTGGGTGGTGCGATTGTCGATAGTGGCAAATTTCCTTGGGCCGAGCACAAAGAGCGTTTTAAACGCCTGAACGAGCCCGATGTGAGCTACCACGGCGTGGTGTACACCGAGGCACTGGGTGCTGCAGCCTTTATTGGCCGTGCCCGTGTGGTGCCGCTGCGCAATATGGGTGCGGCCCTGGCACCGCTCAATGCTTTCCTGATTCTTCAAGGCATTGAAACCCTGGCCTTGCGGATGGATCGCATCTGCGATAACGCCCAAGCTCTGGCCCAATACCTGCAGCAACACCCCAAGGTGGAATGGGTGCGCTATGCTGGTCTGCCTGACCACCCCGACCATGCGCTCGTCCAGCGCCAGCTCGGTGGCAAGGCTTCGGGGATTTTGTCGTTCAGCCTCAAGGGCCAAGAGGCCGACCCGCGCGCTGCTGGAGCGCGCTTCTTGGACGCACTGCAATTGTTTACCCGTTTGGTCAATATCGGCGATGCCAAGTCGCTGGCTACCCATCCCGCCTCCACAACCCACCGCCAGCTCAACCCCACAGAACTGGCCAAAGCAGGCGTCAGCGAAGGCATGGTGCGCTTGTCTGTAGGCATTGAGCACATTGACGATCTGCGCGCCGACCTGGCCCAGGCGCTAGAGCAGGTATAAGTTGTGTTGCTGCCCCCCTGGGGCATACAGACACAAAAAAGCCCTCGTCAAGAGGGCTTTTTTTATGCAGAGCGCAGCAAAGCACGCTCTGTAGCAGCGGAATCAGCCGCCCTTCTTCGAGCGTTTGCCGGGGTTCTTCTTGCTGCGTGTTGCCACGCCGCGCTCCAAGCTCACGCGCTGACCACGGCCAGGGGTGGGCAAGGTCACGCCATTGGGAGTCTGGGGACGGGGGGTGCGCTTGCGATCTGCTTCCGTAACGATTTTGTTGCCCATGAATGGCCTCCGTTAAAAGTGAAAATAAAAAGAAAAGTCCTCCATTAGGCCACAGCCTGAAGGAGCCCATAGCAAACGAGGGCTGCTCACGCCTTGGTGCCTCTATGGTCTGTGCTGCGCAACCGTTGCCCCCACAGCACCACGACCAACACCACAGCACCCGCCAATACCCCCAATACGGCATTGAGCACATTGGGTAGGAGTACCTGCCACAACGCACCAACAGGCCATTGCAATGCCGCTGTGCCTGCCGCCTCGATATGGTGGTGTAACCACGGCACACCATGCGCCAAAATACCTCCACCGACCAAAAACATGGCCGCAGTGCCTGCCACCGACAGCCCCTTCATGAGCCAAGGTGCTGCCCCCACGATACCCCGCCCCAGCCCTTGCACCAAAGTGCTGCTTTGGCGGGTCAGCCACAGGCCCAGATCATCGAGTTTGACGATGCCAGCGACCAACCCATAGACCCCCACCGTCATCAGGACGGCAATGCCAGACAGCACCGTCACCTGTTGAATAAAAGGCGCGGCCGCTACCGTGCCCAAGGTAATGGCAATAATTTCGGCCGAGAGAATAAAGTCTGTGCGCACAGCACCTTTCACCTTGTCTCGCTCGAACGCTGCCATATCGGTGGTTGGCTCGCTCCCAGCCAATATAGCGGTGTTGTCGTGCCCATCGGCCTCATCGGTAGCGCCATGCATAAAATGGTGGGCCAGCTTTTCACAACCCTCAAAGCACAGGAAAGCCCCCCCCACCATCAGCAGGGGTGTCACCGCCCAAGGGGCTAAGGCACTGATCAGCAGCGCCAAAGGCACCAAAATTGCCTTGTTAAGCAGTGATCCCTTGGCCACGGCCCAAACCACCGGGATTTCACGCTCAGCCCGCACCCCGGCCACCTGTTGCGCATTGAGCGCCAAATCATCCCCCAGCACTCCAGCCGTCTTTTGTGCTGCCACCTTGGTCATCACCGAGACATCGTCGGCCATAGCCACGCTCTTTTTTGCGGCTACTTTGGTCATCAAAGCCACATCGTCAAGGATGGTGGCGATGTCATCCAACAGGGTTAACAAACTGGCTCCGGCCATAGCAGCTCCTTAGGGAGAATAAAAAAACAGCTTTCAGCCCGATGATGACGGAAGCTGAAAGCTGCATTGTGATACGGCCTAGATCTGATCGACAGGTGCCGGTCAAGCGACCCAACGGCGCGCATTGCGCCACAGGCGCAACCACGGGCTGGCAGCACTAGCACCACCACTGGCGGCCATGTCCGTCCAGCTCATTTGCACGTTGCGGAACACGCGCTCGGGGTGCGGCATCATGGCAGTAAAGCGACCATCAGCGGTGGTTACGCCGGTCAGGCCACCCGCGCTGCCGTTGGGGTTGAACGGGTAACGCTCCGTGGCTGCGCCAGTGTTATCGACAAAGCGCATGGCCGCCAGCACTTGGGCGGCATTGCCCCGGTGCTTGAAGTTGGCATAGCCCTCGCCGTGGGCCACGGCAATCGGCAAACGGCTACCGGCCATGCCCTGCAAGAAGATGCTGGGCGACTCCAACACTTCGACCATGCTCAGGCGGGCTTCAAAGCGTTCGCTTTGGTTGGTAGTGAAGCGCGGCCAATCTTGTGCGCCAGGGATGATGTCGGCCAATTCGGCAAACATTTGGCAACCATTGCACACGCCCAAACCAAAGGTGTCTGGGCGGGCAAAGAAGCCTTGGAATTGCTCGGCCAGCACCGGGTTGAAAGTGATGGAACGCGCCCAGCCAATGCCTGCGCCCAAGGTGTCGCCGTAGCTGAAGCCACCGCAGGCCACCACGCCTTGTACGTCTTGCAAACGCACCCGGCCGGTTTGCAGGTCGGTCATGTGGACATCTACGGCCTCAAAACCGGCTTCGGTAAAGGCATAGGCCATTTCCACATGCGAATTGACCCCCTGCTCGCGCAACACGGCCACTTTGGGGCGCGAGAGGTTCAGGAACGGCGCAGCCACATTCTCTGCCGGGTCAAACGTCAGATGGACGTGCATACCGGGGTCTTGGGGGTCACCGGCGGCAGCGTGTTCGGCATCGGCGCAGGCGGGGTTATCGCGCTGCTGGCAGATTTTCCAGCTCACGCTGTCCCAGACTTGGTGCAAGTCAGCCAATGGGGCGCTGAACACTTCTTTGGCATCGCGCCAGATGGACAATTGGCCCTTGCCTGCATCGATGCTGGAACTGAGCGGACGGGTCTTGCCGACAAAGTGGCTGAACTTGGACAAGCCATGCTCGCGCAAGGTTTGCATCACGGCGTTGCGCTCGGCAGTGCGTACTTGCAGCACCACGCCCAGTTCTTCGCTGAACAGGGCCTTGAGCGTCAGCTCTTCGCGGCGGGCGCTCACTTGCTGTGCCCAGTTCTTGGAATCGCCGGTGTCCATGCGGCTATCGCTGATGCCGTCGCCTTCTGTGACCAACATGTCAACATTCAAGGCCACACCCACATGGCCCGCAAAGGCCATTTCGGCCACGGCGGCCAGCAAGCCGCCATCGCTGCGGTCGTGGTAGGCCAGAATTTGTCCTTGGGCACGCAAGGTGTTGATGGCCTTGACCAATTGCATCAGGTCTTGGGCATCGTCCAAATCGGGCACTACATCGCCCGATTGGTTCAGCACTTGGCCCAGAATGCTGCCGCCCATGCGGTGCTGGCCCTTGCCCAAATCGACCAACAGCAGCGTGGTGTCTTCTTCTTGGGCGTTCAGTTGCGGAGTGAGCGTGCCACGCACATCATCCAAGGTGGCAAAGGCGGTGATGATGAGGCTGACGGGCGACACCACTTTATGGCTTTCGCCAGCGTGCTGCCATTGGGTACGCATGGACAGCGAGTCTTTGCCCACCGGAATTGAGATACCCAAGGCTGGGCACAGCTCCATACCCACGGCTTTTACCGTTTCGTACAGGGCGGCATCTTCGCCCGGCTCGCCACAAGCAGCCATCCAGTTGGCCGACAGTTTGACGCGCGACAACTCCACCGGCGCAGCCAGCAGGTTGGTAATGGCCTCGGCAATCGCCATGCGGCCCGAAGCCGGGGCATCCAAGGCAGCCAATGGGGTGCGCTCACCCATCGCCATCGCTTCACCGGCAAAGCCCTTGAAATCGGCCAGCGTCACGGCCACATCGGCCACCGGAATCTGCCACGGCCCGACCATTTGGTCGCGGTGTGTCAGGCCGCCCACAGCGCGGTCGCCAATGGTGATGAGGAAACGCTTGGAAGCCACGGTGGGGTGACTCAGCACATCAATGATGGCTTTTTGCAAATCGACACCGGTCAGTTCCATCGGCTGGAAGGCACGCTGCACGGTTTGGACATCGCGGTGCATCTTGGGCGGCTTGCCCAACAATACCGACATGGGCATATCGACCGGGAATTTCTGGTCTGCTGCCGTAGCGGCGGTGTCTTCCAGCACCAGTTGGCGTTGTTCGGTGGCCGTGCCAATCACGGCAAACGGGCAACGCTCGCGCTCACAAAAGGCACGGAACTGCTCCAGCGACTCGGGCGCAATCGCCAGCACGTAGCGTTCTTGGCTTTCGTTGCTCCAAATTTCTTTGGGCGACAGGCCCGACTCTTCCAACTGCACCGCACGCAGGTCAAAACGCGCACCGCGTCCCGCATCGTTGGTCAGCTCAGGGAAGGCGTTGGACAAGCCACCCGCACCCACATCGTGAATCGCCAAAATCGGGTTCTTCTCGCCCTGCGCCCAGCAGTGGTTAATGACTTCTTGGGCGCGGCGTTCAATTTCGGGGTTGCCGCGTTGCACCGAGTCAAAATCCAGTTCAGCGGCATTCGTACCCGTGGCCATCGAGCTGGCGGCACTGCCGCCCATGCCAATGCGCATACCGGGGCCACCCAGTTGAATCAACAACGAACCGGCGGGAAATTCGATTTTTTTCGTTTGCTCCGCATCGATCACGCCCAAGCCACCGGCAATCATGATGGGTTTGTGGTAGCCACGCTGCACACCGGCCACGGTTTGCTCGTATTCGCGGAAATAACCAGCCAAGTTGGGACGGCCAAACTCATTGTTAAAGGCCGCGCCGCCCAACGGGCCTTCAATCATGATTTGCAGCGGGCTAGCGATATGGCCGGGTTTGCCGCCAGCTTGGTCGGACGCGCCGTCCCAGAGTTTGGACACGGTAAAGCCCGTCAGGCCCGCCTTGGGCTTGGAGCCGCGCCCGGTAGCGCCCTCGTCACGGATTTCACCGCCCGCACCCGTAGAAGCACCGGGGAAGGGCGAAATCGCCGTGGGGTGGTTGTGCGTTTCTACCTTCATCAGCACATGGTGTGTGGCCTGTTCTTTTTGGTAGCTGTTGGCATCACCTTGCATACGGGCCACAAAACGCTCCACCACACTGCCTTCCATGATGGAAGCGTTGTCAGCGTAGGCCACCACCGTGTGCTGGGGGGCCAATTGGTGCGTGTTGCGAATCATCGCAAACAGGCTCTTGTCTTGGGTTCGCCCGTCAATGGTGAACTGGGCATTGAAAATTTTGTGGCGACAGTGTTCGCTGTTGGCCTGCGCGAACATCATCAGCTCGACATCGGTAGGGTTGCGCTGCAAACCTTGGAAGGCAGTGACCAGATAGTCGATTTCGTCCTCGGCCAGCGCCAGCCCCCATTGCTTGTTAGCGGCAATGAGTGCAGCCCGGCCACCGCCCAACACATCCACATGCTCCATTGGCTGGGCGGGCAGCTCGGTAAACAGGGCTTGTGCGCCGCTCAAATCCGTCACCACCGATTCGGTCATGCGGTCGTGCAGCAGGGCCGCCACTTGCTGCAGCTGCTCGGCATTCAGGCTTGGCTTGCTGAGCAGGCCCGACTGCAAAGTGAGGTGGTATTCGGTCACGCGCTCAATGCGGCGCACGGCCAAGCTGCAATTGTGGGCAATGTCGGTGGCTTTAGAGGCCCAAGGCGATACGGTGCCCAAACGGGGCGTGACAATCAGCGCAGCGCCCTCGGCGGGGCCAGCATAAGGCTCACCATAGGTGAGCAAGGCCGCCAGACGCTCTAGGGTGTCTGGCGCTGGTGCAACATCGGTGGCCACCAGATGGACAAAGCGTGCCGCAATCGAGGCAATCTTGGGGTGGATGGCTTGGAGCGCAGGCAAAAGTTGCTGGGCGCGGAAGGGGCTGAGGGCATTAGCGCCCGCAAGCGTGGTGATGTGCAAGGTCACGTTGGCGGCCTAGTTGATAAAAATAAGAGGCAAAAGAGGCTGGACAGCGCCAGCAGAAGGGGCCATTTTACCGGCCTGCCCCCATCCAAGCCCCCGCTGTGACCAATGGCAAAAGGCAATGGGATAATCACCGGCCTATGAGTATCACCATTAAAACGGCCCCGGAAATCGACGCTATGCGCCGGGCTTGCCGTCTGGCCTCCGAAGTGCTGGACTACATTGCCCCCCATATCCAGCCCGGTATCACCACACTTGAAATCGACCGCCTAGGCGCCGAGTGCATGGCCCGCCAAGGCACGCGCTCAGCCACCATTGGCTACCAACCGCCAGGCTACCCTGCCTATCCAGCGTCGCTGTGCACTTCGGTCAACCATGTAGTCTGCCACGGTATCCCCAACGACAAACCCCTGAAAAAGGGCGACATCGTGAATGTGGACGTGACCGTGATTACCGATGATGGTTGGTATGGTGACAGCAGCCGCATGTACCTGATTGGCGATTGTTCGATTGCTGCCAAGCGCCTGTGCGCCCTGACCTACGAGGCCATGTGGTTGGGCATTTTGCAGGTCAAGCCCGGCGCCCGTTTGGGCGACATTGGCCATGCCATCCAGAAATTTGCCGAAAGCCACGGCCTGTCGGTAGTGCGTGAGTTTTGCGGCCACGGCATTGGGCAAAAATTTCACGAAGAACCCCAGGTGCTGCACTATGGCCGCCCTGGCACCCTAGAAGAACTCAAGCCTGGCATGATTTTCACCATTGAGCCGATGCTCAACGCGGGCAAGCGTGACATCAAAGAACTGGGCAATGATGGCTGGACGATCATCACCAAAGACCGCAGCTTGTCGGCACAATGGGAGCATACCGTGCTCGTCACCCCCACTGGCTACGAAGTGCTGACGCTGTCCGCAGGCTATCCGGCCCTGCCCCATTTCGTTCAGGCCACGGCCACCTGAGTGCCTCCTCGCACAGTTCTTGCATGGTCTGGCCCTTGTTGTTTCTTCCCGAATACTTGCCATGACCGAACTGCAAGCCCTGCGCGACACTTACCGCCGTCAGAAAGCCGAGCTGCTGGCCTCCCTGACAGCCTCACAAGCCTCCACGCGCGGCATCCATGCCCACCTGCGTACCTTGGCGCGCATTGCAGGCAATTTGCTCTCACAGTTGTGGCAACGGGCCGCCCTGCCCGAAAGCATGGCTTTGATAGCTGTGGGTGGCTTTGGCAGAGGCGAATTGTTTCCGCATTCGGATGTGGATGTGCTGTTGTTACTGCCCGACAGCCACACCGCCATAGCCCAGCGCCAAGCCATTGAAGGTTTTATCAGCAGCTGCTGGGATGTAGGGCTAGAAATTGGCTCCAGCGTGCGCACGGTGGCCGAATGCACCACCGAGGCGGCGCAAGATGTGACCGTACAAACCTCCTTATTGGAGGCCAGGCTACTGTGTGGCAACGTGGCACTGTTTACCGAGTTTGAGCAGCAATACCGCGCCCACCTCGACCCCAAAGCCTTTCTGATTGCCAAAACGCTGGAGATGCGCCAGCGCCACAACAAATACGACAACACACCGTACGCGCTGGAGCCCAATTGCAAAGAATCGCCCGGCAGCCTGCGTGATCTGCAAACGGTGCTCTGGGTAGCGCGTGCTGCAGGGCTAGGCCACAGCTGGCAAGAACTGGCCCGTAGCGGGCTGGCAACGCCATTTGAGCTGCGCCAATTGGTGCGTAACGAAGCCCTGCTATCGCTAGTGCGAGCACGTCTGCATACCATTGCTGGGCGGCGCGAAGATCGGCTGGTGTTTGATCTGCAAACCGCTGTAGCCGAATCGTTTGGCTACCGCTCTGAAGCGCCCGATGGCAGTGGCCTGCCACTGCGCGCCAGCGAAACCCTGATGCGCCGCTACTACTGGGCAGCCAAGGCTGTCACGCAGTTGTGCCAAATCTTGCTGCTCAACATCGAAGAACGTCTCAACCCCTCTGACCACGCCCCACGCCCCATCAACAACCGCTTTCTGGACAAAGCTGGGATGATTGAGGTGGTCAGCGACGACCTGTACCAACACGACCCGCACGCCATCCTCGAAACCTTCTTGCTCTACCAAACCTCTGCCGGTTTGCAGCACCTGTCGGCCCGCACCTTGCGGGCGCTATACCGGGCGCGCAGCGTCATGGATGGCGCTTTCCGCCGAGACCCAGTCAACCGGGCGGCTTTTTTGCGTATCCTGCAACAGCCTGAGGGCATCACCCATGCCATGCGCCTGATGAACCAAACCTCCGTGCTTGGGCGCTATCTCTGGTCGTTCCGACGCATCGTTGGGCAAATGCAGCACGACCTGTTCCATGTCTATACCGTAGACCAGCATATCCTGATGGTGTTGCGCAATGTACGGCGCTTCTTCATGGCCGACCATGCCCACGAATACCCGTTTTGTTCACAATTGGCGGCTGGCTGGGACAAACCCTGGACACTCTATGTGGCGGCATTGTTTCATGACATTGGCAAAGGTCGCGGAGGAGACCACTCCCAGATTGGTGCCGTAGTAGCACGGCGCTTTTGCCGCCAACACGGCGTGGCCCGCGAAGATGCCCAACTGATTGAGTTTTTAGTGCGCGAACACCTGACCATGAGTCAAGTGGCACAAAAACAAGATCTGAGCGACCCCGACATCATTGCCGCATTTGCGCGGCGCGTAGGCAACGAACGCTACCTTACAGCACTGTACCTGCTCACGGTGGCAGATATTCGGGGCACCAGCCCCAAAGTCTGGAATGCTTGGAAAGGCAAACTACTGGAGGACTTGTACCGCGCCACTTTGCGCACCTTGGGTGGACGGGCACCCGATGCCGCAGCCGAAATTGAGGCACGCAAACGCGAAGCACTGGTCATGCTGGCCTTGGTCGCCCAACCGTTTGAATCGCACAAAAAACTCTGGGAAACATTGGACGTGAGCTACTTCATGCGCCACGAAGCCTCTGACATTGCCTGGCATACCCGACACCTCTCACGCCACGTTGGCACGGCCCATCCGGTAGTACGGGCACGCCAATCCTTGGCAGGTGAGGGGCTGCAAGTGGCAGTCTATGCACCAGACCAGCCCGACCTGTTCGCCCGTATTTGCGGTTATTTTGACCGGGCAGGTTTTAGCATTCTGGACGCACGGGTACACACTGCCCGCAATGGCTACGCACTCGACACCTTCCAAGTGGTCACGGCCTCGCTACCGGGTCACTACCGGGAGTTGACCCACATGGTAGAAAACGACCTGACCCACACCCTGGAGGCCAGTGGCCCTCTGCCCGAGCCCGGTCGCAGACGCCTGTCACGCCGCGCCAAAAGTTTCCCGATTGCCCCCCGCGTTACGCTGCACCCTGATGAAAAAGCACAACGCTGGTTGTTGGCCATCTCGGCCAGCGACAGGGCCGGTCTGCTCTATCTGGTGGCCCGCGTACTGGCACGGCACCAACTGAATGTGCAACTCGCCAAAGTCAGCACCTTGGGAGAACGGGTAGAAGACACCTTTCTGGTTGAAGGCCCCGAACTCCAACACAGCGCCCGCCAAATTGCCATTGAGACCGAACTCATTCAAGCACTATCGGACTGAAACTCCATGAAAAAACGGCCCGCAGGCCGTTTTTTCATGCTCTGTGCAATGTGCTGTTACGCAAAATTGGCTTCAGCAAACTTCCAGTTCACCAACTTGTCCAAGAATGTTTCGACAAACTTGGGGCGCAGATTGCGGTAATCAATGTAGTAGGCATGTTCCCACACATCCACTGTCAGCAGGGCTTTGTCTTCAGTGGTCAGGGGAGTGCCTGCGGCGCCAGTATTGACGATATCGACAGAACCATCGGCTTTCTTCACCAGCCACGTCCAACCCGAACCAAAGTTGCCCACCGCCGATTTCACAAAGGCTTCCTTGAAGGCAGCATAGCTACCCCACTTGGCATGGATGGCTTGGGCCAGCGCGCCGGTGGGCTCACCACCACCATTGGGGGCCATGCAGTTCCAGAAGAAAGTGTGGTTCCAAATTTGGGCTGCGTTGTTGTAAATACCTCCTGAAGACTTCTTGACGATCTCTTCCAGCGTCAGGCTCTCGAACTCCGTGCCCTTTTGCAAATTGTTCAGGTTGACCACATAGGCGTTATGGTGCTTGCCGTGGTGGAACTCCAAGGTTTCCTGGCTGTAGTGGGGAGCCAAGGCATCAATTGCATAAGGCAGTGGAGGCAGGGTGTGTTCCATGGGGTTTTCCTTCGTGGGTGGTTCAAACAATGCCGCACAGTCCTGTGCGGACTACAACAGCAACGGCACATTGTAGGAAGGAATCTCTATTCAAGCCGAGAGCATGCTAGAGTGGCACAAAATCTATGGGCTTACTCAGACGGTTGGGTGGCTCTTTTTTTCCTGCCCCTTAGGAATCGCTGCACCATGCTGAAAAAGTTTTCTACCCTCCTGCTCACTGGCAAGGCCGCCACGCTGCCCTTTCTGATGCAACAGGCCCATGCACTAACGCCCACCTATACCGATATCGTCACGACCCAAGTCACGCAGGTGGAGTTGCCCATCCTGAACAAAGTGCGGCTTGACAGCTTGGGCAACAGCACCTACCACGGCGCAGCCACCCTGTGCGACGATACAGGTGTGCCCAACGCACTGTCTCTGGTCGTAACGGGCCTGAAAGACAAAGATGTGCTGTATGTCGTCACTTCCACCAACACTGGCGGCAATGAAATTCTCAACGCCAAAATCAAGGTGGGTCTGGCCGGTTTGAAGGTGCCTGTTGCCACCGGCGTAACCGCGCCTGCCAACGGTACGGTCGCCCTGACAATTCCACTGGATTTGGGTGCCTTGGGATACTCCCTGACACGAGGCAACTCCTTCTATCTGCAAACCATTGTCCTGCCTGAAGGCAGCTATGAAAATGGTTTCCCAGTGTGGGCCAATGCCCGCGTCTCCGAACTTGATCAGATCAGCGTCAATACCTGTGCCAGCACCTACGGCGGCCCCACCTACTGATTCTGTCTTGCGAACTCCTTCTACCCCCGCAGCAGACCACCTGTTCCACTATCAAGGTGTGTCCTGCTTGGTGCGGGCACTGGAAGGAGCAGACATACTGCAACTTTATCCACGGCCCGAAGTGGCGGCGGCCTTGGCCGCTTACCGTCCGTCATACCAACACCAAGAACATCCCCTGCAAGACTGGGTGCAGCGCCTGCAGTGGTTGGCCCAGCTAGATCCTCCGGTAGAGCGCGAAGCACTGGTGTTGCATCGGCGCACCCATACCCCGCTGGGCTTTCTAGCGTTCAGTGCAGTAGACCTCTACAACGCCAAAGCGGAAGCATCGGTGGCGTTTTTTCGTGGTCAAGGCAGCCGTCCTGCGTTAGAGGCCGTGCATTGGCTGCTCCACACCGCCTTCACCGACTTGCCGTTTCACAAACTGGTGTTTTGCGTACACCCTGGCAACCGCTCTGCCATCCAGTTTCTGGCAGGCCTAGGCATTGCGCGAGAAGCCGTGTTGCGAGAAGAATTGCGCACGGCCAATGGCCAACGCACTGATTTATGGCGTTATGCCCTGCTTCGACCAGAATGGCTGGGCAGTTTGGCCCAATCGCGACTGCAACGTTTAGCCCCCTTGCGATCCTCCCCCTAACAGAGACCTGCGTATGCGCTTGCTGGTGCTGGCTCCCCACCCCGATGACGAGTTGTTGGGGTGTGCAGCCCTGATCATGAACACCCTCAATCAGGGGGGTGTGGTCAAGGTAGTCGTTATTACCAATGGCGGGTTGGGGGGTGATCCGCAAATACGGCAACAAGAATTACAAGCCGGACTGGCCGTACTGCAAGCCCCCCCAGCGCAATGCTGGGAGCACCAAGATGGTGCCTTACCCCTGAATCAGGCCATACAGGAACGTTACCGCGCCTTGGTCAGTGCCTATCACCCCACCGATATTGCACTACCGGCACCGAGTGAATCCCATCCAGACCACCGTCGCCTGACACGAGGGGTGGTGGCTGCCCTGACCCAGCACTGGTCGGGTGAATTGTGGTTTTATGAAACCACCAGCCCGCTACCGTACCCCAACCACATCGAGCCCTTACTGCTCGAACGCAAACTCCAGGCGCTGGCCTGCCACGCTTCCCAACAGGCACAGTATGACTACCAAGCCCATACGCAGGGTCTGGCGACCTTGCGTGGTGCGGCGATTGCAGCGCCACATGGTGAAGCCTATGTCCGTTATATGTGGGACGGTAGCGAACAAAATTTTTTTGAAAATCGCCCCTTGGTCTCAGTCGTGGTACGGGCCGATGATCCCGCTCTATTAGCGGTAGCCCTGCTCAGTCTGGCCGAACAGAGTTACGACCAATTAGAAGTGGTGGTGGTTTGGCATGGGAGCACTTGGCCCACAGAGGGGCCAACCACTGTACCGATACGTGTGGTGCAAGGGCCAGGGCCGCGTGCGGCCAACCTCAATGCAGGCATAGCGGCAGCACAAGGCGAATATCTCGCCTTTCTCGATCAAGACGATGTCTGGCTCCCAGACCATCTGGCACTGCTAGTGACCGAACTAGAGGCTGCCCCGCTGCTGGATCTGGCCTATGGCGACTACCGTCTGGCCACTTGCGACTACCAAAAAGGCAAGGTGCAAGTACTCGATACAGGAGAGCCGCTAGGCCAAGATTGGCGGGCAGGCCGTCTACTGGCAGGCAACCACATCCCCCTGCACAGCTATGTCTGCCGCACACGACTGGCACAACGCCTCAGGTTCGATGAAGCACTAGAGGCCTATGAAGATTGGGACTTCTTGGTTCGTGCCGAACTCGAAGGTTGCACCTTCAGGCGGGTTCCGGAGCTGGTGTGCGAATACCGCCAATATCCCAAGCCGGGTGAAAAAGCAGATCTGCAAACCCAACATGAACGCAAAGGCTATCTGGTTTGGCGCCAAGCTGTGTTGCGCAAAATTGTGGAACGTCTCTCATTGGCAAGCCTCGAACGCCTCGTCAATCTGGTGGATGCCTTGGAGTCAGAACGAAACACTGCCCAAAAACGCGCCCAAGAGCACGCCACCCAAGCCCAGCGCAGCCAGCAAGCACTGCAGCATGGGCAAAATACCCTCACGCAGTTGCACCGTTGGGCTGATTTGTTAGCGCCTGGGTCTATCGCCAGCTCTAGCCTCAGCCGTCTGGTGGGCCAAGCCTTTCAAGCGGGCCCGACCTTTGCCATCATCCTGCCAGTTTGTGATCCGGCCCCCGAATTTTTGACCGAGGCTGTGCACTCGGTACTGCAACAAACGTACCCGCACTGGCAACTCTGTATCGCTGATGACGCCAGCACCCACCCCCCGGTGCTGGCGCTACTGGAGCAACTCAAGAACTTGGCCGCGCAAGATCCACGTCTGCGCATCCAGCACCGTCCCCAACGGGGGGGTATTGTGGCGGCCTCGCAAACAGCCATCGCCTTGGCACAGGCCGACTGGGTGGCCTTTCTGGATCACGACGACCGGCTCGATCCCGATGCCTTATTGGAAATGGCGGGCTGTATCCGCAGCCATCCAGATCTTGAATGCCTTTATACCGACAGCAGAATGATCGACCGCAACGGCGCATTGCTGCACACCTACCACAAGCCAGACTGGGCACCAGAAACCCTGCTGCACCTCAATTACATCAATCATTTGACCGCTGTACGCCATGACGTGCTCACACAGGTAGGTGGGCTACGCGAAGGCTTGGATGGCAGTCAGGACTGGGATTTGTGGTTGCGTCTGGCAGCACGGCCCCAGTTGCAAGTCAGACACATCGCCCTGCCACTGTACGACTGGCGGGCCACTGAGACCTCGGTAGCCTATGCAGTATCGGCCAAACCCTATGTGCTAGAAGCGGCCTGCCGCAGCGTTTCGCTCCATCTACAAAACCAAGGCTTACAACACGTCCACAGCCAGCCCGCCAAACAAGGTGCGGGCTTGCGTCACCAATGGGAAGCTCCACTAGAACCCCTCACGGTCGTGATCCTGACCCACCACAACCCAGAGGACTTGGCACGACTATTGACTTCGCTACAGCAGCAAGATTACCCCTCGCTGCAAGTGCTACTGGTATGCAACAACGTTTCAGCAGATGACCACGCCACCGCACAACTGGTGGCGTTAGCACAGCACCAAACCGGATGGCGCGTTCTGTACGACAACCGCCCCTTCAACTGGGCTGCACTCAACAACACAGCAGCCCGCCATGCCATCACGCCTTGGCTACTGTTCCTCAACGACGATGTAGAACTCAAAGCGCCCACCACCCTGACCCAACTGGCCCGTTATCTAACCCTAGACACAGGCATCGGTATTGTTGGTGCCCGTTTGGAATATGACCCACAAGACGGCGGCGGCCTACAACACGATGGCATCGCCACCGACGTTGGCTGGGGCGCACGCAATATCGTGGATGAACGCGATGGCAAAGGCCTGAATATTCCGCGCAATGTCTCTGCGGTCACGGGTGCCTGCCTACTCACCCGGCGCACCGTTTTTGATGCCTGTGGCGGATTTGATGAACGATTTGCCGTATCTTTCAACGATGTGGACTTCAACCTGCATGTCCGCCAACTCGGTTGGCGGGTGGTGCAGGCCAGCGATGTCACCTGCATTCACCGTGAATCACGCACCCGTGGCGTCATGAACACCGATGCCCAGCGCACACAACTCCAGCAAGAATCCCAACTTTTGCGGGATAAATGGAAAGACTTCTTGCAAGAGACCTACCGTCTGCACTACCAAATGCGCTATGCCGGAACCCACATCATTGCGATGAACCATGACTAAATCTCCGCTGGCCCGTTGCACAGTGCGCGCCATGACCGAGTCCGACTGGCCTGCGGTACAGGCGGGGTTCATGCACAGCTTTGTGACACACCGCCCCCCCCAAGTCTGGGCTTGGCGTTATCAGTGGCACCAACCACATCAGGCAGGCTGGCGGGGCTGGATCAGTCAAGCACCCGATGGCACCGTGGCTGCCTTTTTCGGCGCCACGGTGCATCGTTGCTGGATACAAGGGCAAGAGCAGCCCTTACTGATAGCACGCGACAATTACAGTCACCCGTTATGGCGCCACCACTCCGGAGCTAGCCGACAAGGGCTGTTTGTTTCCACAGAACAGGCGTTTCATGCCGCTGGTGCTCAAGAGGCACTCCTGTGTATGGGGATAGGACTCGATCGACGGGCACGCCTGAGCACGTTACTGAATGTTTGCACCCCATACCACAAGGGCCATTGGTGGCGCCAATCTCTACCAACTCCATCCCCACAAGAACATGGCTATGCCATCCAGGTTCTACCCACACAATTTGCCGAACCGACCTGGAACACTCTGTGGGCACAATACCGTCAGGGTCTACGCATCTCACTGGTACGTGATCGTGAATTCTTGGCTTGGCGTTTCGATGATCGCCAAGGACAACCTTATTGGCGTTTTGCATTGTGGTCTATCACCTCTGCTGCGCCTGTAGGCTTTGTGGTTCTGACCCCCACCGAACCAGGACGGGCCATCCTCGTGGATCTGGTGCTCCCTCAAGCGCCCCAGGCTGTGCGTGATGCTTGGCTCCAAATAACCCGCTGGCTACGAGACCGTGGCATCTCCCACCTAGACACCTTTATCGGACAAGCCTGCCCCGCACACCCATGGTTGCCCTTGCTTGGCTTTACACCCGTGGCCCCGCCACTGCCTGTGCAACCCGTGTACCGCTGCTACACGCCACTGGATTTTGACAACGACTACCCCTTTACTCTGGCAGACAGCGATCTTTATTGAACTGCCTATTTTTTCATCAACCTGTCACTTTCACGCAGTGATGCGGGCTAGCAAGGTGGCAGGTAAAGGTTTTCCACAACCTTGTCCACAGAGAATGTGGATGACCCAGTGCAGCAGACGGGCCACGCCAGAATGAAGGCAAGCTAGGAGATAATCGCCGTTTCCTTACCCGAGCGGAGAGAGAACATTGTTGTCGATCATACAAGCCGCAGGCTGGCCCATCTGGCCTTTGATTGCCTGTTCCGTTCTGGCGCTGGCGCTGATTATTGAGCGTTTTGTCACCTTACGCACAGCGCGCATCACCCCCCCACAATTGCTCCAAGAAGCCATGACGGTCTCTAGCAGCGGTGTTCCTAGCCCAGACGTGGTGGCCCAATTGGCACAGAACTCTGCACTGGGCGAAGTGCTGGCCAGTGGGCTACAAGCCATCAACACCAATCCTCGTTGCACTGAAACCGATCTGCGCGCCACCATGGAAGGCACCGGCCGTGCAGTGGCTCACCGATTAGAAAAATACCTCAGTGCGCTAGCCACTATTGCCTCAGCAGCTCCCTTGCTGGGTCTGTTGGGCACCGTCATTGGCATGATCGAAATTTTCGGCTCACAAGTCGATGCAGGCGGACTCGGACAAACCATCAGCAGCGGCAACCCAGCCCGGTTGGCACATGGTATCTCTGTGGCTCTGTACAACACAGCCTTCGGGTTGATCGTGGCCATTCCTGCACTGATTTTCTGGCGCTATTTTCGCGCCCGTGTGGATGCCTATCTGCTCACGCTCGAGTTGTCGGCAGATCAGTTTGTGCGCCACCTAATGCAATTGCGCAAATGAACTTCCGCCCGCGCCAGAAAGAAGAACCGGAGATCAACCTGATCCCGTTCATCGACGTACTGCTGGTGATTCTCATCTTCCTGATGCTGACCACCACCTACAGCAAGTTCACCGAGATGCAACTAACGCTGCCTGTGGCTGACACCGAACAAATGCGTGATCGGCCCAAAGAAATCATCGTCGCCGTAGCCGCTGATGGTCGCTATGCTGTCAATAAAATGGCCGTGACTGGCAAAGGCGTAGACCCTATGGCTAGCGCCTTGCGCGATGCTGCCAAAGGGCAGTCGGGCAGCATTATCGTCATCAGTGCCGATGCCACAGCCCCTCACCAAGCCGTCATCACCGTGATGGAGGCAGCACGCCGTGCTGGGCTAACGCAAATCACCTTTGCCACCCAATCGTCAGCCAGTACAGGGGCGGCCAATCCCTGACGTACACCCAAAGGCAGGCTTCCTTCAATCATGTCTGAAGCTGCATTGCGCCGCCTATGGCACCATCGCCACTGGGGTGCCAGGCTCTTATGGCCCTTGTCCCTGCTTTATGGGCTGCTGGCGCGTGGGCGACAAATCCTCTACCACTGGCGTTGGCTACCCACACAACATCCGGGGGTGCCCGTCATTGTGGTGGGTAATGTGATTGCTGGGGGTGCGGGCAAAACGCCAGTGGTCATGGCCGTTGTCCGCCATCTGCAAAACCAAGGCTGGCATCCTGGTGTAGTCTCACGCGGCTATGGCCGTCATAGCCATGACTGTCGTAGCGTCCAAGCTGATAGCCACCCAGACGATGTGGGTGACGAGCCTCTGCTGTTGGCACAAACCTGCAACGTGCCAGTGGCCGTTGCCCCGCAACGCATAGATGCTGCCCGCCATTTGCGAGCACATCACCCCGAGATCAACATCATCGTTTGTGATGACGGGCTACAACACTGGGCTTTAGCGCGTGATGTCGAGATCTGTGTTTTCAACGAAGACGGAATCGGCAATGCTTGGTTGCTCCCAGCTGGCCCCCTGCGCGAACCTTGGCCCCGTGCCGTCGATTTGGTGGTACATGCTGGGCCTCCTCCCGTCAGTAATGCCCCCACCTTTGCCCTGAAACGCCAACTGGCTCCTTGGGCCATACGTGTTGATGGCACCCGAGTGCCCTTGTGCACGTTGCAAGACCAACCATTGGTAGCAGTAGCAGCCATTGCCCGACCCGAACATTTTTTTGCCATGCTGGCAACCCAAGGGCTACAGCTAAACCGCACTGTGGCCCTGCCCGACCATTTCAACTTCGAGGGTTGGCAATGTCCCACTCCGGCTAATCAACCCCTGCTGTGTACAGAAAAAGATGCCATCAAGCTCTGGCGCCACCACCCAGAGGCACTGGCTGTGCCATTACAAGTAGAGATAGCCCCCGAATTTTTTATGGCACTCGACGCCCATCTGGCCCGCACACTATCATCACGCCCTTCCCCTTGCCATTGAGCCTTGCACCACCATGGACCCGAAACTGCTTGAACTGCTGGTTTGCCCCGTCACCAAAGGCCCGCTCATCTACGACCGTGAATACCAAGAACTGATCTCGCGCAGTGCCCGGTTGGCTTACCCGGTACGCGATGGCATTCCAGTCTTGCTGGAAGACGAGTCGCGCCCCCTGAGTGATGACGAACTAGAACACTGGGCATCTTTGGCATGACGTCCGGCACTACTGACTTCACCGTGCTGATTCCGGCACGGATGGCCTCCAGCCGCCTGCCCAATAAACCACTGGCAGATATTGCAGGCCTACCGATGGTCGTGCGGGTAGCCCAACGTGCAGCACAAAGTGGCGCTCTGCGTACCGTGGTGGCAACCGACGATGTCCGCATCCAGCAAGCCTGTGCCAACCACGGCATCGAATCTATCCTCACGCAGCCCCATCATGCCAATGGCAGCGACCGCTTGGCCGAGGCCTGCGCACTACTGGAGCTGTCCGGAAATGATGTGGTGGTCAATGTGCAGGGCGATGAACCATTAATAGATCCCCTGCTGATTGCTGCCGTGGCAGCACTACTGCACCAGCACCCCAGCGCCAGCATGGGCACCGCTGCCCACCCCATTAGCACCTTGGCCGACTACACCAACCCCAATATCGTCAAGGTGGTGTTAGATGCTCACCATATGGCACAGTACTTCAGCCGTGCCCCCATTCCCCATGCCCGCGATCTGGCAGGCACTGCGTGGTGGGATGGCCGGGCCGCCCAGAGCCACACCAACATCGCCGCCCTGACAGGCTTTGCACCACTGCGCCATATTGGCCTCTACAGCTATCGGGCAGGCTTTCTGCGCCAGTTTCCACAACTGGCACCCGCCCCCACCGAAGCCCTTGAGGCTCTAGAACAATTGCGCACCCTCTGGCATGGACACCGCATTGCAGTCCATGTCACGGCCACTGCTCCCGGCCCTGGTGTAGACACCCCCGAAGACTTAGAGCGGGTACGGGCCTTGCTGGCGTAAGCCCGACCACAGGCAGTGCATGCTATCCTTGCCCGCTGACAAGAACGCTGCGCCCAGAACATTTCCGGTCAGCGGCGGCCATCCATTTCCACATCCAGAGGACTTTCCATGAGACTGATTCTGCTCGGCGCACCCGGCGCTGGAAAAGGCACGCAAGCCACTTTCATTTGCCAGAAATATGGCATTCCACAAATCTCTACTGGCGACATGTTGCGTGCCGCTGTCAAGGCAGGTACGCCACTGGGTATTCAAGCCAAGGCCGTGATGGATGCTGGCGGCTTGGTCAGTGACGACTTGATCATCAACTTGGTCAAAGAGCGTATCACCCAGCCCGACTGTGCCAACGGCTTCCTGTTCGATGGCTTTCCACGCACCATTCCTCAAGCCGATGCCATGAAGGCTGCCGGCGTCAAGCTCGACTATGTACTCGAAATTGACGTGCCCTTTGACGCCATCATTGAGCGCATGGGTGGCCGCCGCTCGCACCCCGCATCGGGCCGCACTTACCACGTCAAGTTCAACCCACCCAAGGTGGAAGGCCAAGATGACGTCACCGGGGAGCCACTGGTACAACGCGATGACGACAAAGAAGAAACCGTCAAGAAACGCTTAGACGTCTACAGCGCCCAAACCCGTCCGTTGGTAGACTACTATAGCCAGTGGGCTACCCAAGAGCCAGAAGCAGCGCCCAAATACCGCGCCATCAGTGGCACGGGCACCGTAGAAGACATCACTGCCCGCGCTTTTACAGCATTGGCCAGCTGATCATCTGTCCGTGCTGTCCGGTGCTGCGCCAGCACCTGTAACGCCCCGTCAACCACGGGGCGTTTTTATGTGTATTTCAGCGCAATTGCTGGGCCTATTGGTGGAGCAACTGCAGCAACAACGTAATCCGTGCCTTCACCGGGCTTAAACCCGGTGCCCAAGGCCAACGGGGAGGCCTGTTTGGCGTCGAAACCAACGCCCCCTGCACACAACGGGTACTCACCAACACAGCAACCCCCATGGCTTCTGCCCGCTCCAAGGCTGGGATCAAGGCCTGATGAATGGTGCCATTACCTGTGGCTGCCACTACCAGCCCCTGTACACCACTGGCCACCAAAGCGTCTACAGTGGCGGCACTGGCTCCAGCATGGCTCACGACAATCTCAACCCGAGGCCAACAGGCGGCAGAAGGCAACACAGCTTTCTCCACATCGGCTTCAAGGGCTACAGTCACCCACGGCTGTGCCATGCGCACCCGCCCCTCTTCTACCCAGCCCAGCACCCCACCATCACCTGAGTCAAAGGCATTCAAGCGATAGGGGTGTACCTTCTGCACACGTTGGGCCGCATGAATCTGCCCGGCACAAACCACTGTCACACCTTGGGCACCAGGTTGTGTAGCCACCACCACCGCATCGCGCAAATTCTGTGGGCCATCAGCAAACAAAGCCGTAGCGGGACGCATCGCACAAGTCAACACCACCGGTTTGCTCGCTGGCAACACACTGTGTAAAAACCATGCCGTCTCTTCCAACGTATCTGTGCCGTGGGTAATGACCATGCCGCACACCTGTGGGTCACGCAGATAGTGTTGGCAAC
Source organism: Giesbergeria sinuosa (assembly GCF_042652905.1). Classification (NCBI taxonomy): domain Bacteria; kingdom Pseudomonadati; phylum Pseudomonadota; class Betaproteobacteria; order Burkholderiales; family Comamonadaceae; genus Giesbergeria; species Giesbergeria sinuosa. The sequence goes on along the minus strand of NZ_JBHSHJ010000002.1, from coordinate 36,824 downwards.
GAGCAGCCAGCGCCTGCCAAATAGCTGCATCCATGTCCTTGCTATCTACCTGTGCCACCTGCTCTGACACTAGGTCTATACCAACCGGCACAGTGCCCACGCCATCTAACAAAACCTGCACACTGCGTTGTGCTGCGCTATACCCCAGATTGTCACTAGAGCAGACGGCCGTGCCTGCAATAGTCCCCCCCGTACCCAACACCACAAGACATGGCTGCCCCCCCGCCACATTCACAAAGCACCTCCCTCAACAGCACTGTTGCGGGCTCCACGCCAGGCCCCCAGAAGGGCGATCACACCTGGCACCAGAATCAGCCCCCAGATGATCTTGTCTAAATTTTCTTGCACCCAAGGCAAATTGCCAAAAAAGTAACCGGCCGTACAAATGCCCAGCACCCAAATCAAAGCCCCCACGACATTGAAGGCGGTAAATTTGCTACGCCCCATTGCAGCCACCCCCGCCACAAATGGAGCAAAGGTACGGATAAAAGGTATGAAACGGGCCAACACAATCGTGATGCCACCATAACGCTCATAAAACGCATGGGCTTGGTCAAAGGCACGGCGGTTGAACCAGCGTGAATCTTCCCACTGAAACACCTTCGGCCCGAAATAACGACCTATCGTGTAATTGCATTGATCACCCAGAATAGCCGCAGCCAACAGCACCGCACAGGCCGGAGCAAATTCGATCAACCCCGCACCACACAACGCCCCCACAATAAACAGCAGCGAATCCCCCGGCAGGAACGGCATCACCACAACACCTGTCTCCACAAACACGATCAGAAACAGCAGGGCATAGACCCAGACACCATAGGCCAGCACAAAGGCTTCAATGTGCTTGTCCACATGCAGAATAAAATCGAGCAGAAAAGAGATAGCTTCCATGATGGGGTGTTCCAGCAACAGGCGGCAATTATCGCCATGCCTGCCTACAATCCCTGTGGTGAATGCCCCTACAGCCCCCTCCCCTCTTATGTCCCGCCCCATTCGGGACTTGCCTGACGAACTCATCAGCCAAATTGCAGCAGGCGAAGTCGTCGAACGTCCAGCCTCCGTAGTTCGCGAACTGCTAGACAATGCCCTCGATGCAGGAGCGACACACATCACAGTACGGCTATTAGCCGGTGGCGTGCGCCTGATTGCAGTAGAAGACAACGGTTGCGGCATACCGCACACCGAACTAGCACTGGCCTTGCGGCGCCATGCCACCAGCAAAATCAGCAGTCTGCACGAGTTGGAAACCGTAGCCACAATGGGCTTTCGGGGTGAAGCCCTTGCCGCCATCTGTGCCGTGTCAGAAACCGCCTTGCTCTCACGGCCCCCAGAGCAAGACAGTGCCTTTTTGCTCGATGCACGCAGTGGTGAAGTACGCCCTGTGGCACGCAGCCAAGGCACCACCGTAGAAGTCAAAGAACTGTTCTACTCAACACCCGCACGGCGTAAATTTCTCAAATCTGATGCCACAGAACTGGCCCACTGTATCGAAGCTGTGCGCCGTCAGGCACTGGCCAGGCCCGATGTAGGCTTTGCCATCTGGCATGAAGGCAAGCTTGTAGAACAATGGCGGGCCACATTGGTACCAGGTCAAGAAGGCAAAGACGCACTTGCTCGCCGCCTTGGCGATGTGCTCAAGCAAGATTGGGTGGCACAGTCAACGGCTGTGCAATATACGCAAGGGCTGGTCACTGTCACAGGACGGGTAGGGCTACCCGAGGCAGCCCGCACACGCCCCGACCAACAATTTGTTTATGTCAACGGACGTTTTATACGAGATAAGATCATCACCCATGCTGTGCGCAGCGCCTACGAAGACGTGCTGCACGGGCAACGCCAACCCGTCTATGTGCTCTATATCGATATAGATCCGGCCCGTGTGGATGTGAATGTACACCCCACAAAGATTGAAGTACGCTTCCGTGACAGTCGAGAAGTGCATCAGGCCGTACGCCATGCCATAGAGAATGCCTTAGCCCTTCCGCGTGCCGGAGTGATGCCAGCGGCCACACCCGCTCCCGCTCTAGCCCCACCCACCACCACGCACCGCCCTGCCCCTGACGGGGCAACACGCAGCCCAGCACCGCTACGCAAGCAGGCCGCTATCGCCTTGGAAGAACGGGCTGGCCACCGTGTTCACGATGTAAAACTGCTGTGGGAAGCCCCCTCTGGTAGTGCAGCAACCCATCAAGTGGCAGAGCGCAGCAACCCAGATGGCTGGAGCCCCACTACTGCTGTCAACCAACAAGCCACATCCTCTTCTGAAGAAGCTCTTACTGTTGCACTCCCACCCACAGCGCCCCACCCCATCACATCCTGGCCTCTGGGCCAAGCTTTGGCACAGCTACATGGCATCTACATCTTGGCCCAAAACGCCCAAGGCTTGGTGCTGGTAGACATGCATGCCGCTCACGAGCGTATTGTTTATGAACGCCTCAAAGCACAAACTGCTCACGGTCACCAAATGGCCAGCCAACCGTTGCTGATTCCAGCCACTTTTGCAGCGACCCCTGAAGAAGTGGCTACAGCCGAAGAGCAAGCCAAGGCATTGGCCTTGTTGGGCCTAGAGATCACGCCTTTCTCCCCCAAAACACTGGCTGTCAGAGCAGTACCAGCGCCTTTGGCACAAGGCGATGTCATCGAACTGGCCCGCAGCGTTCTGGCCGAATTGGCCTCCCAAGAGGTCAGCACCACCATAGAGCGCGCGCGCAACGATATTCTGGCCACGATGGCCTGTCATGGTGCGGTACGAGCAAACCGCATACTCAGCTTGGACGAAATGAATGCCCTGCTGCGTCAGATGGAAAGCACCGAACGTTCTGACCAATGCAATCATGGGCGCCCCACGTGGCACCAACTCACCCTACGGGAACTGAACGCACTATTTTTGCGCGGCAAATAACCAAAAAGGGGATTTTTTCTATCAACTGCCCAATGTTGCACCAATATGGGTATGGCAACATGACTTTTTGACATAATGTTGCACTCCAATGATGCAACACCCTTTTTTGCAAGAAAGTTTTTGACATGAAGTACCAGTCCGTAGGCCAATTCCTTGAACAAATCGCCCAGCGCAATCCTGGTCAGCCTGAATTCCTGCAAGCCGTGACCGAGGTCATGGAAAGCCTCTGGCCCTTCATCGAAAAGAACCCCAAATATGCCGAGTTTGGCCTGTTGGAGCGTTTGGTCGAACCAGAACGTGTGATCATGTTCCGCGTCAGTTGGATGGATGATCAAGGCCAAGTCCAAGTCAACAAGGGTTACCGCATCCAACACAACATGGCAATTGGCCCCTACAAGGGAGGCTTGCGCTTTCACCCCTCGGTCAATCTGTCAGTACTCAAATTCTTGGCTTTTGAACAAACCTTTAAAAATGCACTGACCACCCTGCCGATGGGTGGCGGTAAAGGCGGCTCTGACTTCGACCCCAAGGGTAAAAGCCAAGGCGAAATCATGCGCTTCTGCCAATCATTTGCCTCCGAACTGTTCCGCCATGTCGGAGCTGATACCGATGTACCGGCAGGTGACATTGGGGTAGGTGGCCGTGAAGTTGGTTTTATCGCTGGCATGTACAAAAAACTCAGCAACCGTGCAGACTGTGTGTTCACGGGCAAGGGTCTAAGTTTTGGTGGCTCACTGATTCGCCCCGAAGCCACCGGCTACGGCACCGTCTACTTTGCCAACGAAATGCTCAAGGCCCGTGGCAAGTCCTTTACTGGCTTGACCGTCTCTGTATCTGGCTCTGGCAATGTGGCGCAATACGCTGTAGAAAAAGCCATGCAACTGGGTGCCAAGGTCATCACTGTGTCGGATTCCAGTGGCACGGTGGTGGATCAAACAGGCTTCACTCCCGAAAAACTGGCCCTGCTCATGGACATCAAGAACAAGCAATATGGCCGTGTCAGCGATTACGCTCAACAAGTAGGTGCCGACTTCCTGCCTGGTGTGCGTCCTTGGGGTATTAAGGTCGATGTGGCCCTGCCCTGTGCCACCCAGAATGAACTGGATGAGAACGATGCCAAAACACTGATCGCCAACGGCGTGATTTGTGTCGCTGAAGGTGCCAATATGCCATCTACTATCGAGGCAGCCAAAGCATTCGAAGCAGCAGGCGTACTGTATGCGCCAGGCAAAGCCTCCAACGCTGGGGGTGTGGCCACCTCGGGCCTAGAGATGAGCCAGAATGCCCTGCGCCTCAACTGGACACGCGAAGAAGTGGATGCACGCCTGCTGGGTATCATGCAAGGCATTCATGCGGCCTGTCTCCAATACGGTCAGCGTGCTGACGGAAGCGTCAGCTACATTGACGGCGCCAACATCGCAGGCTTTGTCAAAGTGGCCGATGCCATGCTTGGTCAAGGCGTACTCTGAGTCTGCGGAGACACCCCATCCCCACTGCACCAACCATTCAAGGAGCTTCGGCTCCTTTTTTGGTGCCAAAAACCAGCTCCACACCCATCAGCCCCCCCGACTCCACACTGAAACCACTATGGTGCAAGGCGGCTGAAAGGGCTCAGCCAGTAAAATCAACGGCCTGTCACAATATGTGGATACCCGGCATCTCTCAACAACCTGATCGACAACCATGTCCCTGAACAAAGTTACTCCCGGCAAGAACGTTCCAGAAGCTTTCAACGTGGTCATTGAAATCCCAATGGATTCTGACCCGATCAAATACGAAGTGGACAAGGAATCAGGTGCCATTTTCGTGGATCGTTTCATGACCACGGCCATGTACTATCCCTCCAACTATGGCTATGTTCCCCAAACGCTGAGCGGTGATGGTGATCCAGTGGACGTGCTGGTGATCACCCCCTACCCCCTGCTTCCTGGTGTTGTGGTACCTTGCCGTGCCCTCGGTATCTTGAAAATGGAAGATGAGGCAGGCGTGGATGGCAAAGTTTTGGCTGTACCCACCAACAAAGTGCTAGCCATGTACTCGCAGTGGAAAGACATTGGCGATGTCAATCCTATGCGCCTCAAAGCCATTAGCCACTTCTTCGAGCACTACAAAGACTTGGAAGAAGGCAAGTGGGTCAAGGTTCTGGGTTGGGAAGGTGTAGAAGCCGCTCACAAAGAAATCACAGACGGCATCGCCAACTACGAGAAAACACAGGCCTGAGCACTGCGCTATACAGCCTGACAAGACAAAAGCCTGCCCGGAATTGATGTCCGGGCAGGCTTTTTTTGATGTGATAAGCAGCAGATTAGAGAGACTCTAAACTAGGCGAGATCACTGGTTGACGATGGTGCATCAAATAGCGAAATACAAAACCTGGAAATGCCAGTGTCAGAAACAAGGCCGCGGTAATTGCGTAAAACTCCCAACCTTGTGAAACCACCTGACCAGCACGCCACTCCAAGCCCAAGGCCAACAGTCCCACCAGAAAATACCAGCAGACTAGCTCCAGCAGGCGCCACCACAAGCTCTTTTGTTGTTGGGGCAGTGGCCCTAACAACAAAATACGCTGGTGAAAAAATGGCAAGTTAGCTGCTAAAAAAGCGACCAACACCACCAACCAAACTGCACTGGCTTGGGTCATAAATACCTTTAGAACACACCCCGATGTATGACGCGTACCACGTTAAGTAGCCAAAGAACGCACAATCGCATCAGTACACAACGACATCAGACCACTGGGCAAAATCCCCAAAATCAGTACCAATGCACCATTAATGGTTAAAACAACGCGCACTTCTAAAGGAGCCGAAACGCGAGTGGCCGTCAAAGGTGCATCGAAATACATCACCTTCACCACACGCAGGTAATAGAACGCACCAATCAGCGACATCATTACCGCAAAAACTGCCAGTGCAATGTATACCCCTTGACCAGAAGCCATCAAAGATTGCAACACTGCCAACTTAGCATAGAAGCCAACCAACGGAGGAATACCTGCCATCGAGAACAAGCAAATAGCCAAAACGCCTGCATATAGAGGACTACGCTGATTTAACCCAGCCATATCGGCAATTTCTTCACTTTCGAACCCTTCACGGGCCAATAGCAAAATAACCCCAAATGCTGCCAACGTTGTCAACACATAGGTAACAACATAGAACATGGCAGAACTATAGGCGCTCTGAATAGTTGCAGCATCAACATTTCCATTCACCACACCAGACATCAAGCCCAACAAGACAAAACCCATTTGGGAAATAGTCGAGTAAGCCAACATCCGCTTGAGGTTAGTCTGCGCAATCGCAGCCAAATTACCCACCAACAGGGAGGCAATAGCCAGAACGCCCAACATTTGTTGCCAATCAATTGCCAAGGGCAACAAACCATCTACCAACAAACGCATGACGATGGCAAAGGCCGCCAATTTTGGAGCACCACCAATCATCAAAGTAATAGCTGTAGGGGCACCTTGATACACATCAGGAACCCACATGTGGAATGGTGCTGCACCCAACTTGAATGCCAAACCAGCCACCACAAACACCACACCAAAGACCAACACCTGATGGCGAATCTGGCCAGAGTTGACTGCCTTGAAAACTTCACCAATATCTAGGGAGCCTGTAGCGCCATAGATCATGGAGAGGCCATAAAGCAAGAAACCACTGGCCATTGCCCCCAGAATAAAATATTTCATTGCAGCTTCAGTTGCTGTCGTGTGATCACGACGCAAAGCCACCAAAGCATAACCAGACAACGTCAACAACTCCAAGCCCAAATAAATAAGCAAGAAATTATTACCGCCGATCATGACAAACATGCCCAGCAATGACAGCAAGCCCAAAGTGAAGAATTCACCTCCACGCAACATGTCACGATCAGCCGCATAAGGGCGACCATAGATCAAGGTGACAATCATAGCGACTGAAGCAAAACACTTAAGCCAGTTCCCCATTGGGTCGCTGACCACCATATTTCCAAAACCATAGAAGGTATTGCCGCTACTAGCATATACCCCTTGCAGCACTGCCAACACCACCAGAGTAAGGATGGTGAGAATGTAGGTTCCGGTACGGCGGGGGCTGTTCACACCCAGATCGGCCAAAGCGATCACGCAGGTCATGACCAGCAGCAGTATCTCTGGGTAAATCGCAAGCCAACTGATGTTGTCAATCATCTCGGGTCTCTCAGTTCAGTATGCTCAGTTCAGCTTGGACAAGGCCACATGCTTGAGTAGCTCAGCCACAGAAGCATCCATCACATCGGTAAAAGGACGAGGGTATAGGCCCATATACAACACTGCCACAGCCAAAACAGCCATGATAAAGAATTCACGACCACCAATATCTTGGAGGGCTTTCACATGGTCATTGGCGACTGGTCCCAAGTAGACACGCTTGAACATCCACAGACTGTAGGCAGCGCCCCAGATCAACGCAGTGGCCGCACCCATACCTACCCAAAAATTGGACTTCACAGCACCCAAAATTACCATCCATTCACCCACGAACCCTGCTGTACCTGGAAGTCCAGAATTGGCCATCGTGAAAAGCAGTGCAAATGCTGCAAACTTAGGCATGGTATTGACTACACCACCGTAATCAGCGATTTCACGTGAATGCATACGGTCATACAGCACACCAATCGACAAGAACATGGCACCCGAAACAAACCCGTGAGAAATCATCTGCACAAGGCCGCCCGATACACCTAAGTCGTTGAACAAGAAGAAACCCAACGTCACAAAACCCATGTGTGCGACAGAAGAGTAGGCGACCAACTTCTTCATGTCTTTTTGCACCATTGCCACCAAGCCAACGTACAACACTGCCAGCAAAGACAATGCAATCATCAACCAAGCCCATTCACGGGATGCATCAGGGGCAATCGGCATTGAAAAACGCAGAAAACCGTAGGCTCCAAGCTTCAACATAATAGCAGCCAACACTGCAGAACCACCTGTTGGCGCTTCCACGTGAACATCTGGCAACCAAGTATGCACTGGCCACATCGGCACTTTTACAGCAAATGCAGCAAAGAAGGCAAAGAACAACAGCGTTTGTGCGCTGGCACTCAAAGGCAACTTGTGCCAGCTCACAATATCGAAGCTACCGCCTGACTGATGGTAGAGATAAATCAGTGCAATCAGAGTGAGCAAAGAACCCAACAACGTATACAGAAAAAACTTGAATGCCGCATAGATCTTACGTGGCCCACCCCAAATACCAATGATCAAATACATTGGAATCAAAGTAGCTTCGAAGAAAACATAGAACAGCATGCCGTCAAGCGCGGCAAAAACACCAATCATCAATCCTGACAAGATCAGGAAGGCACCCATGTACTGATTCACACGCTCAGTAATAGATTCCCATGAAGCGATCACCACAATGACAGTAATGAATGCTGTCAATGGAACGAACCAGAACGAAATCCCATCAACTCCAAGATGATAGAAAATGTTGAAAGTTTCAATCCATGGTGTTTTTTCGACGAACTGCATAGCAGCAGTACCCGTCTGAAAACCGCTGTAGAGAGGCAACGTGACCAGAAAACTGATCAGTGCGCCAATTAAAGCCAACCAACGTACAGCACGCACTTGCTCTTCACGGCCAAAGGCCAGCAACAACGCACCAAACGCGATAGGCGTCCAGATAGCAAGACTCAACAAACCCATTTTTGTTTTTCTCCTACTTGTTGAGCCAGACAAACCAAGTCATGAGAGCAAAAATGCCCAACAGCATGACCAATGCATAGTGGTAGACATACCCTGTCTGCACCCGGCGAACCAGCCCTGCAATCCATCCGACCAGCTTCCAAGAACCATTGACAACTACACCATCAATCAATACCTGGTCGCCACCCTTCCACAAGCCTACACCCAATGCACGAGCACCACGTGCCAAGATATTCTCATTGATCCAATCAAGATAATACTTGTTTTCCAGCAAGTTAAAGATAGGCATACACGCCTTCTTAATTGCTGTAGGTACGGCCGGGTTAACCATGTACATGTAGTAAGAAAGTGCTACACCAGCCAACGCTAACCAGAAAGGTGCTGTTTGCAAGCCGTGCACAGCCATGGCTACAGGACCATGAAAGATTTCTGCTAACTTAGCCATGGCGGGATGCTTCACAGCATCGACAAAAATCACATCCTTGAAAAAGTCGCCGAACAACATCGGCTGGATGGACATAAAACCGATGATCACAGAAGGAATAGCGAGCAGCACCAACGGCAACGTCACTACCCAAGGAGATTCATGTGGCTTGCCATCACCATGATGATGGTCATGGTGATCGTCATGGTGGGCATCTGGGTTCTGATCGTAGCGTTCTTTTCCATGGAATACCAAGAAGTACATACGGAAAGAATAAAACGCTGTGACAAACACACCAGCCAAAACCGCAAAATGAGCAAAACCAGCAGCAGGAAGATGACTAAAGTGCACTGCTTCAATAATACTGTCTTTGGAATAAAAACCAGAAAACAAAGGTGTACCAATCAAAGCCAGAGAACCTAACAAAGAGGTAATCCAAGTAATAGGCATGTACTTACGTACCCCACCCATCCAGCGGATATCTTGGTTATGGTGCATACCCATGATGACTGAACCCGCGCCTAGGAACAACAGTGCCTTAAAGAAAGCGTGGGTCATCAGATGAAAAACAGCCACTGAGTAGGCAGATGCACCCAAAGCTACCGTCATGTAACCCAACTGAGACAGCGTTGAATAGGCCACAACCCGCTTAATATCGTTCTGAATGATCCCCAGAAAACCCATGAACAACGCTGTAATCGAACCAATGACCAAGATGAAATTCAATGCCGTGTCACTCAGCTCAAACAATGGCGACATACGTGCCACCATAAAAATACCAGCAGTCACCATTGTCGCTGCATGGATCAGTGCAGAGATTGGAGTGGGACCCTCCATCGAATCAGGCAACCAGACATGCAAGGGAAATTGTGCCGATTTACCCATTGCACCGATAAAGAGGCAAATACAAACTACTGTCACCAACATCCAGTCCGTACCGGGGAATGACAGGGCGCCCAAGTGTGCAGCTTTGCTAAAGATTTCGCTGTAATTCAGCGTACCAGTAAAGGCTGCAATCAAACCGATACCCAAAATGAAACCAAAGTCACCAACCCGGTTAACTAAGAACGCCTTCATGTTGGCGAAGATTGCCGAAGGCTTATTAAACCAAAAACCAATCAGCAAATAAGATACCAACCCTACTGCTTCCCATCCAAAGAAAAGCTGCAACAGGTTGTTGCTCATGACCAGCATGAGCATAGAGAATGTAAAAAGAGAGATGTAAGCAAAGAATCGGTTATAACCGTCATCTTCTTCCATATATCCAATGGTATAGATATGTACCATCAGAGAGACGAAAGTCACTACACACATCATCATTGCAGTTAGTGAATCAATCAGGAAGCCCACTTCCATCTTGAGACCACCAACAACCATCCACGTATAAATGGTCTCATTAAATCGAGCACCATCAACGAGGACACTTTGCAAGGTCATTGCTGACAATACGAAAGCAACAAAGACACCTGCAATAGTCAGCATGTGCGATGCACGACGACCAATCCAGTTACCACCAAAAGTGGTACCAAAAATGCCGGCGAGCGCAGCACCCACCAGCGGGGCTAGCGGAACGGCTAACAGCGTTGAAGCAGAAAGGGTTTGACTCATTGTGGAGAACCTTGCATATCCGGCATATCAACCGCGAAGAGTGTCGAGTGCTTCCGCATCAATATTAGACTTATTGCGGAACAGTAACACCAAAATAGCCAGACCGATGGCCGACTCAGCTGCAGCGACTGTCAAGATGAAGAAAACGAACACTTGTCCGTGCATGTCCCCCAAATAGTGAGAGAAGGCAACAAAATTCATGTTCACTGCCAAGAGCATGAGCTCAATTGCCATCAACAATACGATGAGATTTTTCCGATTGAGGAAAATACCAACGACCGCCAAGGCAAACAGCATAGCCCCCAGAGAAAGGAAATGCCCCAAAGTGAGTATCATGCTTTTTTCTCCTCACTGACGATGACTGATTCAGGAGTTGCTTGCTGCGTTGGTGCCAACTGAACCAGACGTACCCGATCCTCAGCACGCACACGAACCTGTGTTGCAGGATCAACAAACTTACTGTCTTTACGTCGACGCAACGTCAACGCGATTGCAGCCACCATTGCCAACAAGAGAATAACAGCAGCGATTTCTACTGGGTAGAGATACTGGGTGTACATCAACCGTCCCAATTCTCTGGCATTGAAGTATGGAACCGCATTACCCGCAGCATCCACAGCAGCTACCATAGCCTTGGGTTCATCGACGCTACCAAAACCTCCCATCAACACAGCAGCCATTTCTAGGGCAATCAAGGCCCCCATACCCGCAGCCACTGGAAAATTTTTCCAGAATCCTTGTCGTAAAGCATCGACGCGAATGTCAAGCATCATCACGACAAACATAAACAGCACCATGACAGCGCCTAGATAAACTAGGATCAGCACAATCGCCAAAAATTCAGCCTTCAATAAAAGCCACACACCAGCAGCTTGAGAAAAAGCCAAAATCAAATGCAAAACGGCATGTACCGGATTGCGGGCTGTAATGACCCGGAAGGCTGAATAAAGCAGCACAACCGAGAACAGATAGAAGAAACCAGTCTTGGCGTCCATGAATCAGTCTTTTTAGAGGTCTGGCGGATGTTAATGTGACTTAGCGGTACTTGGCATCTGCTGCTTTGGCAGCAGCGATTTCAGCCTCATATCGATCACCCACAGCCAAAAGCATGTCTTTGGTGAAATACAAATCACCACGCTTTTCACCATGGTACTCAAGAATCTGGGTTTCCACGATCGAATCGACTGGACAACTTTCCTCACAGAAACCGCAAAAAATGCACTTGGTCAGATCGATGTCATAACGTGTGGTACGACGCGACCCGTCAGCACGCACATCAGACTCAATCGTGATAGCTGTTGCCGGACAAACTGCTTCGCACAACTTGCAAGCAATGCAACGTTCTTCACCATTGTCATAACGGCGCAAGGCATGCAACCCACGAAAGCGTGGTGACAGAGGCGTTTTTTCTTCTGGAAATTGCACCGTCACCTTACGTTTGAAGGTGTAACGGCCAGTCAAGGACATTCCCTTGACCAACTCCACCAACATAAAGCTTTTAAAAAAATCCTTGAAGGAAAAGGATGCAGTAGCGGCAGACATTCGTGTATCCCCGTTCATTTCCAGATATTCCAAGGCGAGAGCAACCAACCGCCAACAATCACCAGCCACACCAAAGTGACAGGAATGAAAATCTTCCAGCCCAGACGCATAATTTGGTCATAGCGGAAGCGTGGGAAGGTAGCGCGAATCCAGATGAACATCGACACAACCACAAAGGTCTTTAAACCAAGCCAGATCCAACCAGGAATGAAGTCCAGTGCCGCAATTGGAGACAACCAACCACCCAAAAACATCAGCACAGCCAAGATGGAAACCAACCACATGCTGGCATATTCTGCCAAGAAGAAGATGGCAAAACCCATACCAGAATATTCAACCATGTGACCAGCAACGATCTCTGCTTCGCCTTCTACCACGTCAAAGGGATGGCGATTGACTTCAGCCACACCAGAAATTAGGTAAACAATAAAAATAGGCAGAAGAGGTAACCAGTTCCAAGATAGGAAATTCAGGCCATAAGAAGCTGCCACACCAGATGCTTGGCTTGTCACTACAGCCGTCAGATTCATACTACCAGAGACCATGATGACCACTAGGAAACAAAACCCCATGGCGATTTCATAGCTCACCATTTGCGCCGAAGCACGCATGGCACCCAAGAAGGCATACTTAGAGTTGGATGCCCAGCCCGCAATGATCACGCCATACACTTCAATTGAAGTAATAGCCATCATGAGCAAAATACCAACGTTTACATTGGTGAGTGCTACTTCAGGGCCAAAGGGAACCACTACCCAAGCCGCTAAGGCAGGCATGATGGCCATCACTGGCCCCAAAATAAACAAACCTTTGCTAGAAGCCGAAGGCTGGATAATTTCTTTGGTCAGCAGTTTGAGCGCATCAGCAATCGGTTGCAATAACCCCATGGGGCCCACACGATTTGGGCCGAGGCGAACTTGCATGAAGCCGAGTAATTTACGCTCCCACAGGGTCAAATATGCCACCGCCCCCATCAAAGGTGCCAGAATGACCACAATCTTCAGTAAGATCCAAAGCACAGGCCAAGCAGCCGCCGTCCACCAAGTGTGAGACAACAACCCCAAACCACCGTTGTAAATTGCATCAATCATGCCTGCACTCCTGTAGAAGCCAGACGTGCATCCATCGTTAGCTGCAAAGAGGGTGAACGCCGCACCATACCGTCCAGCTGGTAAATAGATGCAACCACCGGATCAGTAGTCGAGGGAGCACCCACCGCCGCAAGAACTTTACTGCGATTACTCAATTCAGCAGCAGGCACAAACTCCATCCGACCACCTTGGGGAGCATGGGTAGCCTTTTCCAATACTTCTTGCGAGGTTTGAAAATTGATACCAGCTACGTCCAAAAGATTAGCCAATACACGGAGCACTTTCCAACCTGGACGGGTATCACCCAACGGACGCACGACAGCATGGAAACTTTGTACGCGACCCTCGGCATTGACAAAGGTACCTGAAGTTTCGCTGAAAGGAGCAATCGGCAACAAAACGTCACTGAACTCCATATTCGCCTTGAAGGGACTGAGAGTGACGACCATATCCACACCTGCTAATGCTGTAGCGGCTTTTACACCTGCTGCGCTATCAAAAACAGGTTCTGTGTGCAACAGCAAGGCGGCCTTAAGACGACCTTCCAACATTTGTGCAGCATTGAGGCCATTTTCACCAGGTACTGCCTTCATCCACTGGGCGCCAACAGTGTTGGCAGCTTCAGTCAAGTAACCAACAGTAGCGCCCGTTTGGTCAGCAATCCAACCTGCCAATGCCAATAAAGAAGACGCTTGAGCATGGTGTGCAGCTGCATTACCTAACAATACTGCCTTGTGTTCACCAGCCAAAAGTGCTGTCGCTATCGCCGTAGCCACTTCGCCGGCTTGACCTTGAACATTAGGAGCCTCAATACCCTTCTGTTGGGCCACAGCAGCAGCCACATCAGAAAGAGCTTGAAACCACTGCTGTGGAGCAGCAATTAAAGTCTGAGCCACTGGCAGTGCCCAGTCACGCACTACAGAATCAATCGCAGTCACAACACAGCCCTTGCGTGCGGCCTGACGGATACGCTGGGCAAATAACGGATGATCTTTGCGTAAATTAGAACCAACCACCAGTACGGATTGCAATGTGGAGAGAGACGCAACCGAGCGCCCTAACCAACGAGTACCCGTAGAAACTGAGAAATCAGCAGAACGCAGACGGTAATCAATGTTACTGCTACCTAAACCACGCACCAATTCTTTGGTGAGATAGATCTCTTCAACTGTACTGTGCGGACTCACCAGGGCACCAATTGCTTGGGCACCATGTTGGGCCTTGATATTTTTCAGACCATTAGCAACATACTCTAATGCTGTTTGCCAATCTACCTCTTTCCAAGCACCACCTTGCTTGATCATAGGTGACGTCAAACGCTGATCACTATTGAGTGACTCATAAGAGAATCGATCACGGTCAGCGATCCAGCATTCATTAACCTCTTCATTTTCGAAGGGAAGAACGCGCATCACCTTGTGATTTTTAACCTGCACCACCAAATTAGCGCCTGTTGAGTCATGCGGACTGACAGATTTACGGCGCGATAACTCCCAAGTGCGGGCACTGTAACGGAAAGGCTTGCTAGTCAATGCACCCACTGGGCACAAATCAATCATATTTCCGGACAACTCCGAATCCACTGTGTTACCGGTCACAGTCGTAATTTCGGAATGCTCACCCCGATGAATCATGCCCAGTTCCATGACTCCAGCCACTTCCTGGCCGAACCGAACACAACGGGTACAGTGAATGCAGCGACTCATCTCTTCCATCGAAATGAGAGGCCCTACATCTTTATGAAATACAACGCGCTTTTCTTCTTCATACCGAGAAGAAGTGCCGCCATAACCCACAGCCAAGTCTTGCAATTGACACTCGCCACCTTGGTCACAGATGGGGCAGTCTAAGGGGTGATTGATCAGCAAAAATTCCATCACAGATTTCTGTGCTTGGATTGCTTTCTCGCTATTCGTACGAACCACCATGCCCTGTGTTACAGGAGTAGCGCAGGCGGGCATTGGCTTAGGTGCTTTTTCCACCTCTACCAAACACATCCGGCAATTGGCCGCAATGGAGAGCTTTTTGTGGTAGCAGAAATGTGGAATATAAGTGCCAACTTTTTCGGCTGCATGCATCACCATACAACCGGGGGCGACTTCCACCTTCTGACCATCAAGTTCAATTTCAACCATATGCTTTTCTCGCGATCAGGCAGAAGCAACAGCCTGGGGGTTTTTCTTCTGGATCAACGCCTCAAACTCTGGGCGGAAATGCTTAATCATGGCACGTACTGGCATTGCCGCTGCATCACCCAGAGCACAGATGGTACGCCCCATGATACTGCTGGCTACTGAATCCAGTACCTCCATATCTTGGGGACGCCCATCTCCACGATGAATTCGATCTACCAGGCGCCAAAGCCAACCCGTTCCTTCACGGCAAGGCGTACATTGACCACACGATTCATGCATGTAGAAATATGACAACCGCTTGAGAGATTCAACCATGCAGCGGGTATCGTCCATGACAATCACCGCTCCAGAGCCAAGCATGGAACCAGCCTTAGAGATCGAGTCATAGTCCAAAGTGCACTCCATGATAATGGAGGCAGGCAAGACTGGAGAAGATGACCCACCTGGAATCACCGCCTTCAATTGACGGCCCGGACGCATACCACCAGCCAAATCAAGCAAAGTGGCAAAGGGCGTTCCCATCGGAACCTCATAGTTTCCTGGGCGCTGCACATCACCACTCACGGAAAATATCTTGGTTCCACCATTATTGGGTTTACCGCATGCAAGATAGGCCGCACCGCCGTTGCGAATAATCCACGGAACCGCAGCAAAAGTTTCGGTATTATTAATGGTGGTTGGTTTACCATAAAGACCAAAACTGGCTGGAAAAGGTGGCTTAAAGCGAGGCTGGCCTTTTTTTCCTTCAATCGATTCAATCAAAGCAGTTTCTTCGCCACAAATGTAGGCTCCAAAACCGTGATGGGCATGAAGTTGAAAACTGAAAGAGCTATCCAGAATATTGCTACCTAAATAACCTGCAGCTCGGGCTTCTTCTAACGCAGCCTCAAATCGCTCGTAAACTTGGAAAATTTCGCCGTGAATATAGTTGTAACCTGCACTAATGCCCATTGCATAAGCAGCAATGATCATACCCTCAATCACAATATGAGGGTTGTACATTAAAATATCACGATCCTTGCAAGTACCTGGCTCACCTTCGTCGGAATTACAAACCAAGTACTTTTGCCCAGGAAACTGGCGTGGCATGAAGCTCCACTTCAAGCCAGTGGGAAAACCTGCACCACCACGACCTCGCAACCCAGACTCTTTAACGGTTGCAATAACCTGATCTTGCGTTAATCCGTCTGAACCATCTTTGCCTAGAATCTTACGCAGTGCCTGATAGCCACCACGAGATTCGTAGTCTTTTATGCTCCAGTTTGCGCCATTCAACCCTGCATAAATTTGTGGATCAATATGGCGATCATGAAAGCAGGTTTCTACGCCTGCTGCTTGAAATTGACTCAATATTTTTGCAGCCGTAGCCATCACTTGCCCTCCACGGCACGCAGGTTATCTACCAGCTGATCTAGCTTGTCATCACCCATGAAACTGCACATATTGCGATCATTGACCAACATGACAGGAGCATCTGCACAAGCACCTAAACACTCACATTGTTGCAGTGTGAACAAACCATCTTTGGTGGTTTCTCCCATGGAAATACCCAGCTTGTGCTCTAAGTGCTCCAAAGCTTTACCACCATCACGCAACAGACAGGGCAGGTTGGTACACACGGCCAGTTTGTACTTACCAACGGGCTGCTGGTTGTACATGTTGTAGAAAGTGGTGACTTCATGCACCGCAATCTGTGGCATACCCAGATATTCAGCGATTACAGCCTCACTGGCTTCACTGACGTAGCCTTGCTCCTGCTGTACGATGGACAGACAGGCCATTACCGCCGACTGCTTTTGTTCGGCAGGATACTTAGCCACTTCACGCGCAAAGCGTGCTTTTGTCGCATCAGAAATCATCGGTCAATTTCTCCGAACACGATATCCATAGTACCAATGATGGCCACAACGTCAGCCAGCATATGGCCCCGTGACATTTCATCTAAAGTAGACAGATGCACAAAACCGGGGGCACGAATCTTTAATCGGTATGGCTTGTTTGCACCATCACTGATCAAATAAATACCGAACTCACCCTTAGGATGCTCAACTGCAGCATAAGCCTCCCCTTCGGGAACATGGAATCCCTCAGTAAAAAGCTTGAAATGGTGAATCAGCTCCTCCATGTTTGACTTCATGGATTCACGACTGGGTGGCGCAACCTTATGATTATCAGTAATCACTGGCCCTGGATTGGCACGCAACCAGTCAACACACTGCTTGATGATACGATTCGACTGTCGCATCTCTTGCACACGCACCAAGTAACGGTCGTAGCAATCACCTGTCACGCCTACTGGAATGTCAAAATCTACACGATCGTAAGCATCATAAGGCTGCTTTTTGCGCAAGTCCCAAGCAACTCCAGAACCTCGCAGCATTGGGCCAGTCATGCCCAAATTGATAGCTCGCTCTGGTTGAACGACACCAATATCTACTGTACGCTGCTTCCAGATACGGTTGTCGGTTAACAAGACCTCATATTCGTCCACACAAGCTGGGAACCGCTGCGTGAAGTCATCGATAAAGTCCAACAGAGAGCCATGACGATTTCGATTGCGCTCCTCCAAAGCCTTAGCATTCTGAATTTTATTGGCTTTGTACTGTGGCATCGTATCAGGCAAATCGCGATACACACCACCAGGACGGAAATAGGCCGCATGCATACGAGCACCAGACACGGCCTCATACATGTCAAACAGATCCTCCCGCTCACGGAAGGTATAAATCAAAATGGTGGAACTGCCGCAATCGTTGCCGTGAGAACCTAACCACATCAAATGATTGAGCAACCGTGTGATCTCGGAAAACATCACACGAATGTACTGCGCACGCAAAGGCACCTCAATGCCTAGCAACTTTTCGATTGCCAAACAGTAAGCATGCTCATTACACATCATGGAAACATAATCCAATCGATCCATGTAAGGCAACGATTGGATAAATGTTTTGTGCTCTGCAAGCTTTTCTGTACCACGATGCAACAACCCAATGTGGGGGTCGGCGCGCTGCACAACTTCACCATCAAGCTCCAACACCAAACGCAGCACACCGTGTGCAGCAGGATGCTGGGGACCAAAGTTCAGGGAATAGTTTTTAATTTCAGCCATGATTCACCAGAGAAGGCTTAAAGCGCCTCAGTGCAGGCCTCCATATTTATCTTCACGAATGATGCGAGGAGTGATTTCGCGCGGCTCAACACTGACTGGCTCATAAATGACCCGACGCTGCTCATTGTCATAGCGCATTTCAACATGCCCAGAAAGAGGGAAGTCCTTGCGGAAAGGATGACCCACAAACCCATAGTCCGTCAGAATACGGCGCAGGTCGGTATGACCATCAAACAACACCCCAAACAAGTCGAACGCCTCGCGCTCAAACCAGCCAGCACCTTCCCACATGGAAGTCAAGGAGGCGACCACTGGCAAATCATCATCCGGACAGAAAACCTTGACACGCAAACGCTGATTCAAGCTGACGGACAAAAGATGAGAAACCACTGCATAACGCAGACCTTCCCAAACACGGTCTTGATAGCTCGAATAGTCAACAGCACACAAATCAATCAACTGCTCAAACTTACATCCGGGAGCCTCACGCAACAAACGCATAGACTCAAGATAGACCTCGGCACCAACCACCACGGTGACTTCACCCAGTGCAACTTCTATCTGACGAATTCTTTGACCTAAAGCAGCGACAACAGCGTCTTTGATTTTTTCAGGGGTAACAGCAACAACAGTCATGACACCCTTTCAAGCACGTGCAATGGTGTTGGTTCGGCGAATCTTCTGCTGAAGCTGAATGATTCCATAAATCAACGCTTCTGCAGTTGGAGGACAACCGGGCACATACACATCCACTGGCACGATACGATCACATCCGCGCACCACAGAATAGCTGTAGTGATAATAACCACCACCGTTGGCACAGGAGCCCATAGAGAGCACCCAGCGCGGTTCAGACATTTGGTCATACACCTTGCGCAAGGCAGGGGCCATCTTGTTGCAGAGCGTACCTGCAACGATCATTAAGTCGGATTGGCGCGGACTAGCGCGAAACACTTCAGCACCAAAACGACCGATATCGTAACGAGCTGCTGCTGCATGCATCATCTCGACAGCACAGCAGGCCAGACCAAAAGTCATAGGCCACAACGATCCGGTTTTAGCCCAATTGACCACTGAGTCAAAACTCGTGGTCACAAAGCCTTCCTTCATTACACCTTCAATCATGGCATCTATCCTTGTGCAAATGACTTATTCCCAGTCTAGGGCGCCTTTTTTCCACTCATAGGCGAACCCCACCACCAGAACCGCCAAAAAGATCAGGACAGCCACAAAACCGGTCATACCTACATCGTGTAACGATGCAGCCCACGGAATCAAAAAGGCAATTTCAAGATCGAAGAGAATGAAGAGAATAGCCACCAGATAGTAGCGAACATCAAACTTCATGCGAGCATCTTCGAACGCCTCGAAACCACACTCGTAAGGGGAATTTTTTTGGGGATCTGGTCTGTTGGGCCCAAGTATGTAACCCAAGGCGAGCGGAATAATACCAACCGCTGCGCCTACCAAGATGAACAGAAGAACGGGGAGATATTGATCGAGGTTCATCTTCTGGATGCGCTCACCGCTTGAACCGTGCATGCCATTGCTACAAAAGTAGCACATGGCGGCAGGTTTGTTTTGTTTGGTGCCGTCGGCGAGACTCGAACTCGCACAGCTTTCGCCACTACCCCCTCAAGATAGCGTGTCTACCAATTTCACCACGACGGCTTTTTTGTGTTGTCTGAGGTGGCTTGAGGAACTTTTTGTTTGCTGCCTCAGACAGTCCCTAATTCTAACCTGAAAAAATTTGCTTCTGGGCTTGAAAAGCACCAGAGAGGAATTATTTTGCAGGAATCTGGGCAGCCCCTTCAGGGGGAGGTACTGGCACTGCTGCGGGCGTTGGCACATTGGCAGCGCCTGGAATCGCTGTAGCAGCACCCTCCAAAACACTTCCCGAACTGGCAGGACGAACATTGCCGAAATAAGCCAATGCCAGTGTGCAGACAAAGAAAGCTGCCGCCAAGCCTGCAGTGGTACGTGAGAGGAAATTAGCACTTCCGCTGGCGCCAAACAAACTGCCAGACCCACCACTGCCAAAGGCAGCACCCATGTCAGCTCCCTTGCCGTGCTGTATCAAGATCAGGCCAATCATGCCCAACGCGGCCAAGATCTGCACACCAAGAATCACATTCACCAACACATTCATTACCATGAACTCCTAATTTCATCACTGATGATCTACAACCATGTCAACAAGACTGAGCGGCAGCCACAATTTGCAAAAAGTCGGTGGGCTTGAGCGAAGCGCCACCAATCAATCCACCATCAATGTCAGGTTGCGCCAACAATTGGGCCGCATTGGTGGCGTTCATACTGCCACCATACAGCAACCGAATGCGTGCGCCCTTGTCGCTGGCTGCAGCCAATTGCGCACGTAACACAGCATGAACCTGCTGTGCCTGCTCGGGCGTAGCAGTTTTGCCAGTACCAATGGCCCACACCGGCTCATACGCCACAACCACCTCACTGATGCAATGACCATTGAGATGAATTACTGCAGCCAACTGACGCTTGACCACCGCTTCCGTCTGACCATTTTCGCGTTCGGCAAGGGTTTCGCCTACGCAGACAATCGGAGTGATGCCAGCGGCCAAGGCACGCTGAGCTTTTAACGCCACGACATGGTCAGTCTCGCCGTGGTATTGACGACGTTCGGAATGCCCTACCAAGGCATAACGCACACCAAAATCACGCAGCATCACTGCGGAAACTTCTCCCGTATAAGCACCCATCTCATGCGTTGATACATCCTGCGCTGCAAGCGCCAAAGAGGAACCAACAGCCAAAGACTGCAACTGCGCCAGATAAGGGGCGGGCACCGCCACTGCGACGTCACACACCGCGCTGGCCTCTGGTGCCAGCCCAGTGAGGATAGCCCGCACCAGTACATCGTTGGCAGTGAGGCTGCCATTCATCTTCCAGTTGCCTGCGATCAGTTTCTTGTTCATGTTTATCACGTGAAAACAAAATGCCAAAGGAGAAGTCCGCAATGCGGACAGGATCAGACCTGTGTATCTGGTGTTGCCGACTGGGTCGCAGGGGCAGGTTCCTGTTCACGAACTACCGCCGGTGGGGCTTCACGACGCTCGTTGCGTTCTGCGCGCTCACCACGTTCTGGACGTTCGTTATAGGCGGGACGTTCTGCCAAGACCTTCATAGACAGCTTGATACGGCCTTTTTCATCCGTTTCCATGACCTTGACCTTCACGACCTGTCCTTCTTGCAGATAGTCGCTGACACGTTCGACACGCTCGTGGGCGATCTGACTGATATGCAACAGGCCATCTTTTCCTGGCAACAGATTGATCAAGGCACCAAAGTCTAGAATCTTGGTCACTGGCCCTTCATAGACCTTGCCAATTTCAACTTCGGCTGTGATTTGCTCAATGCGCCGCTTGGCTTCATCGGCCTTGGCGGCCTCCGTGGCTGCGATCGTGATCGTGCCATCTTCGTCGATGTTGATCTGACAACCAGTCTCTTCAGTCAAGGCGCGAATCACCGAACCACCTTTACCGATGACATCCCGAATCTTCTCAGGATTGATCTTCATGGTGTAGAGCTTGGGTGCGAAACTCGACACTTCAGCCCGCGCCTCACCCACGGCTTCCTGCATCTTGCCCAATATGTGGATACGCGCCTCCTTGGCTTGCGCCAAGGCAACCTGCATGATCTCTTTGGTAATGCCTTGGATTTTGATATCCATTTGCAAGGCAGTGATACCTGTCGTAGTACCAGCCACCTTGAAATCCATATCGCCCAAGTGGTCCTCATCACCCAGAATATCGGTCAAGACAGCAAAGCGGTTCTCTTCTTTGATCAGACCCATCGCAATACCAGCCACATGGGCCTTCATGGGCACGCCTGCATCCATAAGGGAGAGGCAACCACCGCAGACTGAGGCCATGGACGAAGATCCGTTGGACTCTGTGATCTCAGACACCACACGCATGGTGTAGGGGAACTCATCCTTGCTCGGCAACACAGCCGCCAAGGCACGCTTAGCCAAGCGACCATGGCCCACTTCACGGCGCTTCGTGCTTCCCATACGACCCACTTCACCCGTCGCAAAGGGAGGCATGTTGTAGTGCAGCATGAAGCGATCTTCAAACTCACCGGCCAACGCGTCAATGCGTTGTGCATCACGTTCAGTACCCAAAGTCGTCACTACCAGTGCTTGTGTTTCACCACGGGTGAATAAGCTGGAGCCATGGGTTCGGGGTAAGACGCTGTTGCGAATCTCAATTGGACGCACCGTACGGGTATCACGACCATCGATACGGGGCTCGCCCGCCAGAATTTGGCTACGAACGATGCGCGCTTCGATATCAAACAGGATGTTTTCTACCTTGACGCTATCGAACACGACACCCGCTTCGGTCAGATCGGCCATGACCACTGCATAGGCTTCACGACAAGCATGGGTACGCGCCTGCTTGTTCCGAATTTGATAGGCCGCCCGAAGTTTTTCTTCAGCGAATTGCGTTACTTTCGCGATCAAGGCATCGTCTTTGTGTGGAGCACTCCAATCCCACACTGGCTTGCCAGCATCGCGAACCAGCTCATGGATGGCATTGATGGCAATCTTGCCTTGCTCATGACCAAACACCACAGCCCCCAACATGACCTCTTCTGGAAGTTGTTGTGCTTCAGACTCGACCATCAGTACAGCAGCTTCGGTACCTGCGACTACCAAGTCCATCTGGCTATTTTTACGCGCTGTCTGACCAGGATTGAGCACATAGTCACCATTGATATAACCCACGCGCGCAGCACCAATCGGGCCAGCAAATGGAATACCAGAGACAGCCAAGGCAGCACTGGAAGCAATCATGGCGGCGATGTCAGCGTCAACTTCCGGATTGAGCGACAACGTGTGAATGACCAGATGAACTTCGTTGTAAAAGCCTTCTGGAAACAATGGACGAATTGGGCGATCAATCAAACGGCTGGTCAGTGTTTCTAGCTCACTGGGTTTGGCTTCACGCTTAAAAAAGCTGCCAGGAATTTTGCCCGCAGCATAGGTCTTTTCAATGTAATCGACTGTCAGGGGGAAAAAATCTTGGCCGGGCTTGGCTGTTTTGGAGGCCACTACGGTAGCCAGCACCACAGTGTCATCAATGTTGACCAATACAGCCCCAGATGCCTGACGGGCGATCTCACCCGTTTCCATGACAACCGTCTTGTCACCCCATTGGAAGGTCTTGGTCACTTTATTGAAAATACTCATATCTCTGCTCCTGAGGAAAAGCTGACCCCGAAAGGTCAGCAAGTGCCAGCGGCTGAGCCAGAACACGATGCCATTCCAGTGAATCCGCCCGCGGATCTTCAGTGGAATGACACAGCTTCGCTCTGATCGAACACACCAGCAAAGTAAAAAACGCCTGAGCTAGCACGCTAACCCAGGCGTTTTAGTGAATCACAAGGGCGTGAACTTACTTGCGCAAACCCAACTTGGCGATGAGTGCCACATAGCGATCACTGTCTTTGGCCTTGAGGTAATCCAGCAGCTTGCGGCGACGGCTCACCATGCGCAACAGACCACGACGACCGTGGTGGTCTTTGGCATGTGTCTTGAAGTGGGGAGTCAGCTCGTTGATACGAGCCGTCAACAGTGCTACTTGCACTTCAGGACTACCAGTGTCATTGGCAGAACGTGCATTGGCCTTGACGACTTCGGCCTTGATAGAAGATGCGATCATTTGGGATTTTCCTAGATTGCGAACAATTTCATTGCAGAAAATTGTTGCGGGTTGACTTGCGCCGGCCACTGGAAGGGACACCGGCGTGCGTTCTACAACGCGTAGAACTTTGCGATTGTAGCAAATACTGCTATGGTGTGTCCATAGTCAACCACTTAACACTAGGAGTTCGACTTGGGCAGCATATCTCTTTTCGGCATACGGATTCGCACCACCAATGTCTCTTCAGTGATGGGCATGTTGCTGTGGGCTGCTTGTATCGTTTTTTTAGGAACGCCCACAGAGGCTAGTGCCACACGACGCAGTGCAAATGATGTCACCAACGTTACGACACGGCATCAAAACACCTCACTGCAACGCCAGCATGTTTATGTACGCCATATTCGCAATCCAGCCGAAGAAGGTCGTAGAGAACGGGATCAACGCTTACGGCGCGAATGCCGAGGCAGACCTAATGCAGGTGCCTGTCTCGGCTATACAAAATAAAACTGTCATGACTTGAATGAGCAACATGACAGTGGGATGCCCCCTTAACGCCAACACTCCTCAACAGTAGCGCCCGTACCTGTAATACTACGCGCTCCTACGCTATTGATTCTCAGGGTTCCGCATTTGTCAGTCGCCATAAAGCCACCACTGCGTGGCACGGCCTCCAAAGTATAAGCAGAGCGGGTTAAAGTATTGGCCTGAAATCCAATATTATAGTTTTGGGTTCCAGATGCAGCTCCTTTAGGGGCCACCGCCATGACGCTTGGAATAGCCACTGCTTGTGGAGTGGCTGCGTTGGTTTGGTCATAACGATCATTCTGCGAATAAAACCGTTGCATGAACTGCGCCACTTCCAACAATTGGGCGCGCGCTTCAGCACGTCGTGATTTTTGAAGAGAGCTTTGATAACTGGGGTAGGCTACAGCAGCAAGAATAGCCACAATAACCACCACAATCATCAACTCAATCAATGTAAACCCTTGGTACTGGGATAGAGATTTTTTATTTTTCATAACTGATCTTTTAATTATTGAGGAGCCACAACTATACGATTCCAATAGCGACGTGCAGTGTTTGGCTCTCCTTTGAATTTTCTTACCTTATCACCCGTACCAAGAATCAAACCATCGTCCTTGCCTTGCACACGAACAGTTGTCGCAGGCCCGTCTCCTTCGAGTTTTACCGCCAATGCATTTGGATTGTCTGATACGGTCAGGGAGCCATCACCGTTGGTGTCAAAAGTTGGCTGAGTACCTGTACCACTCATGAACGGATCTAGGCTGAACATATAGCGGTAAGCACTTGCAGCCAAGCAAGAATCCACCGACTCTGTGGGAGTAACCGATTGCACCAACATTCTACCCAAAATCAACTCAGGGTCATCAATGACACGCTGGCGAGATTGCATTTGTAGTGGAATTCGCCATCCACGCTTAGTTGCATAATCAACCGGCGTGACGGTCAATCGCCAGAATTCCCCACCAGTGGTACCCGTCAGGGCGGCAGTTCCCAAAGTTTGGGTAACGATAGTAGTCGCACTGGTCACACGATCTGTGGCCACACTAGAAACATTACCTACTTTTACCTTATCCCAAATACCGTAAATACCACGCACTTGGGTGTTACCCACATCGCCGTCTGCATGCAACTGACCAGTACCAAACAATACCATCACACCCCCCAATGGGTGGCGCACAAAAGTGGGGGCCACTGTAATTGGCTCGACCTGACTACTGGCATTGACTGCTTGATACAGTGGGTTGCCATTGAAAGCAACTCGCCAATCTGCTTTATTGGCATAGCTGAAATCAAATTTCCACATATTGCCTTGCAAATCACCCGCATAGGCAGCAACAATGCGCATATCTTCATCTCGAACCACACGAACACCGCCCAGCCCATTGGGCGAAGTAGTAGATCCAACTCCTGTATTGATCTCTCGAATTAATGCACCAGTGAGCGCATTAATAACGAAAAGCCGTGCTGTGCCACTGGTGCTTTCATAGCCATTCCCAACAATAACGACCCAAGCTGTCTCGTTGTCAGCCACCTTCATGAAACCATGCTCAGGCCGGTTTAGTACATGACCTAACTCACCAAATCCAGTGCTGCTACTGTTAATTTCCCACAATATATCTGTAGCACCTGGTGCAGATTGAGACTTGGTGAGGGCTGCAGGAGGAGTACTAGAGTCGTTGGCCCAGAAGGGTACTGGAACATTGATAGCAAAGAGATTTTTTGCCCCTGCACCACTACCACCCACAATTAAGTTGCGCCATTTACTATTGGTCGTATCGTAGACATCAGCCTCTGCAAAGGGGCCATCCACATAATAACGATGACTATAATCTGGCAAGGAGAGTTGCTTCAAATTGCCCATCAACGAAGCTGGAACAAAAGCGAATGTCTCCTGACCATTGTCATCTGCAAAAGCATGGAGCATGCCATCATTGGCCCCAACAAACAACTGTGCTTGACGTAGCTTTTTTGCAGCCAAATGCCGCCGGTAACTTCTGCTAGCAGCGTTCCCCAAGAATTCGTATTGCATATCCAGCAAACTACCTACCAACACAGGAGTAGAGTTGACAATATCGCCCAAAGGTGCCCCAGCACCTGTAGATTTACTACGCGAACGGTAGGTAGTTCCCTCTCCTACTGCGTTGCCACGTAAATAGCTGACGAGCCCCTCACCACCGGTGGTGGCACCGTACAGGCTGGTTTTCATACTATCACTCAAATTAACCCACTCAAAGGCTACGCCCTTGGTTGTGGCACTGGCATTATAGGTAAATATATTTCTATTGGTGGGTGTTGGCATGGCCGATGCGGCAGACCAAGCCACTCCGGTTTCGGCTCCATTTTGATTAATATTGATAGCCCGAACATCGCCACTCCAAGCAGAAGAGGAGAAGGTCGGCTCGTATTTCTTTGTACTACTGGCTGTAGAGATGGTTTTTTGCGATACTGCAACCCCAGCTTCACTACCATTAACAAAACCAATTTCATCAATAATAGAAGTGAGTGCGCTCGCATATTCTGCACTGCTTCTAGCACTCAATGACCTGCCCCGACTATTTACAGCAGCATGCCAGAGGTCATCAATTGTTGCTGAACCACCGGAACTTGGGTCTGGCCAAGATTTGGTTCCACTCTTGAGGGCAGGAAGATCTTCAGGATTTTGCAAGGAACCTTCAAGGCCAAAAGCAATGGTGTAATTGACCATATGCTGCCAAAATGCAGGATTCTCATACCCTGCCTTAGCAACTGGAGTCACTGCATTAGCCAAATCCGAACGCAAGTCTTTTTTCCAGTAATACATGGCCACATCTGCCAAGGTATCACTATTAGAATCAGAGTATGGATTTGCTGGACTGTATCTGTAAGATTGCGAATTAGGCCCAGTAATCGTTTCACCAGCAGCATTATCTACATTACCTGTCGCCACAGTAGCGCCCGTACTATTCCACATACCATCTGTCATTAATATATGAAAAGAGCGACGGCAAGCAGAATGGGCTGTCGTGTCTTCCGTGCCTGGCACAGCACCCCACGGCCCTTTATTGTCTGATCGAGAAAAATACTGACCTACATCGTCCATAGCTCGCCGAAGGGGCGTATTACCACTGGGCTCCGTCCGTGCAAACAACCAATTATAAAATGCAGTTTTATCAGCTCCAGAGAATGGCCGAACACCTTTGGCTAAAGTTTTTGCATCTACACCATCAATAGAAGTGGTCGTACTATCATTAATACGTCCATAACCCACCCGATAGCTTACAGGAACTGCTGCAAATGCCTCTGCGGTACCTGCAATAGCAACCAATGCCCGTGATCGATAGTAGGTGAACCAATTGGCAAAATTCTGTATTTCTTCTGCGTAAGTACAGGTACTTCCAGCACAATCGGTTCTATTGACGCCTTTGGTAGGAAACGTTTGATCAGAAGAAATGGTAAATTTAGTATAGTGACTCGTTTGAGAACCATCTTGACTCGGGTCTTTAATGTAGTACTGTGCAATTCTCACGTTTTGATAAACACCACTACTTCCATAACAGGCACTACTACCTGTTCCGGTACACCAAACTTCTTCGATTTTTCTGACACCTTCTAAATTTTGTGTCTCCGTACTTCCTGGAGCAATAGGGGCCGCAGATGGCGTTGAATTGGCGTATCTTGTCACACCATCTTCTTTGAGCCAAGGACGGTATCTTGTATTAGGATCGTAATACAACGGATTCCAACCAGAGCGCATTTTTCTGGCAAATAAATTGGGGGATGCAGCCCGCAAAACAGTGGTTCTTATCTCACCTGTTGGTTGATCATCCCAGTCCCGGCACTCTCCATAACGCCAACGGACACAAACTCTTTCATAAACTACTTCATCTGCTGTGACATCCACATCATCATAGATGGCGACACCATCTCTATTGGTTCTGCTACTTTGTGCTGGAATAGTGCCAACATCTTTGCTGCCAGAACACAAAGAATCAGGCAGACACTCCCAACGCATGGAGCCTGAATCATCCAAGGTGAACATCAAGTTGGGTGGAACCACACTTCCTCCCGTTTGAATAGGTTTTTGCATCATGACAGAAAAACCTACGCCAGGAAAAAAGGAAAAACCCACCAACAACAAGGCTGACTTAATATGATTGATTTTCATTTTATTCCTCACGGACGAAAAATGGATTGAAGCCAATATTGACTACCGGCAATAGCCCGCCCAGAAGAGTCTTCCTCATAGTCTGGGCTAAAGCCTACTGTCGTAATCAGGTAGGGATCACTGAGGGTGACATCAGGCTCAGCACGGCGCAACCGATACAACTCGACCATGCAACGAGGTGCCTTCTTTTGCTCAGTAATTTGTGGCATGTTCTCATTTGCCAGCATCGCAATCGGTATACTAAACACATTATCGCTACTGGACGGGGGATTAGAAATAGCCCAATTGGTTTTTGTATTCCAAACCATAGGAAGCTTAGACTCTTTACGAGCAGCAGCTAACTCACTGCTCCAATCCAGCTCACTGAGGGTTTGCTCATGCACCTTGATAGTCACGCCGTTGACTGTCAAATTACCATAACGAACGCGATCTTCACAAAATCGAAGTGCAAATTCTGCCGATTGGGCAGCAATTTCACTGGATCGGATGTTTTTTGCCACCTGCTCCCCAGAAACGCTGCTGCGCATAGCATAAATTGCCACCATTGATAAAATTACCAACAGTATCAAAGATATAGCTAACACAATACCTTGTTGGTTTTTTGTTTTTTTCTGCCATTGAGGCTTGGCGACTATGTTATTCATGCGCCACCTCCTGTGGCTAAGCCACTGCGATTGCGCAAGGCAAACACACTAGAAAACGCACGCCGTGCCCGACCATCGGTCGGGGTGACAGTATTTCCTGCACAATCTATATAAGAGCCGACTGCACTCGCATCTGGTTCAGAACCCATCATCAGCAAACATATCTTTACACTAACCACTCTGGCCCAGCGGGCATCTACGTCACCAGTCAACTCATCATCAATTTGCTTGGCTGTCATGTAACGAACCACATCGGTACTGATAGCGTCCTGTGCTACGCCATAGCTGATGATCATGTTCTCTACATATTGGACTAAAGGCTGAGGGTTAAAATCTGTGCCTGCCACACCATCTACGATTCCAGCACAAGACATTTCTGTGGTGCTACTACTCGCACTGACACCCACAAAATAACGTGAATCCACCAGAAAATAATTGCGTGCGGCATCTGTTGGATCAATCGCAGAGCTTTGCTTTATCTTCACACCTTCATTCAAGCAGTTGGATGGGTAAACCACCCCAGACACAGTGACTGGACTGGTGTTCACCAGCCCATTGGCGGGATCACTTTCAAAGCGTATGGCAAAGGATGCAGCACCCGTCCCTGAGATATCTGCACAAGCCAAATCGGTAAATGCTCCTTTTTTAGTTGCATCGGTGAACCCCTTATCACACCCGCGTATGGCGGCCCCCACAAAATTGCGATCTGGTGTCGTCATTTTGACACCATTGACAATGGCCCCCCCTGGAGACACCAGCAAACGAGGGGGACTAAAGCCTGCTGTGTGCAAATCAACCCCTAACAAACTGAAGAGAATAGCAGCATCCTCGCTCATTCGAGCAACGCTGGCAGACTGCCTGCTGGTAGAAGATGTAGAAATATAAACAGTCATCAACGCAGCCAATACAGCCAGGCCGATGGTGATACTGATCATCAACTCTAACAAGGTGCGGCCACCCTGCTTAGGCATTATTGTTTGGTATGTCATAAACTTACACGAAAATACATGCAACGGGGAGCTGTGACACCTGTGGGTAAACTGGTCAGAGCGGCAGCAGGGCAATTGCTACCAGCAGCAGCAACAGCTGCATCGCTATTGCCACTGGTAGAAGTGTAGAGCAGGCTGGGGTCTACCCACATGACCCAAATATCAACGGCCATGTTTCCATTTCTTTGTACGAAAGCGGCTCCACCAGGCAGACGTCTGCGCAAAGCATTTGTCCATTCGGCGATATCAATTGCCGCTATTTCAGCCGTTGTGCAAATGGTACTGGCACAAGATGGGACAGAAACACTGGCAGATGCTCCTGTGTAAGCGGCTGTGATATTGTAACTATTGGCATTGAACGCAGTCACATTACTGCGCATACGGTCGGCGTATTCTGAGGCTAGTTGCAAACCTATGGTCTGGAATTGTGCCATTTTGTTGTATTGCAAAGAAGCGGTAGTAAGCCCACCAAGTGCTAATAAACCAAAAGACATGATGAGGATAGTGATTAAAACCTCAAGCAGAGAAGCCCCCTGCTGCTTGAGGTTTGCCACGGCAGAAATATGATTATTTTTTATCATGGTTATTGGCATACTTCTGTAGGATTATTAGTAGCCCTTGCCCGCCCTGTAAAACTGAGACACACCCTACGGCGCTGGGTAGAATCCAATGATTTGGAGTTAAAAGTAAAGCTTGAAGCCCCGCTACTTAACAAACCTGTAGAGCGAAAAACAAGTTTTCTAAAACTAATCTGCTCAACACCACCACTGTTACTCACTGGGCCTTGTACGCGCAACAGCACATCGCCTTGTGATGCTGCGTTTTGTCCATCACCATTGCGATCGAGAAAAACAATCCAACCAGTCTCCCAACCTGTACCACTGGCAGCACAAGTAGGCGTAGCGGAGCTTTCAGCATTGGCACTGCGACAAACCACCACTTCGGCCCCCCGTTTGATGGCTTCAGAACGGGCAAAAATCAATACACCCAAAAAATTATTGACTTGGCTGGAGATGGCATTGCGCTCGGCTATAGAGCGCATAGAGGGCACCCCCACCGCCAGCAAGATGGCCGTAATAGAGACCACCACGAGCGACTCCACCAGAGTGAACCCATGTAAATGTTTTTTCAGCAGCATGAGGCGAGGTTAGCAGCTCTGTTGCACATAAGGAACCACGGAAGCGACAAGCGCAGCACTTGACCGACTGAACGGTAGATACTTAGGCCATAGACTCTTTTTTGTTTTATGCCTGAATCTTTACAACCGATGGAGAGGTGCTTGGCACTGGCCCGCTCCGCCCTGATGCTCTCCAATCCCAACCCCCGCGTTGGCTGTGTGATTACCACTGCCGATGGCCAAATCCTAGGACAAGGCCATACACAACAGGCTGGTGGCCCACATGCCGAAATCATGGCACTGCGTGATGCCACTGCGGCAGGCCACGATGTACGCGGAGCCACTGCTTATGTGACGTTGGAACCTTGTGCCCACCACGGTCGAACCGGGCCTTGTTGTGATGCCTTGATTGCTGCGGGTATTGGACGGGTCGTGGCATCACTGGAAGACCCCAACCCCTTGGTGGGTGGCAAAGGCTTCGCACGGTTGCGGGCTGCTGGCGTGAACGTAGAGATAGGGCCAGGAGCCGAAGAGTCGCGGGCATTGAATATCGGTTTTTTCAGTCGCATGGTGCGCGGCACGCCTTGGGTTCGGCTGAAGGTAGCCGCCTCTTTGGATGGCACCACCGCATTGCACAATGGTGCGAGCCAATGGATTACTTCATCTATTGCCAGAGCAGATGGGCACGCTTGGCGGGCGCGGGCCTGTGCGGTGCTGACAGGCAGTGGCACAGTGCTGGCCGACAACCCACGCCTTGATGTGCGCGAACTGAGCACACCACGCCAACCGCAAGCCGTGGTGGTGGACAGCCGTTTGCAAACCCCACCCGAATCACGCCTGTTTGCAACAGCACGAGGGGTTTTGATCTATAGCAGCCTGTCTGAAGATCCCGCCTTCTTGCAACGCAAAGCAGCACTGGAAGCCTGTGGTGCCAGTGTGGTGGCCTTGCCTGGGCCTGGTGGTCAGGTGGATTTGGCAAAGATGCTGCGTCACTTGGGAGAACATGGCATCAATGAACTCCATGTAGAAGCTGGTCAACGACTCAACGGGGCACTGTTGCGGGCAGGATTGGTCGATGAGCTACTGCTGTATCTAGCACCGCTACTGCTGGGCACTGGGCGGGGCATGACCGACCTAGGGCCACTGGAAATGCTGGCACAGGGACAGCCGTTGGAGTTTGGTGCAGTAGAGCGTCTGGGAGCAGATTTACGGATACTGGCTCGTCCACCAGGGCGAGCAGATTTTTAAGCCACAATCTGCGTTATGTTTACAGGAATCATCACTGGCATGGGGCGTATCGCCGCCGTGCAATCGCTGGGCGAAGCCCCCTCCCATGGCAAGCGCCTCACCATTCAGACCCCTGCGGGTTATTTGGATGATGTGGGTCTGGGTGACAGTATCGCACTCAATGGAGCTTGTATGACTGTGACCACCCTGAACGTGGCGCAGCAGTTGTTCACCATTGATATTTCTGCAGAATCGCTGGACAAGACCACGGGGTTGGATGCCGAAGGCCCCATCAATCTAGAAAAAGCCTTGCGCGCTAATGACCGACTGGGTGGGCATTTGGTCTCAGGCCACGTAGACGGGTTGGGCATGGTCACCTTTTTTGCACAGGTGGGTGAGAGCTGGGAGCTGCGGGTGCTGGCACCCGCCGAACTGGCACGTTTTCTGGCGTACAAAGGCTCGATTGTGGTCAATGGCGTCAGCTTGACTGTCAACCGCACTACAGACCAACCCGATGGCTGTGAAATCAGCATCAATCTGATTCCACACACCGTGCAAAATACAGCATTGCAACATCTGCATGCAGGCGCTCAGGTCAATCTGGAAGTGGATTTGATTGCACGCTATGTGGCGCGCATGCTGGAGGCCGCACCCGCCATGCGCTCCTCCAGCCTGACCTGACGGCCAGTAGCATGCACTGTTAGAAAGCGTCTGGCTCCAGTGCAGTCACACTGGCTGCACCACGCACAATGCTGTCGCGCAGGCTGGTCGTCTTGACCAAGATGTGCTCGGCATAGAACTGGGCCGTAGTGATCTTGGTGCGCATGAAGGCCTCGTCTTGACCTTGGGCCAACAATTCTTGCGCTACCAACAGGCTGCGGGCCAATTGC
Source organism: Giesbergeria sinuosa (assembly GCF_042652905.1). Taxonomy (NCBI): domain Bacteria; kingdom Pseudomonadati; phylum Pseudomonadota; class Betaproteobacteria; order Burkholderiales; family Comamonadaceae; genus Giesbergeria; species Giesbergeria sinuosa. The sequence goes on along the minus strand of NZ_JBHSHJ010000002.1, from coordinate 3,116 downwards.
CAGCCAGCTACCAAATTACCGGCCAGCAACAGATAAGGTACGCTGCCAGCATACGCAGCATTGGGTTGCGCTTTGGCATGTGCAAGCATGAAATCCACCACCTCGCTAAATGCTTGGCGGGCTGCTTGCAAACTCTGTGCCACGGCCAAGGCGGCGGGTGAGCCATTGTCTTGCAAATCCACTTCGGTCTGTGCAATCTGGGTGGCAATGGTCTGTGCCGTCTGGCCCCCATCGCGCACAGTTTTGCGACCTACCAGATCATTGGCTTGGATAGCGGTGGTGCCCTCATAGATGGTCAAGATGCGGGCATCACGAAAATATTGGGCAGCCCCAGTCTCTTCGATATAGCCCATGCCGCCATGCACCTGCACACCCAACGAAGTTACTTCGATGCTGGCCTCTGTGCTGTAGCCCTTGACCAAAGGCACCAAAAACTCATAAATGGCGGTGTTTTGTTGGCGAATAGCCAAGTCTGGATGGTGGTGGGCCGCATCATAGGCAGCAGCAGCCACAATGGCCAAAGCACGGCAGCCCTCGGTAGTGGCACGCATGGTCATGAGCATACGGCGCACATCAGGGTGTTGAATAATGGGCGCACTGGCCTTAATGCTGCCATCTACAGGACGACTTTGCACACGGTCGCGGGCGTACTGTACGGCCTTCTGGTAGGCACGCTCGGAAACGGCAATGCCTTGCACGCCCACAGCGTAGCGGGCCGAGTTCATCATGATGAACATGTACTCTAAGCCCCGGTTTTCCTCGCCCACTAGGTAGCCGGTAGCACCACCATGATCACCAAACTGCAATACTGCTGTGGGACTGGCCTTGATACCGAGTTTATGTTCAATGCTGACGCATTCCACATCATTGCGCGCGCCCAAAGAGCCATCGGCATTGACCAAGAACTTAGGCACTACAAACAAACTGATGCCTTTGACGCCCTCGGGTGCGCCTTGCACCCGTGCCAGCACCAAATGGACGATGTTCTCGGCCATGTCGTGTTCGCCATAGGTGATAAAGATCTTGGTGCCAAAAATCTTGTAACTGCCATCGTCCTGTGCTTGCGCACGGGTACGTACGGCAGCCAGATCAGAGCCTGCTTGGGGCTCGGTCAGGTTCATGGTGCCTGTCCATTCGCCACTGACCAGTTTTTCTAGGTAGGTGGCTTTGAGCGCATCGGAGCCAGCGGTGAGCAGGGCTTCGATCGCACCATCGGTGAGCATGGGGCACAGGGCAAAGCTCATGCTGGCACTGTGGGCCATTTCTGCACAGGCGGCACCAATCACCTTGGGCAAACCTTGGCCCCCAAAATCTGTGGGATGCTGCAAGCCTTGCCAGCCCGCCTCAGTGAATTGGCGATAGGCTTCCTTGAAGCCGGGCGAGGTGGTAACGGCCCCCTCTTGCCAACTGGAGGGGTTTTTATCGCTTTCCCAATTCAGCGGAGCGACGACACCTTCATTGAACTTAGCGCACTCCTCCAACACGGCCTGCGCAGTGTCCAGACCAGCATCTTCAAAACCGGGGATCAGGGCAATCTGTTCAAGCTGGGCCAGATGCTCCATAGCGAACAACATATCTTTGACGGGGGCGGTGTAACTCATGGCTCAATTTTTCCTATGCAACGAGAAAGGGATATCCACAAACGGGCGCTGGCAACAACCATATCAATGGCTGATCCGACCCGCTGAATTCACAATAGACAATTCGACAAAACGCGAACCTTGGTTCGCAGCAGGCTTGAAGGTGATCCAGTATCCCCCCAAGTCCAGAGAATGAATGCTGCGCAAAGCAGCGGCCACCTTGTCGGACGAAGCCCCCTTGGGCAGGCGGCGCAGAGCTTCGGCAATCACCTTGGCATTGATATAGCCTTCCATCATGGCGTAGCTGACCGGCTCTTGCAGCTTATCGCCCCGAGCCGCCACAAGATCACGAAATTCTTTATTCAAGCGCCCCGAAACCCGGTAGGGAGTGGGCACCACCTGAGAGATAGAAATGCCACTCATATGCTCTACCGAGAGACGCTTGATTAACTGCTCGATATCGGCATCAGAGTTGGCATAGATCTGCGCCGTACCACCGGCCATGCGGTAATGTTCGATAAACGCTGCCGTAGCCACGCTGGAGGCAACCACCAAGATAGCCTGCGGTTTAGCCTTGGTGATGCTATTGACAGCATCGGCTGTGCGTTGCCCTTTCGTCTCTAGCATGGCATGCACTACCAGACTCGCACCGGATGTCTTGATAGAGGCCTCCACCATATTCACGATGGCCGCAGAGCCTGGCCCATCCTCATAAAACAGGCCGAGCTTGGTGATGCCCACAGTGGCCAAGTGGCTGGCAATCTTGGCCATTTCGTCGGCCGTACTGGCCCGAACATTGAAAAACTGGGGGATTTTCCAAATACTGGGATCTACCCCGCGATAACCCACCAGACTGATCCCAGACTGCTCCAGTAAATGGCTGTCGGCTAATGCACGTAAGTTACCGTCGCCAAAATAACCGGCCAACAGCACCGGATTGGAGGCCAACAGTTTGCGGGTGAGCTTGACGGTTTCTTCTGGCTGACCACGGTCGTTTTCGGTCACCAAGGTCAATGTTTCACCCTGAATGCCTCCGACTTTGTTGAGTTCATCAAAATGCAGGCGCATTCCTTCGGCATACGCACGCGCTTGTGTGGCTTGGGTACCACTGAAAGGTGCCACCTGCCCAATCACCCAAGCAGAGGCTGGCCCCGCCCAAGTGGCAGCGCACAGAGCAGCGCCCCATACCAGTTTACGAAACGGCATCCATTCCATCATGGCTTAACTCCTTTTGACTGCTTGGGCCAAGAACACCACAAACGATGGATGAAGATCACACCGTGCTTATTATTCCTGCACCTGAAACACAAAAGGGGGCATCATGCCCCCTTTTGGCCGTTGTGACGGCTTACAACGCTTTGACCAGCTCCGGCACAGCCTGGAACAAATCTGCCTCCAACCCATAGTCGGCCACGCTAAAAATCGGCGCCTCCGGGTCTTTGTTGATCGCCACAATCACCTTGCTGTCCTTCATCCCCGCCAAATGCTGGATCGCCCCCGAGATTCCGCAGGCAATATACAGCTGGGGCGCCACAA